>CAZADH010000119.1:0-17454 GCA_964483805.1 uncultured bacterium
GACGGCAAACAACCCGACCACGAAGGTCAGGAGGCGGGCGCGAAAGCTTCGGAAGCGCAGCGGCGGCCTCTACCGGTAACCGGCGTCGGCAGCGCCGGGGGTGCGTGCCGGGCGCGACTCGCGTTTGAGTTCGAGCGTCACCGTCTCGCTGATCGGGGCTGCGCTCACGGTCACCGCAGCGGGCAGGGTGCGGTCTTTGCACTGCTTGAGCAGCGGATGCCAGACCTGCCACTGGTAATCGCCGCCCGGAAGGTCGCGGACCGTGGCGATGCCGTCGGCGCCGGACTTTGCGAAGAACGGCGTGTCGGTCACAAAAATGTAGGCCTTCATCCAGTCGTGGATATTGCAGCCGAGCACGACCACGCCGCAGGTATCGAAAACCACCAGCGCCGACGGGTTGCCGCGATAAAGGGGCAGGTCGAACCGCTTGGCCGTCGAAAACGAATAGACGTGGTGCTGCACGTCATCGGTGTTCGGGAAGGCGACCCGCGTGCCGCGTGTGATCACGGTGACCCGCGGCGTGAACTCCTTGTTGCGCTGATCGATCGCCACCGGTTCGGAGGCCGGCGTGAGCGGGGCCGGCGTCGCGGCCGTCAGCGTCACGACGGCGTCGACCACCGGTTTCTGCTGCACATCGACGACCTTCACGACAAAATCGCCGGCGTGGGCGCATGGCAGGGCGGTGAACGAGGCCACCGCCACGCTTAGAGCGACGATGAGAAGGTGACAGGCGTGCCGAAACGAAATAGACATACGTTGTATTTCAGAATGATACGACATAGGTCGCTCCAATGTTGGTATTGGCATAAGACCACGGCACCGCCAGAGGCGTAACCTCGGTGGTGTGCCGTTCGAACGTCAGGTGGATTGCGGAATTGTGGCCGGCCGCAAACGCGAGGCCGAGGTGCCCGCCGCGCGTGGTCGCGTCGCCGACCCGGTAGACCGCCTTGCGGGCGAACGGCGCGGTGCGGGCGGAACCGCCAACCCACGCCCAGTCGGGGATCGCTGTGGGGCCACCCGATATGGTCGGGGTGATGTCGCCGTTGCGCCACAACCCGCCGGCGCGAAGCGTTACCGTGCGGTTGAGTTGCCAGTTCAGATCGAGCTGCGCCGAGCGGGCCACGGTATCGAATACCGCGCTATGCGTGCCCCGCGCCTGTTCGTAGGCCGCCCGGGCACGCCACGAAAACCGGGTGCTGGGGCGGTGGCCGAAGTCGAATGCGGCTTCGGTCAAGGTGCGATCGCGCACATCTTCGACGAAGGCAAACCGCATGGCCCCGACGCGGACGCGCCACCAGGGCGCACGCGCACCCAGTCCGAGTTTGCGCCGTGCCGCCAGATGCACGCCGATCTGCGTGTTGCTGAGTCGCTCGACGCCGGAGAACTGATCGTGGTCGACGTCGAGTCCGCCCGTGAGGCTCCAGTGGCGATCGAGTTCGCGGAACTTGTCGATCACGTAGCGGAACTCCTGCACGGTCGCGGCAACCTTCTCGGTGTCGGTGCGCTCGAGCGTGGCGTTATCGCGGGCGCGCAGGCCGATTGAGGCTTCCTGATACGTGTCCCATTGGGCTGCCGGTGCGGTCTGGGCCGCGAGCAGCGCCGCAATCAGCATCGCGAGGATGACGCCGGCGCGGCCCAGGCGGGCGCCCGAGCCGGGCCGGTGAGGCGATACGCGGCAACAACGGTGTGAAGTGGCGTTGATCGACATGGCTTGCTCCAGAAAAGAGAGTCAAGATCGGAACATTCGGCTCATTCGGCCGTCGGGCCGATCGTAACACACTGCGGTGGGCGAGACAATGCGCGACGGCGCGGTGCGTCTGGTGCAGCAGGTTTCGCCGGGGAGTGCAGATCCTCAGCGGATCAAGGCGACGCCACGTTGCTCCTGGCGAACCTCCCACGGAAAATACCGGGGGGCGTTGGCCAACCTTGCTCTGCCCGACGACACCGAGTGGCGCCAACGTCTGCGGTCGACTATCATCGTGGCAAGCGCACGGCGCCGGCATCTGGAGTGGACCGGACAAGGTGCGAAACCGCAACAGGCGCTATGGATACTTGCTTTGCGGGTTATCGGGGGGGGGGAATACACATGCGGAAGGCAGATTTCGCGTTGGCGTTTGCGGCAGAGATCGAGGGGTTCGCATGGGATCTCTCGGTGACCGACCGCGTCTGGAACCTCGTGTTTCCGGGTGAGCGCGGCAAGTGGCATCAACTGCATGTCAGCAAATACAGGAAGACGTTTTTCGTAACGCACGTTGAAGGAGATCTGGGGTGCCTCGAGATCGAGCCCGGCAAGGGCGTGCGTTTTGCGGATCCGATGGGCTTTGGTTACGGCCACGGCAATCGCGATGAGCGCCGGTGGCCGGCTTGGGAGTCCCTTATCGCCCGGGCTTGCCGTTGGCTGCAAGTCGTGCGCAAGGACTGGGTTGGCGCCGCAAAGCGCGTGCAGTTCGAGTATCCTCTCCGATATCGATACGGTGTTGTGCCGCATGCCGTTGTTCGCGCGTGTCTGCCTGATATCTACCGGCTCGATCTCGAACTCGGCCCCCGGAAAATACAACGTATTGTTCGCCTGGTCGAAGAGGGTCATTTCAATCGCGATGAGAACACGGTCGCGCCGACGATGACCGCCGGCGATTTTTTCGACATCTGCAAAATCGCGTATATCGCCGGCAGGCGCCGGGATGAGCGCGTCGACAAGACCATGACCGGGCGCCAGATGTATGAGCAGTTCGCCGACGGGCGGGATGATGGTCTGCTGGAGATCGACCCGTCGTCGAGTCAGGAATTCGCGGACTGGATCGACGGCAGCCATCCGAAGCGAGACCGCGGCGGCCACCCGTGGGAGATCAAGCGTGGTGGCAACACGACGCACATCGACCTCGCCGTGTTCAGACCGTCACCGGGTTGCCGCAAGGGCTTCAAGATCCAACTTCGGGGCGAGGCCCTGGGTCGGATGGCCGAGGTCGTCTGTATGTTGCTGGCCATCCATGCGGCCGGGTGGCCGATCTCGATCGCCGATCCCGAGAACGTTCGCCGCCGGCTTCTGGCCCAAGACAACGTTGGCATTGTTCCGGCCTATGCGTCGTTACACCGCAGCAGTGCGCACTTCCCGCGCGAGCAACACGTCTTCGAGGTCCTGGCGTTTGACGATCTCGGCCGGCACAAGCGTCGGATAGCGCCGTTCATCACCTGGGAACCCCTGCCGATCATGCGGCCGCGCGTGCCGTAGGTCGTATCGTCGATCTGGAACCAGTGACAAGAAGCGACGTTCAAGAGAAGTGTGCGTCCCTGAGTTCTGCAGGTCGACGCGGTGCGTAGTTCGCGGTAGAATACCAATGTGGCGCGGACCCTGGACCGGAGCCGCGGACCGAAGGCATCGGGAGGCCACGTGCGTATCTACCTCGACAACTGCTGCTACAATCGCCCGTTCGACGATCAGTCGAGCGTGCGCGTGCGCCTCGAGGCCGAAGCGAAAATGCACATCCAGCAGCAGATCATCGCCGGCAAGATCGAACCGGCATGGTCGTACATCTTGGACTTCGAAAATGACCAGAATCCCTTTCCCGAACGGCAACGGGCGATCGCCCTGTGGCGTTCACGAGCGGTCATCGACGCGAGTGGGGACGTTGCCCTGGTCGCCGACGCTACCGCGTTGCGTGAGCGGGGATTGTCGAGCAAGGACGCGCTTCACGTGGCATGTGCAATTCGGGGCAACTGCAGCCACTTCATTACGACCGATGACCACATCATACGACGTATTGCCAGTATCGAACGGATCACGGTCATTGATCCGATCGGGTTCGTGAAGGTGCTGGAGGAAACGCAATGAGAACCGACACCGAGATTCGCATCGAGGGCATGGGGGCCCTGTTGAAAGCCCTTGGCGAGGTGGATGCCGAGCGCTTCGTGGCCTTGATTGGTCGCGAACCTTTCGACTACACCGAGTGGCGTCAGCGCCTGTGGCTCGACATTGACGTCGAGTCCCTCAGCCGAGCGGCCATGGAGCGGCGAACGAGCAAGCCGTAACCCTTCACACGAGGCCGACGGGACTCATCGCGCGGATTGTCTTCGTCGTGATCCTCCGGCCGATTCTAGGATTGCCCTTCACGACTTCTGCCCCCCTTGGTTCGATAGGTGGCCATTGGGATCGGTTGATGCCAGGGCCGGGGGCCGCGATCGATTTTCCGGGGGATGGGTGTCAGGGTTCGCGGCGCAGCTTGTCGATCTCGGCCATCGAGAGGCCGGTCAGTTCGGAGATCATCGCTGGATCAAAGCCTTTCGCCAGCATGGCGCGCGCGACGTCTGCGCGTCCCTCATCGCGGGCTTCGGCCAGGTCAGACTGGCGATCGCGCAGCCATTTTTCGAAGCGGGTTCGCACTCGGCTGACCGGCCAGATATCGGCCTTGCGCAACTCGACGAAGCGCAGGTCGAGTGTCTCAGTCAGTACCAGTCCGTGGTGCGGATCGCAAAGACGAAAGTGGCTGTGCACATGATGGTGCTCTGTGAACAGGTTGAAGTCAACCAGCGAGATCGCCGTGGCGCGGCACAGCGAGGAGTACTTCGCCCCCGCTTTGAGTTGGTCCGCATACAATCTGGCCAGGTAGAAAACGACACGAATCGTTGAGAAACGAGATCATCTTTCGCACCGGTCGCTGCCTCCGTGGATCGACACGGGTCGCGCCCACGCCGTCCACTATGAACATCCCCGGCGGCCGCGTCGCGGGGAAAAAAGTTCGCGGGGCGGTTGGCGAACGTCTCGCGGAGATACCGGAGGGTTGTTGGCTAACGCGCGCTTTGCTCGGGTAGAGTCACGCTTGCGAGATTGCGCGATTCTCGAGGAGAGTCAGGCTCCGTGTTGAGGGTTGGGAAAGACGGCGTTAGCACGATTCGGCCGAGCGGACCGGAGGACATGCCAACTGACGAAGCGGCCGTCGCGGTGCGAGCAGACGCCGCCGTTGTGGCGCGCGAAATCCTGGTAGACCTTCATCGCCGACACCAGCAGACCCTGCAGTAGCAACTGCTTCATGGCGGTGACGTTGCGGGCCACGGTGACCGTGCCGACGCGGTGTCGCCGCACGGTCGTGGGGACAGTGCTGAACGAGGGCACCAGGAAATACGGGCACGCCGATTCGTCGACGGTACGTTGTCAAACTGCGCCACGACGCGGGTGTTCGCCGCCGCGGTCGGGTCCGTTGAGCGAACACCCGATCACCACGAGCATCGCCAGCAAGAAGAGAACGAGGAACAACCGTCCGGTGACGCGGCCGCAACGCGGCGTGGTGCGCATCCAGCGCGGGCTGTGTGTCGGCATGGAGGATCCTCCTCGAGCTCAGAGCCGCCAATGACCGCGGTACGGAGCGCGGCTGCGTCGGTGTTCAGTCTATCTCAGCAACGCTTCCCGGCTCAGGTCTCGTTTGTCGCGTGTCGCGCTGCACCAGATGTCGGGGGCGCAAAAACAAAACACCGGGGGATTGCTCCCCCGGTGTTGCTCCATAGTTTCGTCGACGGTCGGCTCCGCTTTGCGGCGGCTGGCCGTCGAGACAGTCGATCAGTTGCCGATCGTCAGGTCTTTGAGCACCGGACTCTCGTTGCCGGAATTGACCTGGAAGATCGCTTCGATCTGCAGGTAGCGGCCGCCGGGCGTCGCCGTGAGGAGCTGGCCGCGGGTTGCGGTTTCCCAGGCCGACCAGGTGACGTTGTCGGTCGAGCTGCGGACCTTGATGGTGATCGAGGTGCTCGCCGGCTCGACGCTCGTCCAGTTCACGCGGCTGTTGTTCCAGACCGTGTTGTCGCGACCGGTGTCGCGCACCACGTTCCAGGTGCCCAGGCGTGTCGTGTTCGAGCGCACGACGATACCGGTCATGTCGCTGTAGGAGTAGTGCGCGGCGCCGATCGTGTAGCGCACGGCGATCTGGTTGTTGCTGGGGTTGATCTTGATGAGTTCGGCGCCGTACTGCACCGACCAGACCATGCCGTCTTCGCCGACCGATACACCCTTGGCGTCATTGGTCGAGATGACCGCTTTGCGGGTGCCAGTGCTGCTGTACCGATAGGTCTGCCCGCCGGCCACCCAGACGTCGCCGTCGTCGGTGGTGCAAACGCCCGAGCCGCTGCACGATTGGCTCCAGAGCACGGTCTTGGTCGTGCCGTCGATCTTGCGCAGGCTGCCGCCCGAGGCATACACGTTGCCGTTGCGATCGCAGGTGATGCCGTATGAGTAGTTGCTCAGGTTGACCACGCCGAAGGTGTCGTCGGCGGTGTTGAGCCACAGGACGTGATTGGCCAGCGAGGCAGACCAGAGCATGCCGTTGCGGTCAACGACCGCGCCATACGGGCTGTGGTTCACGCGGGAGACGTCGATCTTCTTCAGGATGCGCCCGGTGGTGCCGTCGAGGTAGTAATACATACGAGTGCCATACACGCCGGCCCAACAGTTGTTGTGGCGATCGATCGCGATGCCGCGCGGACCGAAGCTCCAACTGTTATTGGCGTATGCGCCGGTGTAGGTGCCCGGAACGAATACGTCTTCAGTACGGCCCTTCATCAGGACCACTTCGAGCAGCACGCACTCGTCCTGGCCGAACGGCAGTATTTCGGTGCTGTCGATCTTGCCGTTGTTGTTGGTGTCGCGCGAGGTGTCGCAGCGGCCGTTGCCGTTGCGGTCGATCCAGCCGCCGACCGAACCGGTGGCGATGGTGCCGGAAGCGGCCATGACGAACGGGCCGTTCTCTTCGAGACCGACCTTAACGACCGTGCCGGTTTCGCGGCAACCGACCCAGCAGTTGCCGTACATGTCGACCGTGGTGCGCGACGGGCTGCTGTTGTTGACCTTGGCGAGACGGTAGCGACCGAGTTCTTTGCCCGTGCGCGTGTTCACCTTCGAGATCGTGCCTTCGTTCGAGTTGGGCACCCAGATGAACGGCAGCGTGGTCGAACTCGAGCTGAGCTGCAACTGGTCGGTGACGCTTCGATTCTCGAGACCGGTCATCGTGCCCTGGGCGAAATCGGCGCTCGAAGTGTAACTGGCGGTACCGTTCCAGGTCGGCACCGGCACGACACCGATCGAGACGTCGGCCGAGGTGGCGACGTTGTCGTCGAGA
Organism: uncultured bacterium; assembly: GCA_964483805.1. Lineage (GTDB taxonomy): Bacteria > Muiribacteriota > Ozemobacteria > Ozemobacterales > Ozemobacteraceae > CAZADH01. Next base: position 7,101 of record CAZADH010000119.1, read on the forward strand.
CGGCCGATTGCGCGGGCGCTGATCACATAAGTGGCCAACGTCGCCACGTTATCCCAGGTGTATTCGTAGGGGGCCATTGCGTCTTCGCCGATAACGTTGGTGCCTTCGTAGAAGACGATCTTGGCAATGCGATCGACCGCCGCCGTCACACCACTGGCCACGACCGTGAACGGAATGCTCGAACCCACGGTGAAGGTGGCATTGTTGCTCGGGCTGGTGATCGTAATCGTCGGCACTGGCGGCGGGATGACCGGCAACGCCACGGTGAACGGGACCTCGACCGAGCTGGCGACCAGTTCGCCCGGTTTGTTGAAGGCGATGGCGCGCAGGACATAGCGTCCCGGCGTCGGGCTGGCGATCTCGTGGGTGTACGTGGTCTGGCCCGACGGCAGGTCGGTGATTTTCGTATTGTTGAGGTAGAGTTCAAGAGCGTCGACGGTGCCCGTGGCGTCGACCACGTTGAGGACAACAGAGATCGTTGCCGGCGCCGTGAACGTGAAGCTCGCGGTCGGGCTGGCGATGTTGAGTTCGATGCCCCAGTTGCGGGTCAGATACTCGCGCACCAGGGTTTGGGCATCGGCGTAGGCCGTCACGGGACCGCGATCCATATAGGATACGCAGCGCTCGACCATGTTCACCAGCGTGCTGCCCGAGGTGAGGGGCATCAGGTCGTTCTGCAACACCAACCACTTGAGCGTCGTGGCAATGATGTCGCGGCGGAAGCGGCTCTGCGTGGGATGAACCGCGATCGCGTTCTCGCCCGGCACCAGATCGGCCGCGCCGTGGAAGTTCGCCACGCGAACGGTGGCCGTCCCGATGATGCAATCGATACCGGTGTTGGCCGGACCGCGAATCTCGACGTCGGCCAGCGTCGGCTTGGGCTCGACGTTGTAGAAGACGGCCTCGGCGATGCCGTTGTCGGCCGGAACGATCTGCTCGGTCACCACCGTGTTGTTCGGCGGCAACTGACCGACTTTGATCATCGTGAGCGCGAAGCGCACGGTGACACTGGCGGTCGTCGTTGCCGTTGTGGTCGTGCCGGTCGCGATGGTCGGCGTTCCGCTGGCGGTGTCGGTAGCCAGCCGAATCGTCGGGCGCACCAGACTGTCAGTGTTGGGGCCGATCTGAATGCTGAAGCGCACCGTGGCACCCTGGCCCGGCGGCAACGGCAACGGGCTGTTGGCCGTCGCGAGCGCAGTGGGATTGGCGCCGTCATCACCCTTCGGGAAACAACCGGTCAGGGTCAGGGCGACCATTGCCACCACCAAGAACACAATACCAAGGGTACACTTACGCATTCGGTCCTCCTCAAGGTCCTCCGCGGAATCCACGGGCCCGGCCGTGTTAAGCAACGTCCGACACCCGCGCAAGCAGAGTATCAGAAATTGGCCCCGAATGCCAGACAAATACGCGAACAAACAAATACGCGAACACCGGTGTACGTATCGTTCACCGGTGCCCGTGACCATAGACCGAATCCGGGTTGCTCAGAGGGTTCAGTAGCGGTTGCCGTCGGTGTCATACTTTGCCAGGTAACCGTCGGTGCCGCCGTTGTCGGTGTTCCCGTCGATGGCCCCGGTGCATTGTCCGGCAACGTAGATGTCGTTGTTGGCGGCAATGGCCACGCCGTTGGCCTGATCGGCGCCGCCAGTGCCGAATTGGCGGGCCCAGACGACCGCGCCGCCTGGCGAAATTTTCATGACGAAGGCGTCGCTCGAACCGAACGCAGGCTGTCCTTGCAGACTTGCACCAACGTAACCGACGAGGATCAGGTCACCGTTGCCATCCAGTTTGAGCTCGAGAGGTTCGTCGCTTCCTGTGGACCCAAACTGGCGTCGCCACAGCTCGTTGCCGTTGGCGTCGTGTTTCATCATCCAGATGTCGTTGCTGCCATACGAGACCATCCAGTTTCCCGCGGTATGGCCTGTCGAATAGACATTGCCCGAGGAATCGACACACATCGCCCGTGCCCAGTCGTCGTTGGTGCTTCCCACCTGCCGCGTCCAGAGCTTGTTGCCGGAGCCGTCCATTTTTCCCACGACCACGTCCCACAGGCCGGCCGATCCGGTGCCGACCACTCCTGCCGTTTCGACCAGGGTGTACACATTGCCACTTCCGTCAACAGTCGCGCCGTTGGCAATGTCGCTGAGGTTGCTGGCAAACTGTTGCACCCAGACCTGGGCTCCCGTGGTGTCGTATTTCATGAAATAGGTGTCACGGCTGCCGCGGGATGGGTGACCACCGTACGTATTGGGGGTCGTTGCGGAGAAGAAGAGGTTGCCCGCGGCGTCGGCGCGCAATTCTCCCATCCACTCCTGGCCGGCGGTGCCAAACTGCCGTCGCCAGGTCAGAGTTCCGCCGGGTGCCAGTTTTTCGAGACACCAATCGGAGTTGCCAAGATTGGCATATCCGGGAAGGGCTCCGCTGGTGTGGCCTGCCACGTATACGTTGCCGGCGCCATCGAAGGCCACAGAACCACCGGGCATGTCTTCGGCTACCGCCGAACCGTCTTCCCAAGTCCAGGCCCGGGTCAAAATGTGGTTCGCCTCATCCCAGGCCGAGACAAACAGGTCGGTGCTGCCTGCGTAGGGTTGGCCATCCATTGATGCGTTGGTCAATCCGGCAACGACGAGTCGGCCCGAACTGTTGCGCGCAAGACCGCGCACGTTGTCGGCCGTCGCCGTCCCAAACTGTCGCGTCCAGTGCCTGGTTGAAAAGGTCTGGCGCACCGGGTTGTCCAGCATGCTCCCATCGGTACCGCGAACCGCGAGCGTAATGGTAGCGACCCAGCCCGGCGGGAAGAGATAACGGGCCGGGACGAAAGTTGCCACCAGACCATCGGCGCTGAGCGTCACCGATTGCCAGCCCGTCGCCGTACCGCTCGCAGTGGCCAGTTCGAGTGTGCCGCTGCCGATGGATGCCGGGGATACTGGCTTGTCGAAGGTCAGTGACAGCGGTGCTGTTGCCAACACTCCAGTTGCCCCCGATGCCGGCACCATTGCCAATAGCCGCAGCGGCGCGACAGTGTTGAATGTCCAGGTTTGGTCGGCACCCAGGGTGTTGCCGGCCAGGTCGGCACACGACCCGGCCAATCTCGCCGTCAGCAGCGAACCTTGGGGAATGCGGGCTGAGGGCGTGAAAGTGGCGATCGTGCGATTTGCGCTGAACGAAATGAGTCCGGCAATCGGGGCCGCTCCTGATGCGAGAGTGAAACTTGTCGCGTCGATCGTGTTCGTCGCCATCGCCTCAGAAAACGTGACGGAAACTGCCGTGTCGGCGACGACGCCGACCGCCCCCACGGCGGGCGAACGCGCGAGCAACACCGGTGCCGTGGCGTCAGGTTCGGCGGGCGTGCCGAAGGTCCAGACACGATCATTGCCCAGGCGGTTACCCGCGGGATCGGCAACGTCGCCAGATAACGTGACCGTGATCGAAGCCCAATAGGGGAGTGGCGAAGAAGGGGTGAACGTGGCGACCCGGTTGCCGACGCCGATGCTGATGTTGCCGCTGATTGTCGTCGATCCACTTGACAGGCGGATTGCCGCAGGTCCAAGCGTCGACTCGGCCATGGCTTCGCTGAATTGTACGGTGACGGCAGTCCCGGTGCTAACGGCGGTGGCTCCGTCGGCAGGCGAAAACGCGACAAGCGTTGGTGTGACAAGATCGGGCTCGTCTCGGACCCGGAAACTCCAGGTCGTATCGATTCCGATCGGGTTCCATGCCAGATCCGCGGCGGTACTGGCGATGCGGACCGATATCAGTGACGTCCACGGCCACGGCTGGGCCGGGACAAAGGTTGCAAGGCGACCGTCGGCGCTGATGCCGACAAAACCAGCGATCGCAGTGCTGCCGCTGGTTACGCTCACCGTTGAGGGCGATACCGTCCAGCCATTCATGGCCTCGCTGAATCGAATCGAGATCGGATCTGAGGCCGCGATGCCAACCGCGTTGTCCGCAGGGCTGAAGGTCACCACTTGCGGGCGCATCTGGTCGGTTTGGTCGGTTGTTCGGAACGACCACAGCACGGTTGTCTCCATCCTGTTCCCCGCGTGGTCCCTCACCGCCGGCGTGACGGTCACGACCACGACAGCCGATGGCGGGAGTCCTTGCGTCGGTATCCAGGTCACCGTAAGCCCATCTGGGCTCACGCCCAGTGCCCCGGGAATAGGTACCCCGCCGCTCGCAACGACCACTGAGTTCGAGGCCACCGAGACTGGGTCGAGGGGCTCGCTGAAACCAATGGCGATCACAGTCCCGCCCGTGGCAACGGCGACGGCTCCACTCGCGGGGGTGACCGACACGATGGAAGGTGGCGTGGTTTCGGGCGCCGTTGCCGTTGTGAACGACCACGACCATTCCCGACCGAGAGGGGCACCGGTCGTGTCGGTCACGTCGGCGGTGATGATGCATACAATTGCAGCGCCAGCGGGCAGGGGAGCAGCGGGAGACCAGCTTGCCACCAGACCGTCGCCGGAAACATCAACCGTTCCCGATAGGGTCTGCGTTCCTGATGCAACGCGGAAAGTTGCGCCGGCAGACAGCGTCGACGCGTTCACCGGGCGGTCGAAACGTGCGGCGATGGCCGTGCTGGTCGCGGCGCCGATCGTCCCGTTGGGCGGGACGGTGGACACGATAACGGCAGGGGCGCCAAGCGCCGGGTTGCGGATCTGGAAGCCGGCGGCAAAAACCGTCTGTAAAGGATTGCGCGCAAGGTCGCGGCAGTCCTGCGTAACCCGCACCGATACCACGGTTCCGGCACCCAACGACGTGGAAGGTGTGAAGGTTGCGGTTGTGCCGTCGGCACTGAAACTGAGCGTGCCACCAACGGCGATGCCCCCGGCGGTAACTGCGACAACCGACGTGTCGATGGTTGCCGTTGCCATGGCTTCGCTGAATCGCAGGGTGATGCGCGTGTTCGAGGCGACATTGGTCTCGCCGTTGGCAGGGACCATTGCGACGATCTGGGGCCCGACCGAATCCGCACCAGGAGCGGTGGTGAACTCCCAGACGCGGTCTTCGGTCATGTGATTGCCGGCCATGTCACGAACCCCCGCCGGGCCGCCGCGAAGGGTTGCGCGGTAGCGGCTCAATGGGTTCATTGCCGGTGAAGGTCGGAGCGTCACTGACCGCGCGGCGCCGGAGGTCGGGTTGTCGAGCGGGCATGCCAGGGCGGAGCCCGTCTCGCCGATCAGTTGAAATGATTCGGCGACAGTCTGTACCACCACCGGCTCATCGAACGTCAATTGAACCGGCGTGTTGATTGGGATGGCCACTGCCCCGGACCCGGGAACGAGACCGGCCAACCCCGGGCCTGTCTGGTCGCGATAGAATCCGGTTCCGATCTGGATGGGAAGGTAGGTTGACGCCGATGCTCCGGCAGGGTCTGTGACCGTTATTGCGACGGTCGCCAGCCCATCTGTTGCGGGGGCTATCCAACGGACGGCAAGCGGATCGGTGGTGGAGGCGAGGCGACCATCGGTGCTCGTCCATCGACCGTTCAGACGGCCGATGTCGGCCGGATCGTCATCGATCAGCGTTGCCTGAATGGTGATGGCTTCGCCTGTCTGCACCTGGTTGCGATCCGTCGTCAGCATCGCGTAGGGCCAGTGATTGGCGTTGCTGCCCGCACGAACGAGGGTTATCTCGACGGTCGTCGGCAGGTCTGAGATAAAGCGCGTTCGCACGCGCGCCTTTTCGTATTCGACGCTCCCTTCGATGAGCAGTTCAACTTCGTCGGCCGTTCGCGGCAGAGACGGCGTGCGGAACTTGCCATCGTCGTCAGAGCGGACCGTTTCTCCCCAGGTAATGATTTTCGAATCCGGAATCGGGAGCCCGTCGACGTTTTTGATCACGCCTTGGACATACTTGACACCAACATCGAGCAGGACATCGCCCACATTCCAACGATCGAAGCCGATCGGCGCTCGCACCGCATTGGATCGACCTCGTAGGGTTCGCGAAAACGAGATATCGGCAAACTTTCCCACGATCCGGTGCTCGTTGGGCGGCACATCGGCAAAGTTGAAGGAGCCCTGGGCATCTGTTCGTGTGCGCAGATCCGGATTCGCTTCAAACCAGACCTCGGCATTGACGAGCGGAACGGGTTCAGATGCCGCTTCGTCATCGCTCGCGCCAGTGGCCGGTCTGATCGACGCACCGGCAGACGCATAAATAGAGGCCGGCGCGACGGCCCGACCGCCAAGTTGAAATGGCGTGGCGCCAAGCGTGTCGGTCGTTCCGCCGCTGATGCTTCCACCACCACAGCCAATGCTCCAGACCACAATCGCGGCAAACATTGTGCAGCAAAGAACGAGGGATGTTCCGTTGTCGAGACCGCTGCTGTAGGTTCCCCGCATGGTCGGCCCTCCCTGTATTGTCAAAAAAGCATTTATATCATCAGAAAACAGATGATATTTCTATATATGCCCCGCGTTGGGCCGATGTCGAGTCAATCCCTGCGCTGGTTGCATCCAGTCTGCAGTCGCGATAACCCGCTTCGACCATCCACTCGGAACGGCTCGGGTTCACCGTGCCCGAAGAAGGCATCTGGAACTGAATGCCGATGCGGCCATCTTTCAGTCGTGCCCCTTCAAACCCGAGCTCCCCGACCGATAGACCAATTCGTGTTGCGATGGCCACGCTCCTCGCACTCTTCTGTCGAGCCTCGACCCCGAAGTAGGGTACGGTGAAACGTTGCGACACCGTGCCTCGCCTCATCCCGCCGGGTCTCACATCGTCGATGTTGAGGTCGTAGTGATGCCACTGCACGCCATACTCCAATGCGAGTTGCGTGTTCTTTCGGTCAACGATGGTGCGCGCCGCCCCCGTTTCCAGCACGGAGGCCTCTCGACTCAACTCACTGGCAGTTGGATAGGAGCGGTTGTCGATCTGGGCTTCTCGGGTAAGGCGCCCCCGGTGTTTCGCTGACTGCCAGCGAAGGTGCAGACGGTCACGCCGAGGTTCGTGCCAAGCCATCGACACAGTTGAACCCGTCGCACGTTTGATTTCGCTCTGACCGTTGATATCGAGCGAATGACCACCACCGTGAACAGACCCAGAGACATCGCAACTGTTTGCTCCAACTGAGATCTGCAGTCGAGCCCGTGCTGATTTTGTCGTGGGTAGGGGGACGGCCGCTCTGCCATCGTGAGGTGTTGAAGTCGACGATGCTGTTGCCCGATCCGTCAGTTCTGAGGTCGGGCGAGTTACACAAGCGTCTGGACCATGCCGAGCGGAGTGGGCGGCGACAGCCGACGTGTTGCTGATCTCGGGAGGAGGGACGAGGGGCCACGGTTTGCCCAGGCGCGCTGCTTCGGTGCTCCTGCGCGATGCGCGCTTCTGGAAACGAACGAGCAAGAGTTGGAGCCGTTGCCGGGAGTCGATCGGGGCATCTGTTGCTGCGATCGCCGGTCCGTCCGGGGGCCGTTGTTCGGGTGTTACCGGGGGCGCACCAACGTGCCGACTTGCCGGTATAAAAAGGGTTGCGCTCGCCGGGAACCAGTTCCATTCGGGCGGAACCTGGCGTTGATTTGCGGCCTGACCAGTCGGATGAGACCGACGCGCCGATTTTCTGTGCTTCGTCCTCTGGGGTGCGGCAGCGTTGGAGCGGCTGGCTTGCGCAGGCGTCAACTGCTTTCCCGTGTCGGCCATGTGTCGCGGCCTGGGCGGCACTGCCGCGGCAACATCAACCGCGCAAACGAGAATCACCCCAATGATGAGAATACTCGAAGTGAACCACTTTGCTGCGGCCGACCGGTACGGCGCACTGGGAATTGGCTCCTGCGGTCTTCGAAGAGTCCGACTGCGACGGGCAGCGGCCACCGGGTTCGTGAAGACTGCCATTCGCTCGCTCACGATCCCCTCCTGGTTAGTCACGCCGAGCCTCGGAAGGGGACGCCTCGAGAGTACCCGGTCAGCCTTCTGGCCAAATCCTTCTCGCCAAGGAATCGACGGATTCGATTGTGTGTACGTCGGAGCCCATCATAGCACGGAGGTTGGGAATCGCCGAGAAGAATCGAACCGCGGCCGGAACCGCCGTTGTCCCGGCCGCGGTCGGGCGTGCGACCCGCGATTTGGAGTGCGGTTCTACCTTCCCGCCCGCGACACCCGCAGCAGTTGCCACTTTGCGGCGCTTGCTTGGGCGACGTAGACGGCGCCGTCGTCGTCGACCACGAACGGCGTGGTCATTTCGGGACCGCTTGGCGCGGTGCCGCGCCACAGTTCGCGGGACTTGCCGCCCGGTTCGATGGCGACGATGACCTCGTCGCTGGCCAGGGCGTACCAGACCACGAGATCGCCGCCGGGCAGCATGCGCAGAGGGCGGATCAGCTTGATCTCGGTATCGGCCTCGATGAGGCCGACGACGAAGCCGGGCTGCCCCTGCTCGTCGAGAGCGCACAGATCACGACTCTTGGCGTCACCGCGAAACACCGGTTGGATCAACTGCCCCTCGGCGTTGCCGGCGATGGCGAGGGCCTCGGCCAGAACGGCCTCGACCTTGCCGTTGGCGTCGAGACGGACCGCCTGGCGGCCGGCGACATCTTCGACATACAACGTATTACTTTTTCCGGCGTGGAGCCGGCCGAGCGACGCCAGACGGGCCGCGTCGCTGGCGGTCGCGGGCAGCGTCTTCTGCCAAAGACCGTCGAGGCCGACCACGATGATGCGCAGGTTGGCCGCATCGGCGATGGCCAGGGAACTCGTGGGCGACCCGAGCGGGATGACGTCGACGATGGCCGGTGTCGTCGCCAGACCGGCCTGCTTCGCCAGCGGTTCGAGTGCGATCGCGCGGGCTACCTTGCCCGGTCGCTCGACGATCAGCACCCGGGCGGCGAGGGTGTCGGCGACGACAAAGCGGTCACCGAGCGCGCAGACGGCGGTCGGCCCCTGGAACGGCCCATCGAGGATCTGGCCGTTGGAGGCGACGTTCACCGACACCTGCTCGGGACCGGCGCCGACCGGAAGTGTGACCACCGGCAACCCGGCCAGTGGACCGGCGAAACCGACGGCGGCGACGGCGATGGCGGCGAACAACGCTGCCACAACCCGGAGACATTGATACGGGTGACCGCGTGGCGAGAGAACCGTCGACATGGTCAGATGCCGCTCAACTTGTTGAGCGCCTCGTCCATGCCGTTGGCCCGGTAGATGCCGCGCCACCGACTGCCGCGGTAACTCGCCGGCATGATCTCGACGCGCACGCCCGACTGGCCGATGTGTCCGTACTTCGCCGTTTCGGCCTTGACCGTCGACGGGGTCGAATGGGCGATCAACGGGTTGCCGGCGCGGTCGTAGCCCATGAAGATGCCGACGTGGCCAACCTTGCCGGGCGCCGGCGGCCCGAGCACGAAGATGTCGCCCGGTTGGATGCGGTCGCGGGGGTTCGGCGGCGGATACTCGCCCGGCCCGAGGATCGGTTTGGTCAGCGCGCGGCTGTCGGCGTAGTTCTGGCTCGACGGGAACCACGATCCGAGCGGCGACGGCAGACCCGCCATGCGCAATACTTTGTCAATAAGGCTGCCGGTGAATCCCGAACAGTCGGTGGTCTTGGGGAACCCCTCGACCCGCGTGTGGCCGGCTGCATATACATACGCGGTATTGGCGTCGCAGAACCCTTTGACCAGATCGATCAGCTTCTGGAACCGGGTGCCGTTGTAGCCGGCCAGTGTCTCGTTGCCAATCGTGGCATCGGTGACCTTCGCTTCGCCGTAGCGCGCCAGCCAGGGGCACGCCGGGTCATTGAACCGATCGCGAATGAACTGGGCGACCGGGTAACCCTTCTCGAGGGCCGCTTTGCAGAACGCGAGTTCGTCGGCGGTGGGGGCACGGTTGAGGGCAACCTTGAAGACGATGGACACGATGGTCTTGGCATCTTTGACGCCAAAGAACCGGATCATGTCGTCGCACTTCTGCCAGGGATGTTTCTGGCCCGAGCTGATTTCGGCCGCATTGCCGCGCGCGACTTCTTCGGTGTAATAGGGCCCGACGAAACTGCCCAGGCAGTGGCGGATGAACCCCAGCGGCGACAGGTCGAGGCCGGAAGCCGAACCGCTGCCGGACCCGCTGCCATCGACCCGGTGGGTTCGCAGCAGGTCGCGCGGGTTGGCGGCCTGCACGGCGAAAACCGCGGCGGCCGGCAGCAACAGTGCGCAGATCAAAGCGGCCAGTCGTAGAGATCGGAGTTTCATGGTTGCCCCCTCGTCAATGTTGTGTCCTCGTGCCGAAATCTCACCGGTACACTGAGTCTCTCTCAACTATACCAGAGATTGGGTGACGAGTTTTCAGAACGGGAATTTTGGTCAGGGCCGGTGCATCATTAATCCGCATGGCTTGGGAATCTTGATGCAGTGCCAAC
>CAZADH010000120.1:0-17417 GCA_964483805.1 uncultured bacterium
ATGTTTCTGGTAGACCACCGGGACTTGCGCATCGCCGCGGATACGCTTGGCCACTTCGCCAATCGGCATCGGCTGTGCGAGGGCGACTCCGCCCTGCACGGCCAACCACATGGTCGCCGCGACCAGAAAATACCTGGCAAAATTCATGCGTCTTGCTCTCCTCGCTTTTCGGGTTCGCGTCTGCCGCGCAGCCTGCCACAACGCATTGGTTGGGACTGCCCATCGACCGATGTGACCACCGCATCCATCGATATCGGCAGACGTCGGCATGATACCAGGATTCCCGCTCTTCGTCGACACCCCGACCAAAGGGAGACCGGGAACTCTTGCCGATGCCAACCGGTGTTGGCGGCAGGGCTGACAGGGCGGCGCGCCGGCCACCAACCCGCAGTTCAGAGCGCGCCGCGTTTCATCACCAGCATGGTCAGGTCGTCGTTGGCCGGAACGCCCTGGGCGAACCGGTCGCGCACCGCCACCAGGTGATCGTGGCAGCTCTGGGCCGATTCGACCGGGGCCTCGCTCAGCGCTTGCGTCCACCGCTGATAACCCAACATGTCATCGGTCGGATCGAGTGATTCGGTGTAGCCGTCTGTAAATACAACCAATGCCGACCCCGCCGGCAGCGCCGTGGTTTTCGGCACCACTGGAATGCTCTTGACGCATCCGAGTGGGAACCCGTTCATCTCGAGTTCCTCGACGCGTCCGTCGGCGTGGCGCAGCATCGGCGGTGGATGGCCGGCCAGCAACCACTCGATCTCGTGGCGCCCCGGGTCCAACAACAAGGCAGCCAGGGTCACATTGCGCATGCGGCGCATGATGCTGAGCATCATCTTGTTCAAGCGGCGAAACAGCACGGGCAGGCCATCTCCAGCGGCCACCGCCTGCACCGCCAGCGTTTTAACCATCGTGGTGATCAAGGCGGCACCGATGCCGTGCCCGGTCACATCACCGATGAGAACCAACCACCGCCCGTCGGCGCAAGGCAGGATGTCACAATAGTCGCCCCCGACATCGGTCAAACTGCGACAACTGTAGGTCAGATCGTAACCAGCAATACATGGTATTTCTCTCGGCATGATGTGCCGCTGCACCTCACGGGCGAGATCGAGGTCGTGGCGCTCGACCATCATGGCATTGAACGCAGCGGCCACCTCGCCAAACTCGAACGGCAGACGCGGCAACCGCACCTGCAGGTCGCGCCGCTCGAGCGCCGTCAGCCCACGCGTGATCGCCCCGATCGGCCCGAGCAACTCGCGCGACAGCATGGCAGCGACGCCGATGGCGAGCGCGGCGGTCAACAAGGCCACCAACACCAGCATCCACCGCAACGAAGCCATGGCCGTCCAGACCACGGTCAACGGTTGCGAGGTCATCAGGCAGAATTCGGGCTCGATGGTGCAGGGCAGGGCTGTCCAGAGGCGGGCCTCGGACCCTGAAGCGCTTGGTGTCCATTCGACCAGGTGCTGGGAGTCCCGACCCACCATGGTGCGGGCCAACAGCGTCTGGGCAGCAGTGAAGGCCGGTTCGCGGAACATCCAGCGGCGCTCGTAGGTCGAAAACGCGTAACAGCGGCCATCGAAGCGGTGGCGAAAGAACCGTTCCATTTCGAGGTTGTGTCCTTGCGCCATCAGGGCCAACACGACCGGGGCGGTGGCGGACGGCTCGAGCAGTTCGAAATACACGGCCGCGGTGTCGCGCCCCATGCCCTGCCAACTCACCCGCGCCGGCACGTCCATGATCGACGACATTCCCATGGGGCCCAGCGTGATCTCGTCGGTCAGTCGCTCGAACTCCCCGGTCGGGTCTTTACGCACGCCGAGGAAGTGCGGCATGACGTGACGCGGCAGGCTGTCGAGCAGATTGCCGGCCCGATCGTGATCGTATTGCAGCAGCGGCGCGCCAGATTGTGCATATGTTTTCAATACAGACAACACCCGCTGGCGGTTAAAGAGGATCTCGCCAATGCGGGCGCCCCGCACGGGGTCGCCCGCCCGAATCGATGGCCAGCGAGCGATGCGGGCGAACGCCTGTTCGAGAATCTCGGTCTGTTCGAGCATGCCGCGTTCGGCACCCCGGAGCCGCTCGGTGTTCTCCTCCTGAATCCGTTGCAGCAGGACTGCCTGGCGGCCCCGGTCGGCCGTGATCGCCCAGGCGACCGTGATTGCCAGCGGCAGCACGCCCGCCAGCACGAGCATCACCAGGACCCGCGAGCTGAGACCCAGACCGGCCAGCGGCGACCACCGGGTGACGAACCAGAGCCAGACGAGCAACAGCATGGCCGCAAATGTAAAGAAGCCGAGGCGTTGCCGGGCCAGTTGCGTCGAGGCGGTCGTGTGCGGCACCGCCCGCAACAACCACAGGCCGTTGGGATGCCGGCGGGCGCGACAGACATGCGTTGCCGTGACAAATGCGTCGGCCTCGCGGCCGAGCGAGCGCATCAACACGTGGCCCCAGTCCTCGCGTTCCTCGCCGCTCGCACTGCGCCCCGACTCAGGGTCGAACACCGCCCAGGCGGAGGTCCCGAAGAACCGCCGACTCGAGTCAACCGCCAACGCGAAATCGGGCGGCGGCGCGATCATGATCATCAACAACCCGCCCGCATGCCCGCTCCCCACGTAATGCTGCCAGCGAATGAACCCGGGGCGCTGATCCTTGGTGATCGGCGCCGCACTCACTGCCCCGGCCCGCAATCGCCACATCTCGGTGCGGCGGCCGAGCAGGGTGCGGTACAGCTCCATGTGCCGCGTGTCTTCACGTGCCGTGAGCAGGTCGGCCCACAACCGTGTCAATACATAACGTGACGGCAACACCTCCCCCGGAGCTGTCCACGGTTGCCCACGTTCATTGAACACGACGGTCGTCAGACCCAGTGTCGGGGACGGCCATGGCAACTGCTCGCTGTCGGTCCCGGCCTCGAACCGGCGACTCTCGAGTTGTCGGGCCAATGCAGCGAAGGCACTCTCGATCCGCCCCGCCGGGCCGCCACGATAGATCGCTTCGCGCAGTTCGGCATCGACAGCCGCAGCCAGCGCGCGCACCTGCGTCTCTTCGCGGTCGAAGAGAATGCGTTCGCCGGCAACGAAGGCGACCAACAACGGCAGCACCAGGGTCAGCAGGAACTCGAGTCCCCGCTTCTGCCGTTCCTGCTCGTGCAGTTGGCGCAGCGTCAACGCGGTCATGCCGCACCTTCACCGGAAGTCGCACCCCGGCGCAACCGCAGGACCAGGGATCCGGCGCCAACCGCCGGCGCGCAACGGCAGGCCACCGTGAGCTCGACCCCGGGTTCGAGCGGCAGACGCAAACGCTCGCGCCATCCCCCTGCGGGCACCTCGGCAACTGCTCCCAATGCCGGAGTTGCCGCAAGGGCGAGGCGTTCCTCCGGCCCGGCAAACGACGAAATACGATGTATGCTGGGCGTTCCCGCCCAGGCCAATTCGACCACCCCGGCATCGGCATCGAGCAGGCCCATAACCGCATGCAACGTGCGTCCACCATTGCTGCGCACGATGTCGCCAAACACCGTGGGCAAGGTCGCCGCATCGCGCACCTCGTCGCAGTGGGTGAACCACGAGGCTTTGATCATGGCCATCACCAGGGCGGCGTTGACGCCACCGCCCGAGACTTCGCCGATCAGGAACCGCCACCGCCGCTCGCCATCAGGCCAGCCGTCAAAAAGCTGCCCGTCGATGGCCGGGGTTTCGGGGCGCACAAGTTCGGCCGCAAACGGACGCGGCACGGTGATGCGCTCCGGCAGCAAGAGAGCATGGACCTGCCGCGCCATCGCCCACTCGTCGACATTGTCGATCATCGTGTTGAAGGCCGCCGCCATGCGTCCGAGTTCGTCGTGTTCACGCACGGGGATGCGAAACGACGGACGCCGCAGCCGCAGGGCAGCAATGCCTGACATGATGTCGTCGACCGGTTGCACCAGCCCACGGGCCAGCAGTCCGGCCGCGAGCCACACCGACACCAGCGCCGCCGCAAGCAGCAGCAACACCGCCTGGGCAGCCGCCTGCCGCGGGGCCTGCAGCTCGGCCAGCGGCACCAGCGCCACCAGATCGGTGCCCGCCAGGCGGGCCCCGGCCATCGCCACCGCCAGGAACGGCGCCCCGCCGACGCGCACCTCGGCGCGCATCGACAGGCCGGTCCGCCGAACCGCATCGACCATCTCATGCACATCGTGCCCAGCCGGACTGCCCGGGAACCAGCGACCATCCTCGCGGGTGCGGGCCAGCAACCGCAGAGCACGGTTGCGCACCAGGTGGCGGCCCAGATATGCCCCCGCCGACTGCCGCTCACTGCGCAACAGGCAGCGCACGGCCACCTTGATCGCGCGCGACTCGGGCAATTCCCAATACCAGTGATAGGTCGAATCACCGTTGCGCACGGTCCAGTACGTGCGCGGCGAGTACATCATGTCGCCCACGGCCAGACTGAGATTGTCGGCGAGCTCCTGGGCGATGGCATAACTTGGCGTCAAGCGCATTCGCCCCGCCAACTCCGGATTCGGATCGAACTGCACGGTCGCCCACTCCGCCAGCATCTGCGCGATGCGCGTAAAACCTGCGCCATGCGGATCGGGCGACATCAACAACAGGCGGCGGCCGTCCCAGTCGCGCAAATCGAGACGTTGAAACTCACCGGCCGCCATCATGCGCCGCCCCCGTTGCACGATCGCCGGCAGATCGGCACGCGCGAACGTCGCATCGGCAAGCCAGCTCTTCAATACGCGCCGCGATCGCCAGATCTCTTCTTGAAAGCCGTCGTCGAAACGGAGCAACTCATCGTATGCACGTCCGGTCAACTCCTGTCGCCGCAGTTCTTCACGGTCGGTGACGGCCACGACGACCAGCATGACGGTCAATCCAAGCGGCGCCGCCACGATGATGACGAGGAACAGCGTCAGGCGGCGACGCAGGGTCGTGCGCGTCTCGCGCGTCTGGCCCCGTCGATGCACGACCGTGGCGATGCCCAACAGCAGCGGCAGCATCGCCCACCGCCATGGGTTGGCGGACAGCAGCACGCGACGGCTGACGTCCCGCTCGAGATACACCAGCAAGCCGCCCTCGAGCACCTCGAGATGACCGATGCCGCCGGCAATCACCTCGCCTTGCCGCGCCCCCGCATAGCGATCGTGCCAACACAGGGTGAGACGGCCCCGATCGACTCGCCGACCGAAACCCGACATCGACCGCGTCTGCCGGGCCACGATCGCACCCCGATGACGAAGCCGGTTCTCGGCAACCCACGCCCGCAGGTTGCCCTGCAGCAAGCGCAGCACCGACGGCATCGGCAGCGCAGCCACACGCACGCGCCCGGTGTTGCCGCGGGCGTAATCCCAGACGAGCCAGGCGCGACGGCGCCCCACGGTCACTTCGACCGGCACCCGTCGCTGCAGACGAA
This sequence comes from uncultured bacterium, assembly GCA_964483805.1. Taxonomy (GTDB): domain Bacteria; phylum Muiribacteriota; class Ozemobacteria; order Ozemobacterales; family Ozemobacteraceae; genus CAZADH01. The sequence goes on from CAZADH010000120.1 coordinate 5,404, forward strand.
AGCGATCGGCCATGAAACTGAACCCGAAAGCGTCGCGCCACAGGTTCATCTGCGCGACCGAAGGTGCATGGCGACTGCCAAGAAACTGCTCCAGTTCACACAGAGCGCGCGCCACCGTGCCGAGTTTCCGCTCTCCCGGGGCCAAAGGGTGATCGATCGGCAGCGGAACTCCGTCGCTGAAGTGTTCGAGCACTGCGCGGGCCGGCAGCGACCCGGTCACGATGCGACGCGCGGCCTGCGCCAACCCGCTGGTGACCTCGGCCACACCCTGAAGCAACAGTTCGCAACCCCAGGTCACCAGCAGCACGGGCACCGCGACAAAGACCAGCCACTCGGCCCACCGCACCACGAGTCCAGCACGTTCTGCGACATCGACGACCGATGTCACCGTGCTTCTCAGCGGGTTCTGGAGCTGTTGCGCGTGGGCGGACATGGCAGTGTTGGGTGCACTCGTTTACCAAGGGTAGCACATCGGGCGGCGATTCCCGGCAGAATTTGCCATGACGGCGCGCACTGGCATCGTTCTGCCATGCGGGCACGACCGGCCCGCGTCTGGCCAGACATGAAGCAATATATTGTGCTTATGTTGTCTGTATCACTTGGGCCGATCCACCTCGCAGGCACCGGCCGTCAAAGCCCGCTGTAACTCGACAACCGTCGCACTGCCGAATCGTTCGAGCAGGGCGTCGGCCACATTCATCAGGATGACGGACTCGGCAATCACTGCCAACGCCGGCACCACCTGCACGTCGGCGCGTGGCCGCGGCGTCGGCGCCGGTCTTCCGGTCGCCAGGTCGATGGTCGTCGTCGGCATCCCGAGCGTTGGCACCGGCTTGATATGACAGCGCACCAGCAGTTGTTCACCGTTGCTCACGCCGCCTTCGACCCCGCCCGCGTGGTTGCTGCAGCGCCGTGGCGCGCCACCGGGGAACCGACTCGCCGTCGTCGGGCACTTATCGTCGCAAGTCGCGCGCGCGACGAAAGCGTCACGCACGTCGCTGCCCAGCCGGGTCGTCATCGCCACACCGCCGCCGATCTCGACCGCTTTGACGCCGGGAATCGCCATCAGGGCCTGGGCGATGCGCCCGTCGAGCCGACGGTCGGCCTGCACGTGGCTGCCGAGCCCGGCCGGGAGACCATCGACGCGCACTTCGACCGAGCCGCCCAGCGTATCGCCGCGGTCGCGCGCCCGGTCGACCAGCTTGCGCCACCGTGGCAGCACCGCGGCATCGATGCCGAGAAAATCGGCGCCGTTGCGCGCACGGGCCGCCGCCAACTCGGCCACCGAGTCGGCTCCTGCACCAGGATTCTGTGCCAGAATACCGCCAATGGCAACAACGTAGCCAATTGTATTGACACCCAACTGCTGCAAGAGATTGCGACACGGCACCGCCAACGCCACCCGCACGGCGGTCTCGCGCGCCGACGCCCGTTCGCTGATGGCCACGAGGTCATCGGTTCCATAGCGGGCAGCGCCGGCGCAGTCCGCGTGGCCGGGTCGCGGGCAGGTCACCGGGGCCACGTTCGCCGGCCGCCGCCCAAACACGGCCATGTCCCGTCGGTGGTTCTTGAAATCGCGGTTTTCGATGACGACCGCGAGCGGCGTTCCCAGTGTCTCGCCAAAGCGCACCCCGGCGAGCACGCGCACACGATCGGTCTCGATCTGCATGCGGGCACTGCGCCCGTACCCGGCCTTGCGCAGGTGCATCACCGCAGCGAAATCGCGCTGCCGCACCACGACGCCGCGCGGCAACCCTTCGAGAATGCCGACCAAGGCCGGCCCGTGGGCCTCACCGGCGGTCAGAATGCGCAACATGGAAGTGCTCCTGGGCCAAGGCGCTGGCCCACCCAACGATCCGCAACCCGAACCTCACCAGGCTCCGCGGCATCTGCCGCCACTCGAGCAAACCAAATCGCCGCCAACTCATGCGGCTGGAGAGACGCGCTTGGCGGCGATGACTCGGGTTCAGGATTCGATCAACTGGCGGACCTTGCCTTCATCGATGCCCACAAAGCGAGCAATCTCGCCGACAGAGAGGCCCAGCCCGTGCATGCGTCGAACGATCGACTTCTGCTCCTCGGCCTTCCCCTTGGCCTCGCCCTCGGCCTTGCCCTCGGCCTTGCCCTCGGCCTTGCCCTTGGCCTCGCCCTCGGCCTTGCCCTTGGCCTCGCCCTCGGCAATGCGACGCGCGATGCTCTGTTTGAGATTCTCGACCAGCATGACTTTGACCTCCGCTAACTCGTGCAGTTGTTGGGACGCGGTCACGTCAACCGCATGCGTATTCAAGAAAACACGCTTCAGCCACACCGCAAATGCGCGGCGCAAGCTCGTTTGCTCTTCGGTGTGCAACCAGACGAGGAGCCGTTCGATCAGGTGGAGGACAGTTGTCTCGTCACGCGAATGCTCGAACTGAAACAGGACGGCAACCAGGTTACGAAGAGGCTCGAGATCGGTTTCAGTATAAGCCGACTCGTCGATGACCAGATGCGAGACCCGCGGCCGATAGCGGTCGAGCCCGGCAGGCATTGCGCCCACGAGTTCCCCGACGTCGCAGGGGCTCTTCCAGGGCTCGTTGCCGTTGTACAGAACGATCGGCAGAATGGGTGGCAACTTGCGGCCAGGCTGCAACTCATTGCGGGCGACGAGGTCCTGCCACAGCAATGAAATGTATGACATCATCCGCAGCGCCATGAACGGATCGTCGGACGACTGAAACTCGATCAGAATATAGATGTAGAGCCAGTTATCGTGCCAGCGCACCCGCCAGACGATGTCGTTGGTGCGCTTGTGCAGCTTCTCGGAAATGAACGACGTCGGCTGCTTCTCGAGCGTATTGAAATCGAGTTCTTCCACCCAAGGTTCGCGGACAAAACCGCGCAGCAAATCTCGCACCATCTCGGGGTGCGAAAACAGCAGTTTGTAGCCTTCGTCGTGGGCGGTCATCACCGATAAGTTTAGCCGAGCGGAATGGGCAGGTCAAACCCTTCGCCGGTCAGTGTCACGGTCAAGCGCGGCACAAACCCGGAGAATTGTCGCTCAAACGAACACAGCCGCCGAGACGTGAAAGAACTCGGCGAGACGACGAATCTGTCGCAGGTTCAGCTCGCGATCGCCGGCCAGAACCGCCGAAACCACGCTCTGACCGCCAAGGATCTCAGCGAGGTCCGCCTGCCTCAGCCCGTGCTCATTCATGAGCAAGCGCAGGCAATCTACTCCGGAAGCCTTCGGCAGGTCGCAGTGCGTGTCCTCGTATTCCTTGATGAAGCCGCCCACGGCATGAAGAAGTTCTGCCAACGGGTGTTTCTCGTCGCTGCCCACGGTGTCGATCAAGTCGTTCATGACGGCGACGGCTCGCGAGTATTCCCGCGCCGACCTGATCGGGTGCAGAGGGATGTGTTTTCGCAGATGAGTCCAGGCCGAGGTGATTTCTTTCCGTGCCGTAGCGTTCATCGTTTCCATGCCCCCTTGTCATACTCAGCGTGCGTCAACACGTGCCGGATGTAGACCCGCCCGACATTGAAATGAATCGCAGCAATCAGCCGGAACCGATTGCCTGCGATGTTGAAGACATGCAGCCCCGACACGACATCGACCGAGTTGAATGCCTTACGCAACTCGGCCATGTTGGCAAACCGAGTGCGGGTGATGATCCGATACCAGGCGGTCAGTGGTTCAGCGCTGTCTGCATGCCGCGCCACGAACGCCTGGATCGCCTTTTTTGAGATCACATGCACAACACCATGTTATCGCAAAATGCGATAACGCGCAATCGAAATGCCTTTGTCTGAGGCAGCGCCAGCCGATCGCGATCAGCCCTGCGGTCGAGCGCGATCAAATGCGAATGATTTATTCGCCAATGACGCCGATGCGCGACCCTGTCCGGAGCACGGGTCGTGGCACACGAAACACCCATCACCAGTCGTCAAGCGTGGTCAACACGACACATACTGGGCACAACGGGCGTCTCGTGCCGCTCGCGGCTGTCCCCTCACCAACCGGCGATAGGGGTCAACGAGCCGTCGATCTCACGCGTCCACACCGTGCCATCGTTCTTGATCGCCAGATACAGACTCAGATCCAAGATCCCGGCGCTCACTCGCGTCGGTTCCCCGCTCGTTGCCCACTGCCAATATTCACCGTTATCCCCAAGCAAGGCCCACACGCCCTGTTCGGTACTGAAAAGGCGTTTCGGTAGGGGAACCTTTGTTGTCTTGGCCACGGGCACACTGGAACCGCCGGGTCCGCCCACACCGCCCCACACATACACTGTTCCGTCACTCTGCACCGCCGTCACAACCGCTACCCGGGGTCCTCCGTTGTACTGTACCACCATCGGGCAAGCGGCCACCATTTCGCCAAAGGGAAGATCCGCTATCATCGCCGGCGTGCCGTGACTCGTCGTCGTTCCGTCGCCAAGTTGCCCATTGTCATTCACACCCCAGGCCCAAACCGTTCCGTTTCTCTTCACCGCCACTGAAAACCCCGCCCCCGGCAAGAGGTTCTTCACGCCCGAAAGCCCCTGAACCAAGACAGGAGTGCGTCCGTCACCGCCACTCATGATCGCAGCGGCGGTGCCGTCGGGTCGAACTATCCCCACTTGTCCCGAAGGCAGATCGGAGTTGAACACAACCCCAGACGCGGGGGGCAGGGTGTAGCCCTCGAGGTCACACGTTTTCCACACTCCATCAGCCTGTTGAACCGCAAGAGCCTGCCCCCAAGCGCTCAGAGACGCTATTGGTCCCAGGTTCGGCACCTGTGCAAGTGTCACCTGACTAACAGTCGAACTTGCCCCGGGCAACGGAAGGTGCCATCCTGTTGCCCACACAGAGCCATCTTCTTTCAGAACGGCGCTGGCCATATAACCCGACATGCACGCAATGTTGCGCAACGCCGGCAGCGATTGGGTGACAAGAATGTTGTCGCTCGACACCCTCGTCAGATTCGCCGCATCCTTGCATCGAATCTGGTAATGGAACGTCGACTGCGGCGGCAGCCCAGAGATGAACACCGAGTGACGCATCGTCTTGGTCGTCGAGACCGTCGTCGTCACACCGTATGCGGTCGTCTCACCCCAGCGAATGAAGTGATCCGCCGGCTCGTTCGTGTCCCAGGTGATGGTCGCCCAGGTGGCCGTAACGCTGGCAACCACGTTGCTGATGACCGGCGGCGTCTCGTCGGGCATGGTCACGTTGCGGGTCGTGCTGACGGCCTCATTGTTATTGGCGTCGATCGACGACACGAAGTAAGTGTAGGTGCGGCCGCCGGTCAGGCCGTTGATCGTCACCGAGTGATTCCGCAGCGCCGTCCGGTCGAGAGGGGTCGTAAATACGGTGTAGGATCCGACATCGTCGTAGTACCCGTATTTCACCTGCGACGTCGCATCTTTGTCGGTCGTCCAGGTGACGACCAGGGTCGTCTCGCCCTGGGCGGTGCCGGTAACACCCGAGATGACGACCGGAGCTTCGGGGGTCTTCGAGGTGACCAACGAAGTGATCGGCGAGCGCGCGGTGAGGTCGCCGGCGTTGGTCGAGACGGCGCGCAGGTAGTAACCGGTGCTGGGGCGCAAGTTGGCGATGGTCACCGAGTGGGTCTTGCCCAGCACCGAGTCGTTCACGGTCGCGGACCCCAACGCGTCGGTCAGGCCGTATTCGATCTGGGCGCTGGTGTCTTGATCGGTGGTCCAGTTCACGGTCACCATATTGTCGGTGTATGACGCGATCGACAGACTGACGATCTGCGGCGGCGCCCCGGCCGACGGGGTGCCGGTGGCCGCAGTGGTCACCAGCGGCAGCAACGAGCCGCGCACCTCGCCGGTGTCGGGGTCGATGCGGTAGTGGCGCGTCGCCTGGTTGGCGGCATCACGCACGGCGGCGAGCAGATACTTGCTGCCGTCGTATTGGATTGTCAATACGGCCGGGGTCTGCTCAGCCGAGGTGCCGCGCAGCTCCTGAAAGTATCGCGCCCAGGTCAGGCCCTCGGCGACGCCGTCGGCGTCGGAGAAAGTGTGAGCGTTGCCGGTGCCGTTCCAGCGGAACAACACCGGGCAACCGAGATCGACATTGGTGCCGCCGACGACGACCGACCGATCGGACATGACCAGCATCGCTTTGCACTGACCGCGATTGCGCACGTAGGCCTGGCGCTCGCCGTTCGTGGCATTGAGTTTGGCGATGGCGAACGGGAACAGCGAAGTGTGCCCGCACGAAACATACCCGAAACCGTCGAGCCCCTGACGCAGCACGTCCTTGAACACGAATTCGGTGATCGGCAGGCTCCACAGATCGCCCTGCGTGTACATCTGCGCCGGCGTCGTGTTCCAGGTGGCAGCACCGGTTCCGTTCAGTTGCGCACCGCTGTTGGCGATGGCCAGCGAGACCATGTTGGTCAGACGGGGTGCGAAGGCGTTGACGACACCCTTTTCGGCATCGTCGAAGGCGGTCGCGGCCCGTCGGTCGAGACCGTTGACGACCCCGGCCACGGTGTCGGTCAGGTTGTTGGGCGCTGCCTGCAATAGTTGCGGCGAGTTCATGATCTTCTCGAGCACGTGCGCGGTAAGGTCGCTCTTCAGTGCAGAGCCGTTCGGGTTGACGGTCACGACGTTGTTGCCGGCCGTCAGATCTTTGGCGCCGTGAAAGTCGGTGAACCCCATCACCGTGCCGTTTTCGAGCTGCACGCGCCCGATCGTCGGCACCGCTTCGACGTTGTCGAACACGGCCGCGGCCGTGCCGTCGGCACCGACATCGACGGTCTTGGTGATGCTCGCAACGACCTGTGCATTCGGACCGGGTTTGATGCCCTGCAGCACAAACGTGACCCGCGTCGCCGCTTTCTTCGAACCGCGCACCGTCCACCGCACATCGGGCTGCGTGCCGCCGTCGACCTGCACGGCGAAGCGCACCGAGGCCGGCCCGGACTGCGCCGGCACGACACCGACCGTTTGCGCGACCGCGCCCGCGCCGGCATCAGGCGTGCCGATGCCGCATCCCCAGGTCGAAATGATGGCAGCGAACAGTGCAACGACAACGAGGTCAAGAGTAGTGCGACGCATCGAGGATCCTCCCAGATATGAAGACAATGTGCAGATGTAAACCAACATGCCGTAAGTTCTGGCAGCAAGCGACACGGTACCATATCGGGGGGGCCTGTCAATGCGGACTTGTGTGATATTGTCGTACCCTGCCGAAGGGTCTCGATTGCGCGTTGCCTGCGACCCAAACGGACAATTCCGGTGGTCACGTTGGCAGCATCACCTGAAAGATATGCGAGCGCAGGCTCCGACCCGCGCCCAAGAAAAAACCCCGGGCCGTTGCCGGCCCGGGGCGGTGGTTTTGCGAACGATCAGACGGAGGTCGTCGAACCTCTCTTAGAACCCGGTGTCGAATGCGGTGTCGAGGCCATCGCCGGCATTGCCCTGCGGTTGTTTCGCGGGCTCTGCAGCCGGCGCCGGCTCGCTGGCTTCGGAGCTCAAGGCGGTCGGCGCGGCCGACTCGATGGTCTGAGCAATGATGTGCGGGGTGACGAGAATGATCAGTTCTTTGGACTCGCCAGTTTTACCGCGATTGCTGAACAACGACTTCACGATCGGAATGTTGCCCAACAGCGGGATCTTCTGGTTCGAGTTGGTTTCGGTCTCGCTGATCAGACCGCCGATGAGGATCTCTTCGCCATCGCGGACGCGCACCGTGGTCTTGGCCGACCGGGTAACGATGGTCGGATAGTTCGGGCGGTCGAACTTGGCGAACGACACCTCGGGCTCGACGTCGACAGTGATGTAACCGTCGTCGTTGATGCGCGGCGTGATCTTGAGCTGAATACCGGTGTCTTTTTCCTTCGGGGGCTGGTCGGGACCGCCGCTATACACGATCTTTTCACCAACGATGATGTTGGCTTGCTGACCGTTCATGGCCGACACCTTCGGATTCGAGAGAATCTTGGTGTCACTGCGGGTCTCGAGAGCCGACAGGGTCGCCTGGAAGACCAGGTTGCCCCGGTAGAAGTCGCCCAGACCGAACAGGCGGCCTTGCGGCGACTGCCAGTTCTGATACGAGCCGGCGTTCGGGTTGGCGGCAAACAGTTCACGCGACGAGAGCACCTGGCCCTTGCCGTTGTCCGCGCCGGCCTGACCGACGCCCCACTGCCAGTCGAAACCGATGTTCTTGCTGGCGTTGGTGTTCACTTCCACGATCTTGCTTTCGATCATGACCTGGTGAACCGGCGTGTCGATGGTCTCGATCAACTTCTTAACCTCATCGAGCATGTCTTTGGTTCCCGACACGATGACCGCGTTGATGCGATCGTCGGTGGCCACCTTGACATCCTTTTTGATGGTCTGGGTGATGATCTTGCTGACGTCTTCAGCCTTGGCGTACTGCAGACGTTTGGTGATCGTCAAACCCTTGTCGAAGCTCTCGGAGATCTTACGCTCGTCAGCCACGATCCAGGTATTGCCGATCTTGCGCACCGCGAAGCCGTTCGTCTTGGCGATGAGGTTCATGGCCTCTTCGTAGTAGACGTCGCTGAGCTTCACGGTCACGTTGCCGGAAACGCTCTTCTCCGCAATGATGTTGGTTCCGGACCGCTGCGCAATGACCTTCAGCAGATCGCGGATGTTCGCATCACGGAAGTCGAGAGAGATGTTGTCCTCGGCTCGCACTGCATGGGAACCCAGCAGTACGAGAAGGACGGCCATGAGGAGCGCCACTGTCTGGCGCCTGATCGGTTTGAGGCCCTGGGTAATCATTCGCTACCACCTCCGACGTTGAATGACCGTCTGATCTTTTCCCGGTTCGAATAAATGACGATCTTGTCAGGCAATATATCGACCACTTTGAACTTTCCATCCACTGTGTCGTTCTTCTTGAGCGTCAAAAACTTGTTCTCGAAGTTCACGATCGCCAGTCGGTCCGAGTCATTGCCGCAGATGCCCTGGATCTGCATCTTGATCGGCGGGGGCGGCGGCGGAGGCGGCGGCTGATTGCTGCCGACCTTCACCGGCGTCGGCATCGGCGGCGGCGCCACCTTCTTGACCACGAGTGGTTTGAACGGGTCTTTGCTCGGGTTCTGCGGCGAGAACTGGGCCGAAGCAAACACCTTGTCGAGCTTCTCTTCGAGCGACAGGGTCGGCTCACCGGCATCGGCCGGGCTGCCCGAACCGGCGGCCAGATCGGAACCGCCACCGAGGTCACCGCCACCGCTCCCGGCCTCACCCGACGCGGTCTCGGCCGGGTTGGCCTCACCGCCGGCGCTCGCGCTGCCTTCACTGCCACCGCTCTCACCACTACCCTCGCTGCCTTCACCACTGGCGGAGGCAGAGCCACTGCCGCCACCGGGCAACGAGAAATCGGTATCTTCGGCCAGACCCTGGCGACAGCACAGCAACATCAGGGTCAATCCCAGGATGCACCACCAAACCCAGAACCACTCGCGGTTCTGGCGGTTCATCACCACCAACTTTGGCATGAGTGCCACCTCCTTCTGGCCGGAGCCACGACGGACGAAAATCATCTGGGGTCACCTCCCGGTGTTCGCGTCATCAATGAGGAGCGACGCGATCGGGTGGGTCACTCCCCGGTTCCCACTTTGAAACTGCGGCGGATCTTCTCACGGTTCGAGAAGATCACGAGTTGATCGGTGTTGATCTCGACGACCTTGAACTTGCCGTCGACGTCCTGACCCTTGCCGACGGTCAGGAACTTGTTGTCAAAGGTAATCATCGCCAAGCGCTCGCTCTCATTGCCGCAAATGCCCAGCACCGTCACTTTGATGGGCGGAATCGACGGCTCGGGCTTCGGCTCGGGTTTCTTCTCGGTCTGCTGCTGGACGACCACAACCTGTTGCGGTTTCTTCTGCACCAGCGGCTTGAAGGGGTCTTTGCCCGGATTCTGGGGCGTGAACTGCGACGTCGTCATCACGGTGTCGAGCTTGGCCAGCGGATCCTCATGGGCTGCTTCGGCGGAGCCGCTCGCGGCCTCGCTGCCGACATCGCTGCCGACCGCACTGATAGCAACCTCGGATCCCGACGCGGCGCCCGACCCGTCCTGGGCCACGGCCACGCTGTTCGTGGTCAAGGCCACAGCCAGCACCGCTCCACACGCCATGCACGCGGCATTCCGCCACAGGTTTTCGCTCAGTTTCCAGACCATGCACACACCTCCACGTTGGCTGCCCCACCATGCCTTCGCGGGGACACCAGCCCGCGCACCGATCCATGGGAACGGGCGCATCGACAAACGATCAAGGTATTACTACGGAACTACTACGGTACTAACACGGTGTGCCCACCGGCGGCGGGCACACGGGGTCAACTCATGATCCGCCGATAATGTAGACCTTGGCGTTGAGGTTCACGGTCAGCAGTGGGCTGCCCGTTTTCGGATCCGGCTCCGACGACGACGAGATGGTGATCTTGCCTTCGGCGAGGTTCACGATCTTCATCTTTTCCATGGCGACCAGGAAGCTGCCGATGTTGGCAAACGTCCCGCTGATGCCCAATTCGACCGGCAACTCGCTCCATTGGTCGTTGCGCTGCAGCGGACTGATGCGCACGTCCTGGAACTTCACCTGGTACTTGTTGGCAATCTTTTCGGTCGACTCGAGCAGCTTGGGCACGACGGTCTCGACCTGGTCGTTGCCCGTCGACAGCTTCTTCTGCTCGGCCTGTTTTTCGGCAATATCCTTGTGTATCTGCTCGATCTCCGAATCGAGTTTGTCGAAATCGGCCAGCTTCTTTTCGAGACCCGAGATCTCGGTTTCGAGCTTCTGCCGTTCCTCTTCGATCGGCTGGTAATACATTACGTAGAAGGCGGCACCGGCACCGCCGGCCGCCAGGACCAGCACCAGAACCACGACAACGATGTTATTCATACGATTTTCTCCGTAGGAACGGCGTTCTCAGACGCTCAGTTGCCCTTGAGGCTGCGCTTCAAGCGCGCGGTGATATCGAAGCGCATGACCGTCTGTTCGACGTGCGACGTTTTGTTGGCCGACAGGAGGAAGATCTCCTGGAAGAACCCGTCGCTTTTTTGCAAAGACTTGATGAAGTCCTGGATACCGCGGGTCAGGTTCTCACGCGCCTTGTCTTCTTCGGCGGCGGTCGAGAAACCGGTCATCTGCACGCGGCGGTCGGAATCGATCGTCATGTTGGTGATCCAGACCGTCTTCGGCGGCACAACGTCGGTCATCTTCGAAAACACCATCGACCATTGCACCAGGTCGACGCCCGACAACTGTTTGAGTTGCTCGACCTGCGTGTTGAGCTGGTTGAGCTGCGATCGCAACATGTCGCGCTGGTTGAACTTGTCGTTCTTGCTGGCGACCTGCTTTTTGAGGTCTTCCTGCTTCTTCTTCACGTCGTCGTTCCAACTTTCGGATTGCGACACCATGAACATGAAGCCGGCAAGAATGACGACCAGCCCGGCGACGAGGAAGATCGCCGCGAACGGAATCTGAATCGGCTTGCGCCGCTTTACCGTGATTAGGTTTATGCGAATCATGGCGTTACTCCATCACACCCCGAAGGGCCAGGCCGATGGCCACCGAGAACTGCTGCAAACCGTTGTAGAGCGTCTCGGTATCTGCCGCGGTCACGTTGATGCCCTCGAGTGGGTTGCCCATGAAGACGTCGACGCCCAGTTCGTTCGACAGGTAGGTGTGGAAATTCTTCAGGTTCGAGGTGCCACCCGACAGGATGATGCGGTGGATGGCAGGCTCGCGGGACTGGGCTTTGAAGTAGTCGAGCGACCGGCGGATTTCAGAACTCAGCTCCTCAACGGTGGTGCGGACCACCTCGGAGACTTCGTTCTCGCCGCCCGAACCCAAGCTGACCTCGGCCTCGGTGACCTTGATCTGCTCGGCCTGCTCGAACTCCTGCTTCATCACGTTCATGATCATCTGCGTGATGTTGTTGCCGGCAATCGGAATGTTGCGGGTGAACATCAGGATGCCGCTCTTGAGCACGGAGATGTTGGTGGTGCGCGCGCCGGCATCGATGACGGCCACCACCTCGCCGCCCTCC
>CAZADH010000121.1:0-17401 GCA_964483805.1 uncultured bacterium
TCCTCACCAATTTTCGCGGTCGACAGCAGGTGCTGCGGACAGCGACCTGACTGATACGCCAGATTGGCCGCGGCCGCGAGGAATTTGTGGCAACCCGCATCCAGTGTCAGGTTGGCGGCGCCGGCAACGGGCGGTCGAGCGTGGCGCGAACGGCATAGATAAGTGTCGCCGTGCCACTGACGGTCGCCACGTCGGGTGGCGCACGCACCGAGAGGTCTGCCCGTGAGTCTGCCTGCAGGCAGGCCTTGACACGGGTACTGGGGTTGGGAGTAAGGTAGGGTTGGCAAACCACCCATGACCACCTGTGGCACCATATCGCGCCGTTCGTCACTGCTTCGCCGTTTCCTGGCGGCGATCCTGGCGGTGTTGTTCCTGGTGCCGTCGCTGCCGCATCACCATGAATGCGAGCACACGCCGCCCGCAGGGGTGGTCCTCGGCGAAGTCGAAACGGATGCGGACGACTGTCCGATCTGTTGGTGGATGGTGCAGAGTCACGTCGCCTTTGTCTCGGCGATCGTCGTCATCTGTGCAATACGGTGTGTTGACGAGACCATCCGGTGTGTCTGGCGCGGCCATGACACCTTTGCTGAATTCTCACTATTGGCGAGGCCGCCGCCGGGTTGATCCACGTGCCTGGTGACGACGTGTCGGCATGTTCGGACCGGATTTCCGGCCGGTCGGATCATCTGCCTGCGGCGCGTCATCAGAAAGTATGTCACGTGTATTGATCGACGACGGCTGTCGGCGACTGCCGACTGTTGTCGGTTGTTGGCCCCTCTGCCCGCGCCCATCCATGGTAAGTCAGGGTGCCGTGTCGGCAAATTGCCGACGGGCCAGAGGGTCTATGTCTCAGGAGAACACGAACATGAAATCATCTGCACGATGTGTTGTGCGCATTTCCTTGGTGGTGCTGGCTTTCGTTGGCTCCATGGCTGTTGTCGAAGCGTCCGACGACGTTGCCCAATTGCGTGGTGAACTGGCGGCGATGCGTGCCGAGATGGTGACGATGCGCGATCGCTATGAAACGACGATCGGCCGCCTCGAACAGCAGGTGGCTGCATTGGCGTCGGCGTGCGCCCGGCCAACTTTGGCCGAGGGACCGTCCGCAGTGGTTGGCGCGCCCGAGCGGTCGGCCCCCGCTGACGAACGCGCCCGTCTTCGCCAGGCCGCGGCCGGTGTGTTGTCAGAGGGCGGCCGGGCGCCGGCCCCGGTCATCGCGACCGCGAGCGTTGCCTTCAAGGCCGGAGAACTCGGTTTGCAGGCGCTGAATCCCGAGATCAGCCTGACCGGCGACGTCATTGCCCAGTTTCGCGATCAGGATACGGTGCGCGAGAATGCGCGCGCGACTTTTCGCTCTCTTGGGGTGCATTCGGAGTGCTACCTGGATCCGCAAACGCGCTTCAAATCAGCGTTTCCGATTACAGAAAACGGGACCGAACTGGGGGAGGCCTATATTACGCGGGTTGGGTTTTCGCCCGGCATGAATTTGACGCTGGGCAAATTCCACCAGCAGTTCGGCACCGTCAGCCGTTGGCACCAGCACGCACTCGATCAGGTCGATTTTCCGCTGGCGTTGCGGCGCTTGTTCGGTGGTCCACTCAACCAGATCGGGGTGTCGTTTGACTGGCAACTGCCGGCGGCGCCACACCAGGGGCGTGAACTGACCATGCAGGTCACGCGGGCCACGAATGCGGCGTTGTTTGCCGAGAACAGTCGCGGGATCCCCAGTCTCTTGCTGCGTTACAAGAGTTTCCGGGATCTCGACGAGAACACGTATTTCGAGTGGGGTTTGACCGGTCTTGCCGGCGCCAACGACCGCTGGGCAGTTGGCGCCGCGCCAAACGTCTCGGTGCACGATGAGAGTCGGCCGACCTTTGCCCTGGGGCTTGACTTCACTCGCCTCTGGGAGCCGACCGACCGCATGCGTTACCGGAACTTCATGTGGCGCACTGAGGGGTATTATCTTGCCCGCGATCTGGTCACGGCGGCGGGAGCTCACGACACGGCGCATGCCTGGGGGGCCTATACGAATCTGCACTGGAAACTGAATCGCACGCTCGAGACCGGGGTGCGCTTCGACTACTATCGGCCGGACACGAAACCATGGGCAAGGGCAGTGGTCAATACCGCTCTGTATGCAGGTCCGTTGCACACGGTGCCGGGAAGTGGCGCTTACGAGTACCAGATCTCACCCTACTGGACGTGGCACCAGAGTCCGTGGGTGCGTTACCGTCTCGAGTTCGATCATCGGCACGGCCGGCACCTCGAGCGCGCCGACAACCGAGTCACACTGCAGTGCATCTGGGCCGCCGGCCCGCACCTGCACGACCGTTACTGATGAGGAGAAGTCCGATGCTTACCGCAATCAATACTGCGTTTTGCCTTGTCCGCTCCAGCCCATGCGCAACAAACGTGGCGCGAACGGCGGGCGTCCGTTCCTGGCCCTGTTGGCCGGTGGTCGTGTTGGTCGCTCTGCTGATCTGCCCGACGGTGACGCCGGTCGCTGCTCAGGTTGCCGGTGCCGCCTCCACATCGATTGTCTCGACGGAGAAGAAACACAACGTATTACATGTTGTCACCACGCTGCCGGATTACGCCGACTTCGCTCGTCGCCTGGGGGGTGAACGGGTAAGCGTGCAACATCTCGTGCAGGGCGATCAGGATGCGCACTTCATTCGGCCCAAGCCGTCGTTCGTGCAGGTGCTTCGCCAAGCCGATCTGCTCATCGCCACCGGTCTCGACCTCGAGATGTGGTTGCCGACCGCGGTCGACAAATCGGGCAACAGCCGCATCCGTTCCGAGGCGGTCGGTTACGTGGCGGCGGCTCATGGTGTGCCGATGAAAGAGATCCCCACGGTTCTCTCGCGCAGCGAAGGCGGCTTGCACATCTACGGCAATCCCCACATCACCAACAGTCCGCTCAACATGTTGCACGTGATCGAGAACATCGCCATCGGTCTCGAGAAGAACGATCCGGCCGGGGCACCGGTCTATCGTCAACGCCTTGCGGAGTTGCGCCAGGAGTTCTATCGGCGCCTGTACGGTGCCGAGTTGGTTGATATTCTTGGTGGCGAGATGCTGGTCAAGCTGCATCGGGAAGGCAAGTTGCTCGGGTTCCTCGCTGAGAATGCGTTCGAAGGAAAACCGCTGCGTGGTCGTCTCGGCGGTTGGGTCGGCGCACTGATGCCGTTGCGAGGTTTGCCCATCGTCACCTACCACAAGAACTGGATCTACTTCTGCGACGATTTCGGGCTGGTGCAGGCCGACACGATCGAGCCGAAGCCGGGCATTCCGCCTTCCCCGAAACACACGCGTGAGTTGCAGGACCGCATGCGCCGCGACGGCATCAAACTGATGTTGTCGGCCAGTTACTTCGACGAACAGACGGTGCGCGCGATCGCGGGCGCAGTCGGTGCGCGATACTGCATGGTGCCGTATTATGTCGGTGGCACCGCGGAGGTGTCTGACTACTTTCGCCTCGTCGATTGTTGGGTGAACAGCCTGCTGACCATGGCAAAAGAAGCGGGACTGGCGGTGGCCCCATGACCGACCGAAGGCCCCTCATCGTGTTGCGGGGGGTCTCCGTCGCCTACGACCAGGACCCCATCCTGGCCAGAGTCGATCTGGAGATCCCGGCCGCAACCTTCCTGCCGTTTGTGGGTCCGAATGGGGCCGGCAAGACGACGTTGCTGCGGGCGATACTCGGTCTCCTGCCGATTCGCGGTGGGCAACTCGAAACGCCGTTTGCAAATCGGCCGCCCGGGTTTGTGCCGCAACAACAGAATATCGATCTGCTCTTTCCGGTGGTGGCACGTGACATCGTCTTGATGGGACTGTTTCCTAAACTTGGTTGGTGGCGCAGGCCAGGTGACGATGATCAGGCACTGGTCGATCGGTTGCTCGACCGCTTTGGTTTGACCGGTCACGACCACAAAGCCTTTCACGAATTGTCAGGCGGCATGCGGCAGAAGGTGTTGATTGCCCGGGCGCTTGCTGACGGCGCCGAGGTGTTGGTGATGGATGAGCCGACAGCGGCGCTCGATGCCGATTCGGAGCGTGAAGTTATCACGCTGCTGCACGATCTGACCGTCAAGGACGGCAAGACCGTGCTGTTTGCCCAGCACGGTCTGGACCTGGTGCGCCCCTTGACGGATCGGGTGTGTCGGGTTGGCCGCGGTCGGGCCGACCTCGTTGCCTGGCGGGATCTGCCGCCAACCACGCATACGGAGGCAGTGCATGCCTGAATCACTGTGGACCATGGTCAATACAGTGTTGGACATCTATGGACCGGCTCTGCCGGTCGGCTTGATCATTGCTGCTGTCGGGGCTGTGTTTGGCGTCTTTGTCGTCCTCAAACGCGTGGTCTTCATTGGCGTGACGCTGTCGGAAGCAGCGGCGTGTGGCATTGCGCTCGGGTTGCTGTTGGGTTGGCCGCCTTTTGTCGGCGCTTTGCTGACGGCCCTGGTTGTGGTGGCCCTGCTGGGCTTGCCGTTCGAACGCTGGTTGCGCCTGCCCCGCGACACGCTGCTTGGGGTCTTGTTCGTCGCATTTTCGGCCGGCAGCATCGTGCTGGTTTCGCAGAGCGGCTTCGGGCTCGAGAAGGTCAAGGCGTTGTTGTTTGGCAGTCTGCTGTTCGCATCGAGAACTGATCTGTTGCTGATTACGGCGGTGCTGGTGCCGTGTGCCCTATGGTTGCTGCTCAGTCTGCGGCCGACCACGTATGCGTTTCTCGATCCGGACGCAGCGGCTGTGCTTGGCATCCCGGTCAAGACCCTGGAACTCGCCTTCTTCGTGGCGCTTGGGGCCGTAGTGGCGGCGGCGGCCAAGATTGCTGGTGTATTGCTGATCTTCTGCTATCTCGTGGTGGCCCCAGGTGTTGCCTTGTTGTTGCATCATCGGCTGCGGGGCGTGCTGGTTCTGGCCGTGGTGGCCGCCTGGTTGAGTACGATCGGCGGGATCTTGCTGTCGTACCGTTTCGACCTGCCGCCCAACCAGACGGTTGGGCTCGTGCATTGCCTGCTCTTCGGAGCGGCCGTCGTCGGTCGAAGTGGCTTGCCGATGGTTGGTTGGGCCCACGGATTACCCTTTTCGCTGCTCTCGAGCACAATTATTGTGATAGCATTGCTGGTGTTGCCTGGTGCGATGTCCACGGGTGCGCCGACCATGGTGGACAGCGGCAACGCCGAGGTGGTCTGCGGCCGCAGCGACAACGCGTCCGGCGCCTGCGTGTTTGCGACCGTGGCTTCGGCGGCGACGTCGCCGGCAACTCTCGATTGGTCGGCGCGCACCCAGGAACTCTGTGACCGGATCGCGCGGGAGCGGCAGCACGGCGTCCGTCCGGCCTTCGCGTTCCTGGCCGAGGATCCGCCGTTGCTCTTTCGGGCCCGAGTGGTGGCAGCCCTCGATGCCGTGCTCCCCATGCCGTGCGGTTGGCATGTGCGTGCGCCGGCCGGTGATCCGCGCAATCAAGAGGTTTGCCGGCGATGTCTCGCTGCGCTCGCCGCCGATCCGACTGCCATAACGCCGTGCGAGGGTGGTCGTGGCAACGTGGCGACACCGTGATAGCGAAATGATTCCGACCGATAATGAAATATCGTGTATGACACAGAAGGAGCATCTATGAACGACACCTCTTCAAGCATTTCGGCCCGGCGTCTCATCGACGCTGTGGCTTCCCAGGCCGGAACGGCACGGGTCAGTGATGTGCGCCTGGGGCTGGGGTATTCCGCCGTGCGTCTCGACGATGGTGCGGTCGGCATCAGTTGGTCACCCAAAGAGGTCGGCCATGCGTGCACGGTGTTTGCCGAGGCCGGCACGTTGCGCGGGCGCCCGGTAACCGAGTTGATCGCCGGGCTGGCGCACGCCGAGTCGCCGTGGCGTCGATGTCTGGGCCTGGCCGCGGCCAATGCGGTGATCAACCGCCAGGGGCCACCCGCCCCGGAGCCGGCCGACGTCGTGGCGCGTCTCGCGCTGACAGCCGGTGACCGCGTTGCCATGGTTGGCCGCTTCCAGCCACTGTTGGCGGGCATTCGTGCGAGCGGGTGCAAACTCGAGGTGATCGAGCTCGAGCCGTCAGAGTCCGACTCGCTGCCTCCGGATGCCGGGCGACAGGCCTTGCGACTCTGCACCGTTGCCATCGTTACCGCCACCTCGTTGGTCACCGGCACCCTCGACGGTTTGCTGGCCGACCTGCGTATGGCGGCGCCCGCCCCCCGGGCCGTGGTTCTGCTCGGACCGTCGGTGCCCATGCTGCCCGAGGCGTTCGTCGGGACTCCGATTACGATGCTGGCCGGCTCCTGGGTGCGCGACCGCGAACGTGTGCTCGAAGTAGTTTCGGAAGGAGGCGGCACGCCACAACTGAGGTCGGCGCTGCAACAGGCGATCGTCGCCACACGTTGAGGCGCGAGCCGCATCGGGGCGAGGATGCCGCGTGTTCGCCTGGTCACCCGGGCGAATCGGCGTTAACATGGATGAGGCGCAGGCCGGCCGACTCAGGATGATCGGGACGGCTGGCGATCAGATTTTGGCGCGACGACACAGTATACATACATAGGAGTACAGTGACGCAATATGGACTTCGATGCGCGTGCGCGTGAATGGGACAAGAATCCGCTGACGATCGAACGGACCGCCGTAGTGGCCGCCGCGATTCGGCAGGCAGTGACGCTGGAACCGACCTGGCATGCTCTCGAATACGGATGTGGCACCGGTGCCCTCAGTTTTGCGTTGCTGCCTGACCTGGGGCGGGTCACGTTGATCGACACCTCGGCGGGCATGCTCACGGTCTTGCGCGAGAAGATCGTCGCGGCCGGTGTTACGAATATGCAGGTGGTCCAGCGTGACCTGGTGAACGAGCCGAATCTGGGCGAGCATTTCGATCTCATCTACTCGTCGATGGCCCTGCACCATGTCCATGACACCCGCAAGATCCTGGGTGTTTTTCACGATCTGTTGAAGCCCGGCGGTCGTCTGGCGATCGTCGATCTCGACACCGAAGACGGCTCGTTTCATGACCGGGGCGGCTTCGACGGCCATTGTGGTTTCGAACGCGCGGCGCTCGGCGCCCTGTGCGAGGAAGCCGGGTTTGTCGACGTGCGTTTCGTGACCGCGCATACCATGGTGAAAGAGAGCGCTGGGGTGAAGCGGGAATACCCCGTGTTTCTCATGACCGCCAGGCGCGAACGTCGTTAAACGAGACATACATCGTATTTCATAGGCTGGGGGCAGGCCCGTCTGGACCTGCCCCCAGATTGTTCCCATAGGGCGGTGTTGTCGTGTGTACCCGGGTGACGTATCACCCGGGTCTGTTCACGGGGTCGTTCCAGCGTTTCGACAACCCCAACCCCGGCCGCGACCCATGCCTTGGCCGCCCAGGCGGCGGCACTGGCCGGACGTGGCGGCGCCGACCGTGCCGTCACGATGTGCGCGCGCACCGAAGCCGGTGCCGTCGCGCGGCCGTGGGCGGGTACCGTCACCATAACCCTTGGCCAGACCGGTGCGGGGGCACACGGCGGTCCCGCTGGCGAGGCCCGTTGCCTGGAGAGTGCGGGTTCTGCGGGGCAAGTCGGTCATCGACCGGCCTTTCTCGGGAACAGCGCCCTGCAGGCGTGGGCAGGCCACGACGTCGGTTGTGGTCGTTGGTGTTGGGGTGGCCGGCGCGGCCGTTGCCGTGACGGTGGTCGAGTCGACCGTTTGGGCGGTTGCACCCGAGAGGGTGAAAACGCCGAGTGCCGCGGCGAAGAAGAACAACGAGACGAAATGATGTGTCTTCATGGGGTCAGCCTCCTAATTGAAGTAGCCAGGGTTCGAGTATGAAATACGAGGTATTGCTATATAGGGTCTGTTGCTTCGTACCGACTCAGGACGAGCGCCCACCACGCCAGCGGCGCTGGCCGTAACCGGCGGTGTCATCGAGCACCATCGTGCCGTCCGCTTGCCAGGCGCCGCGGAAGCGGCCACCGCCGCTCGATGTGACGGTGAGGGTGCCGTCGTCGCCCTCGGTCACGGTCAGGGTTCGGCCCGACACCTGGTTGACCAGCGTCACCAGCGGGTCAGTGGCGGTCTGCCCGTAGGTGGCCAACCACGCGACTCCATTGGCGGTGAGCGGTATGGGGCCGGTGGCGGTCGGCGCCGGAACGGTCATCAGTTCGGTGCCGTCAGCGCGTAGCACGCGAAGTGAGCCGTCGTCGTTGCGGACAATCGTGCAACTGAGTGACCCGATCGTGGCGCCGAGGGTCCCTGACGCGGTAAACGAGCCGTCGCAGGTCACGGTGCACGACCGCAGTCCGCGTTGGGCAACTGCCCGGTTTCCCGAGCGCCCGCCCTGGTAGCGGCGCCCGCCATGGGCGAATGTCGAGGCGGTCAGCACGTCGGCGCTGACCACCGAGGCCGCGGGCGCTGTGGTGACGACCGGGGCAGCCACCGAGGCATTGATGCGGTCGGAAATCAACGACGCCTCGACGGCTGCCAGATCGGTGTCGCTCAGCAGGTCGGTCGCGGTCTGAGGACCCACGGCACTGCCGCCACCGGTGCCGCTGCACCCGGTGAGTGAAAGCGAGAAGAGAACGAGGAAGGTAAGGGTGGCCAGTGGTTTCATGATGATCGATACACTCCTTTGTTTCTTTGGGTCGTGGGTAGGTTGGGATCGGCGCCGCGCACCCGAGCGGCAGGTCAGGCGTTGCTGGAAGGTAAAGCAACGAGCGTGCCAGGTCGAAAGGGTTGGCTCCCGGCAACGCCGGGGACCGGTCGAAAGCTGCTAAATGAGCGGTTTTGCGACCTTCGCTGCGATGTCGCGCCCTCGGGGCCGGCCCGGATCGTGCAAGATCCTGCATCGCCGGAAGTGCAAGTTTTTGCACCTGGGCGGTTGCAGTCGGTCTTGGTTTCGCGCACCATGGTAGCAGACCATGGGGTGGCGCACGGTGGTGGCGGTCAGAAATGGTGATATCTGCACAGAGTATTGCGATGACCAGGCGGGCGAGGCCATGACGGCAGGGTTCTTGCTGCTCGAGCCTTGGTCGTCGGGCGGGCGTGCAGCGATGACGGTGGACGCAAATCCTGCCGACGACGGAGGGATGTGACCCGTGTTCATGTCGTTGGCCGATTTCGTCTTCTCGAGGCGTGCACGGTTGGTGCTCGCGTTTATTCCGGTGTTGACCGCCGGCCTGTGCTGCGTCAGCATTGCCGACTGGAACCGCCGCCAGGCCGAGACCGATGCGGTCTGGTTTCGTCACGTCGATGGCGAGAACCTCTGGAACGAACTGCTGAAGGCGGCAGAGGTCGCCCCCCGCGAACTGATCGACGACCCTCAGTTGCTGGCCTCGGCGGCGTTGGCGGTGCCGCCCGTGGCTGCCGTGGGGTTTGTTGCCGGTGGCCAGTGGATGACCACCCCGGTGGGTTCGGCGGCAGGCTGGTTGGCTCGCGCTGCCCTTCCCGAGACCGGCGTGGCGGTCGTCGCGTCGGTCGCCTCCCACCTGGTCATGCTGCGGTTGCCGGTGCAGGCCGGGCCGTGGTGGGCCGCACAGGGTGGGCCGCCCGGCGGGGGCCTGGGGATGCGCACCGGCCATCGCGCCGGCAGTGGCCCCGGCGGTGGCCCCGGCGGTGGTGCCGGCAGAGGGCTGGGTCGTCCAGACGTTGTATTGCTGTACTCCGACCGCAGCGACACACATGTATGGCCTCTGTATTTACAGAGTCATCTTTGGCTTGGCGCATGGCTGCTCGGCAGCCTGCTCTGGTGTCTGGTCGTCGAGGTGGCGGCCCGGGCATGGCAGACGCATGGTGAACGGCAGCGTGACGCGCATCTGGCGGCGGTGGGTCGGATGGCGGCGCGCCTGAGTCACGAGATCAAGAATCCGCTCGGAGCCATCCGCGGTGCCGTGCAACACCTGCAGAAGTCGCCCGCGGGCCAATCGGCGCTGCTGGCACTGGTCGAACAAGAGACGGTCCGTCTCGAAGAACTGACGCGCGGCGTGCTGGATTTTGCGCGGCCTGCAGTGGTGCAGGTCGTACCGATCGATCTGGTTCCGGTGGTGCGCGAAGTGGTCTTGTTGGCGCGACAAGCGACCGCACCGCGGCCGCCGATCAGCGAATCGTTGCCCGACGGTGCGCCCGTCCTGGCCGATGCCCACGCCGTACGCCAGATTTTGACCAACCTCATCAACAATGCGGTCGAGGCATCGACCGATTTACAGCCGATCGAAGTGGTGCTGCGCACCGAGCGAACACGGGTTCACCTCGCCGTGACCGACCGTGGTGAAGGGATGAGCGAACCGGCGCGGGCCCAGGTTTTCGAGCCGTTCTTCTCGACCCGCCCGCGCGGCTATGGCCTCGGTCTGGCCGTGTCGCGGCGGTTGGCCGAGGCGATGGCTGGAACGCTGGATTTGCGCAATCGCGACGGCGGCGGGTGTATTGCCGAGCTGCAGCTTCCGGCTGCCCCCGGGGAGGGAACCCATGGCCAGGCCTGAACTCGCGACGATCCTCGTGGTCGATGACGAACAGACATATCGTGTATTGCTGTCGGAAGTTCTCCAGGAAGCAGGCTTCGCGGCGGCGGTGGCCGCTGACGGGCCGACGGCTCTGCAGTTGGCGGCGCGCCGGTCGTACGATCTGGCGATCCTCGATCTGATGATGCCGGGCATGGACGGTCGCGAACTGATGCGACGGTTGCGCGAGCGCGATCCCGATTTGCCGGTGGTGTTTCTGACCGCCCACGGTTCGATCCCCTCGGCGGTCGAGGCGATCAAGGAGGGGGCCGCCGATTTTCTGACCAAGCCGTTGCCGCATATCGACGACTTCGTCTTGACGGTGCGGCGGGTGCTCGATGCCCAGCGGCTGCGCCGCGACAACCGCGCGCTGCTGGCGGCGGCGCAGCCGGCCGATCCGTTTCCGACCCGCGACCCGGCGGTGTTGGCTCTGCTCGACAAGGCGCGCAAGCTGGCAGCGGCCGAGATCACGGTGCTGGTCACCGGCGAGTCCGGTGCGGGCAAGGAGCACCTGGCCCGTTTTCTGCACCAGCATGGGGCGCGGGCGCAGCGGCCGCTGGTGACGGTGAACTGTGCGGCGATCCCGGAAAACCTGATCGAGAGCGAGTTGTTCGGTCATGAGCGCGGCGCGTTCACCGGGGCCGGCGAGCGACGGCTCGGCCGCTTTGAAGAGGCCCACGGGTCGACCCTGTTTCTCGACGAGATCGGGGAACTGCCTCTCGCAATGCAACCCAAGTTGCTGCGGGTTCTGCAAGAACGCGAGTTGCGGCGGGTGGGAGGCGACCGGGTGGTGCGCGTCGATACGCGGATCATCGCGGCGACCAATCGCGACCTGCGCGAGGAGGTTGCCGCCGGGCGGTTTCGCGAAGATCTTTTCTACCGACTGACGCCGGCGATTTTGCGGGTGCCGGCGTTGCGCGAGCGTCCGGTCGATGTCATGTTTCTCGCTGAGCAGTTCGTGGCGGCTGCAGCGGCGCGTGCCCGGAAGCCGGTGCCCACGCTGACCGCGGCGGCTCAGGAGCGGCTGGCGCGGCATGGTTGGCCGGGGAATGTGCGCGAGCTGGCGAATATCATCGAGGTGTCGGTCTTGCTGGCCGACGGGCCGCGCATCGATGCCGATGCCCTGCACGGACTCGAAGAACGATCGGCGCCGGCAGCGAGCGCGGCCAGTGGGAGCGGGCAGGGCGGCGTGGTTTCTGCCGATTTGCTCGGCGAGGCCGAACGCGCCACCATTGTTGGTGTGCTGGCGCGTTGCGCCGGCAATCGGCGGCAAGCCGCCGAGCAACTGGGGATGAGCTTGCGCAACCTGCAATACAAATTGAAGAAATTTGGCATTTCAGGAAGGTCGGGCACGTGATGGCGTGTCGGCAGCGGAGCCACCGATGAACGACGCGGTCGCCTCGGGAACCGCGGGCACGGGCGCCATGTCGTGGAGCCGGATCTTGCGGGCGGTCGCCGTGTTCTATGTCTTCGTGGCCCCGATCGGCGTGGCGTTGGTGGTGTGGGCGCTTTCCGAACGCCTGGAGCGTGAACAGCGTCAGAACGAGCAGAGGGTCGGGGCCGAGCAGATCGTCACCAACCTTTGCCGCAACGCCGGCGCGCACCAGTGTTGTGCCGATTGGGCGCGTGGCGTCATGCGCCGACTGAAATGGACCGGCGATTTGTGTGGGGCCACCGCCGAGCCGATTCGGGAGGCGGTGCGGGTTTTTGCCTTCGATGCGGGGGGGCGGCGATTATCAATACCGGGTACTACGCCGGGATTGGTGTTTGCCTCGGAGCAGTCGTATGCCTGCCTGCGCCGTTTACGCGCCGATCGGGGTGCCGAGTTGTCGAAACGTGAGTTGACGCTGCTCGAATCGTTTCTCGGAACGATCAGCAACCTCGATGCCATGGTGCGGCGGCCAGGCACGTTGTCGGCACTCGGCTCGTCGGGCCCGACGGGCGTTCTGGCAGGACTGTTCCCCTTTCGTTCGTCGCGCTGGGGTGCCGGTGACCTCCTGTTTCTCGTCGATCTGAAACGGATAGCGCCGGAAACCGTGGTCGACGACGCGGTGGCCCGGGCCCGACGTCATGTCGGGGACCGCTTCGACATCGGGTTCATCGACCTGTGGCAGCACTGCCCCGTCGAGGCGCGGGGTGAACCGACCGCGGTGGCCTCATTGGCCTGCGAACTCATGCGGGCGCGTGCCGAGAAATCGTGGGTGCGTGAGGGGCGGTGGCTGGCCTGGGGTGCGGTGACGCGGCGCTTCATTGTGTATGTATGGTGTAAGACGCGCGTTGCTGATGTCGCCACCCCGGCAACGGTGCCATGGAAGACTCTGTTGGTGGTCGGGTGGCTGGTGTTGCTGGTCTGGTGGTACCGGGTCCGTCATGGGCTGTTCGTGCCCCTCCGCGTCCAGGTGGTCGGGCTGTTTGCGGTGGCCGCGGCCGTCAACGGCCTGGTCATGCTGTCGTTTGCGCAGACCTATCGACAGGCCTGGGACGCTGCCTTGCTGCGCGAAAACGTCGAGCGCAGCCGCGATGTGCTCGAGCAGTTCGATCGACGGTTTGCCGGCGCTGTCGACCGACAACTGCAGCAATACCGGCAATTGTTGCAGGGGGCGGGCGAGGATGCAGCGCGACCCGACGTCATCGTTGCCCGGCTGCGCCGGTTTGAAGCACATCGCGGCAGTCTCAGCATCGCGCTCGTCGGGGCGGCTGGCGAACTGCAATACGTCATGTTGCCACCGGGACGGTCTGCCATTCACGACATCCTGGGGCGGGGTGTGCGCAAACTGCTGTCGCTGATCGGCATGTACGCGCTGCGGCGAAATCATCGCGAACATGTGGCCCAGCGGGGTGCGCAGGAGAATCTGCGAGACAATGTGACCGATCCGGCCGGCGCCCTGGCCTGCGACATGGCCCTGCACATGATGCGGTCCGAGAAGAATATCTTCGTCATGCGCAACGAGGGCCAGGTCACGATGATGTATCCGGATATCTGGCGCAATGCCCGCGGCGAAGGTCTCGGATTCCTCTTCATCGCGCACGAGCCAAGATTTCTCGAGGAAATCTTTTTGCGGCGCGAGACGCGGCGAATCAACGCGCAGCTCGCGAGGGCGCGCTGGCGTTGCGCCGCGGTGACCGAGGCCCAGATGCCGGCGTGGCTGACGCGCGACGAGATCCTGCGACGATTTCACGACGGGGTGTTGCAGGCGCAAAGTATCGACTGGGTGGTGCATCCGCTGAAACGCGGACCGCATTTGATCACCGGCTTCCCGGCCCGGCATCTGGAAGGCATCACGCTCTATGCCTTTGTCCCGATGGCGCCGATCCAGGCCCGCAGTGCCGCGTTTACGTCGCGGGTGCTCTGGGTGGCCGCATCGCTGTTCGGTTTCTCGCTGGTTCTCGCGTCGCTGTTCTCGAGCGTTCTGCTCGAACCTCTGCGGCGGATATCGGCCGGGGTTCAGCGACTGGCACAGGGAAATTACCTCGAGCCGGTCATGGTGGGGTCGGGTGATGAACTCGAAGAGATCGGGCGTGGCATCAACGAGACGGCGGCCGAGTTGCGCGAATTGGTGGTAGCCGGCGAATTGCAGGAACAGTTGTGTCCGCATGCGACGTTGCGGGTCGGCTCCTGGCTTTGCCGGGGAGAGGTGCACGGCGATCGCGTATTGACGGGGTATTACGATTACCTCGCGCTCGCCGACCACCGTTTCGCCTTCTGGTTGGTGCAGCGGACCGGAGCGCGGTTGGCGGGAGCGCTGGGCCTTGCCAATGCCAGGATGGCTTTGCGCCTGCTGTTTGCCGAGCAGAACCATGACGCGATGTGGGTGCTTGACGAGTATCGGCGGCGCTTTCCCGGCGTGGTTGCCGGTGCCACGAGCGGTCTCGAGCTGATCGTGGGGGTGGGCCAACGCGATGGAGAGATTATTGATATTGTATTGCATGGATCGTTTGTTATCGAAGAACGCGACATACAGCCGGGTTCGCCGCCGTTCAGCACTGAGGTGATCGGGCGCGGTGACGAACCGTGCGGTCGCCGTCTGGTGGTGGCCCCGGGACGGATGTTCCGGTTCACGACGGCCGATGCGAGCGGCGTCGCCCCGGCCGGGCACCCGGTCCTCGAAATTGCCAACGCGGGCGAGGTGGCATCATGACCGTTCGTCGGCAATGGCTGATGTTGGTGGTCACGCTGTGGTTCTTTCCTGCCCTGTTTTTCTGGCTCGGCATGGCGGTGTTCGTGCGTGTCGATCGCGAAGAGGCCCGCACGGCGGGGCGCGAGCGGCTGACCGCCCGTCTCGAACAGATGGCGCGCCAAGCCGACCCGGCGGTCTATCTGCCCACACGGCTGACCGACGACTGCGCCCGGTTGTGGTCGCTGCCGGTGTCGGGTGGTGCGTTTCGTGCGGAGTGGGCGCGCGTTACCCGCGCGTATCCGCCCGGTATGATTGGTTTGGTCGGTCTGACCGACCAGGGACAGATCGTCGGCGATGTGCCGCCGCGGTCGGTGCCCGGATGGGCCGCCGGCCTCCGTTTTCTTCACGAGACCGATCTGTCTGCGATTCGCGACATGCCCGGGGCGCCTTTTGGCGTTGAGGAGTTCTTTTACTTTGGCAACGGGGCGTTCGAGTTGTTGGCGATTCAAGGTCCGGGCACGCTGTGGCGCGCCGCCTGGCATCCCGGGCAACCTGCGACTTTTGCCGACGGCGCCGTGCATCTGCGGTCGCCCGAGCCGGCGGTGGCCGATCGGCTTCGGCACCTGCTTATCCTCGTGTATCAGCGCGAGCGTTGGCCGACGTGGGTCGTCGAATCGCTGATTCATGCCGAGGAAGATGCCGACATCCGCCTCGGGTTCATGCATGCAGGGGTGCCGCAGCGAATTCCTGACGTCGTGCCGTTGGCAGCCGCGGATTTCGTGGCGCAACACCGCGGTCGCATCTCGTCCGACTATCGACTCGGCGATGCCCTGGTGAAGACTGTCCCACTGCCCGGGCGGATCGTGCTTTTGGGTGCGCTGGTGCCCCGCTATGTCTGGACGTGGTGTGCCCTGGCGACGTGGCTTCTGTTTGTGCCCGTCAGCGTCTGGTTGTTGGTCGTTCTCTACCGTCAAGCCGAGCGAGGGGAAGTGTTGCCAATGCCGGTCCGTGGCAAGTTGCTCGCCCTGTTTGTCCTCGGGATCGGCATTCCGGCGGGTATCGCCGCCGCCCTGGCCTGGACCTATCTGCGCGAGCAGCGGCAGACGCTGGGCGCGGCCAACGAAGCGCAGGCCGTTCAGGCCATCGTCGCGGTCGAACGTGCTTTCGAGGCATATTGCCGTCGTATTGAACACGTATTGCAGACCCACGTTCGCCGCTTTCGCGAAAACCCCGAGACGCTTCCTGAGCTGGTGGCGTTTCTCGAGGGGTTGCACCGCGTGTGCAAGCTCGACGACGCTCTGCTCATCGACGCGCAGGGCAAGGTGCGATACGCCTGGCATCAACCGGTGCGCGCCATCGAAGCACGCATCTTCGACCTGCCGCGTTCGCAACGGACAGCCGTGGTGAAACGCTGGGTGGCGGGCGGGGTGTCGCTGACCACTCACGAGATCCGCTTCCTGCTCGATGCCGAGAAGGCGAGCCTCGGTCGGCGGGCGCGCCAGAGCGATGACGAAGCCGCGCGTCTGCACAAAGTATTCGGTCTCATGGGCAAAGAGTTCTGTCACGACGCCGACATGCGGCAGGGGATGGCGCCGCTGGTTCCCGGTTCGACGGCGGACGACGCCCTGCGGGGCATGCTGGCCGGCGAGGCTGCGGGGATGTTCGAGATGATTCGCAGCAAGCTCGGCTCCCTGGCGTTCTTCTCGATGCGCGGCGCCGAAGGCCACCATTTCCCGGCCATCCTCGTCGATCCGCGTGGTGCGGCGGCGTTCATGTTGTTCGTCACCTTCCCCGAAGACGCATTCGAGCCCGAATTTCTCGCAAACGAGTTGCCGTCTCGACCGACGGCAGCAGTGGGCGGGCGCGTGGTTGCCGTCTCTTTGGCCGATGAAGCACACGATCCTGGATTCCCGGAAGACGGCGACATTGCCGCCCTGCGGCCGCTGACCCAGTGGATGAAGGCGGTTGCTTTGCCGGCGTGGTCCGGCGAGTGCGTTGTCGATGGCCGCCCGTGCGCGGTGGTGGTGCGCCGCGTTCCGGCCATACGGCAGTTCTACCTGGCGCACGTGACCCCGCGGGATGAGATCGGGCGACGCCTCGCCCCGTACGTGCGTGGGGTACTGGGGGCTTGGTCGCTGTCGGTCGCGCTGGCCACCGCGCTGGTCTGGATCCTGGCCTGCCGGTTGCTGGCCCCGATCGACGAACTGGTGCGCGGTGTCACGGCGATCCGCCGGCGGCAGCTTGACGTTGTATTGCCGGTCTTGGCGCACGATGAGTTGGGCATGCTCAGCGCCGAGTTCAACCGGACCATGGTTCACCTGCGGGAAATGGAGGTCGCCTCGGTCATCCAGTCGAGTCTGCATCCGCCGGGGCATCTGCGGCTGGGCCGCTTCGAGATCGTCGGCCGCAACCAGATGACCCAGGCCATCGGAGGCGATTATTTCGACTACATCGCGCTCGATGAGCGGCGCTGCGCCTTCGTGCTGGGCGATGTGTCCGGGCACGGTTTTTCGGCCGCACTGGTGACCACCATGGCGAAGGCCGCCTTCACGATCCTGTTCGCAAAACCCGACGCCACCCCGGCGGCAGTGCTGCAGCGTCTGAACGAACAAATGCTCGAGTCGGTCAACAAGAAAAAGATGATGACGTGTTTGATGGGGGTGCTCGACACGGTTTCCGGGCACGTAACGCTGACGAACGCAGGCCAATGCGCCCCGCTGCTGGTGCACGCCGACGGCCATGCCGAGTATCTCTCGCTCAACGCGTTTCCGCTGGGTGTCGCGAAGCGCGCGCGTTTCGCCAGTG
>CAZADH010000122.1:0-17380 GCA_964483805.1 uncultured bacterium
CCTTCGGTGGTCTGCCTCGCCACGATGACCCCAGTACCGACGGCGGCGTCCTCTGAAGACCCGGTGCCAGAAAGCGACGAGATCGAAGTCACCTTCATCCCCGAAGAGCCGGCATTGACCGTTGATACCATTGATCAATCCGAACCATCGTCTGACGAAAGCGGCTGTGCAGCCGGCGTTTCGGCGTCAATTGAGCAGGCCGCCAACTCCCCTACCCCACCGCCGAATTCAGCAGCGGATACCGGTAACGATCGCGAAACTGCGGCGATGACGGGGGCACTGAGCGCACGCGAGCGCTCCGACACCGTAACCTGGCAGGACGTCGATGCCCCCGAGTATCTCGATGAGAACCCCATCGATCGAGACATCAAGAAGATGGGGCACGGCGAAATGGACCCCGACGATGAATCGGAGTCGGAAGAAGACGCCCCGCGCGCCCTGGGATACACGTTGCCCCCGCTGACCCTCCTCGCCACACCGCCGGCACGGACGGCCGGAGACGCGGAAGACATTGCGGCACGCTCGCAATTGTTGGTCAAGACACTGGCGGACTTTGGCATTCAGGCAACGGTCACCGATGTTGTTGAAGGTCCGGCTGTTTCTCGCTTCGAACTGAAGCCCGCTGCCGGCGTCAAGGTCAGTCGCATCGTCAGCCTGACCGATGACATCGCAATGGCACTGGCGGCCACAGCCGTCCGCATTGAGGCACCCATTCCAGGGAAGGCCGCCCTCGGCATCGAGATCCCGAATCCCAAGCCTACTCCGGTGTTCTTCTACGATCTTGTGGCCAATGATGCCTTCGTTCGCCCCGAGACCTTGCTCAATCTCGCGCTGGGGGTCACTATCAGCGGGAAACCGGTATACGCAGACCTGACGGAGATGCCGCACCTGTTGATCGCAGGGTCGACCGGCTCCGGCAAGAGCGTCTGCATCAACACCATCATTGCCAGCATCTTGTTCCAGGCTCGCCCCGATCAGGTCAAGCTGGTCATGATCGATCCGAAAATGGTCGAATTGTCGAGTTACAACGGAATCCCGCACCTCATTTCCCCGGTGGTGACCGATCCAAAGCTCGCAGCCGGAGCATTGTTGTGGGCGGTCGAAGAGATGAGCCGACGTTACGAACTGCTGGCCACGTGCGGCGTTCGCAATATCGGCACGTACAACGCAGATCTGGCCCGCCTGCGCGAGGGCGTTGACAGCGAGCTCCAGCCGATGCCACTCATCGTCATCATCATCGACGAGCTGGCCGACCTGATGATGACGGCCAGCGCCGAGGTGGAAGGCAGCATCTGCCGCCTGGCCCAAATGGCCCGCGCGGTCGGAATTCACCTGGTCATCGCCACCCAGAGACCCTCGGTCGACGTCATCACGGGGATCATCAAGGCCAACCTCCCTTCGCGCATCGCTTTTTCGG
This sequence comes from uncultured bacterium, assembly GCA_964483805.1. Taxonomy (GTDB): domain Bacteria; phylum Muiribacteriota; class Ozemobacteria; order Ozemobacterales; family Ozemobacteraceae; genus CAZADH01. Next base: position 1,418 of record CAZADH010000122.1, read on the forward strand.
TCGCCTCACAAACCGATTCTCGCACGATTCTCGATGGCAAGGGTGCCGAGAAGCTTCTGGGCAAGGGTGACATGCTCTTCGTCCCCAAGGGCCGCTCCAAGCCGCTGCGGGTGCAGGGTGCGTTCATCGGGGACGCAGAACTCGAGCGATTGAGCAAGCATGCCCGCGAACAGGGGAAACCGGACTACATCGAAATCACGCCGACGGTCGCCGATGACGACCGTGGCGATGACGATGGAACCGGCGCCGACGTCAACGATGATGCCAACGATGCCGACGCCGACGGCGAGCTGTTGAGCCGCATCGAAACGTGGTTGGCAACGCAGGAAAAAACTTCGACCAGCATGCTGCAAAGAAAATTCAAGATCGGATATAATAGGGCCGCTCGTCTGACCGACCTCCTCGAAGAGAAGGGCCTGATCGGCCCGCAAGAGGGCGCCGGGAAGCGTCGGGTCATCAAGAAGTTGCCGTGAGCTCCAGCACTTGCTCGCGCAACAGCCATCATGGGGGCACCCTGCCACAGTCATCAACGGTGTTGTCGGCATGCCACCCCGGTCGATTTTTCGCCGGGGTAGCGGTGTTTAACGCCGTTCTGTCCCAATGCACCCGCAGGGGCACACAAATCGCACGCAACGAAAGCCAGAGAACGCTATGATGAAAACCATCTGTCCGTTCCTTCAGTGCACCGGCAGTGGCAACAAGGAAGTTGCCGGAATCAGTTGTCTGCACGAGCAATGCAACTTCTACGACGCTGCGGGCAACGCATGCCTGTTCCTCGAAGTCGGGCTCGCATCGCGCGAGTACCTCAAGCACGTCAAGACTCTGGCGGAGCAGACGGAACTGGCAAGCCTCAAAGAGCGGGCTTCCTCTCTTTCAGCCGATGAGCGCGCCGAACGTCTCGACCTGTATCTGTCACAGGGTCGCGTGGCTTTCAACCGCGGCGACCTCGACCGCGCCCTGCTTGCGTTCAAGAAAGCCCTCACACTGAATCAGGGCCACGCCGCTTCGCATCGTGCCCTTGGCGATATTTATGCGGTCAAGGGGCAGTATGATGAAGCGATTTCGGCTTACCGCATTGCCCTGAACCTGGAATCGGAAGACGGCGAGACCTGGAGCAAGCTGATCCACCAATACCGGGCCATGTATGCGGCATTGCCGCACCGACAGAGCCTCTATGAACAGACGATCAGCAAGTTGCGAGAAGAGTTCCGCAACCTCGACCTGGTCTCGATGGCCAACGCCATGATGGCACACGCCCTCCTGATTCTCCATGCCGACGATGCCGAAGCGTTCCGTGCACAGCGTGATGAAGCGCTCGATCTCTGTGAACGCGCCCTCGAGCTGGATCAAGCCAATCTCTGGGCCCACCTGGCCCGCAAAGACATCCACGTGCACAATCAAGACGTGGCCGCCGCAGTCAATGCGCTCGTCACGGCCACCGAGGCGATTCCCGAGAACCCCCGACTTCTGTTCGAGTTGGGCGAGAGTTATTTGCTGGCCCATGCCGAGCACATCGAGGTCGAGGGTGATGCGTTGGTGCACGCGAAGGACTGCTTTCAGGCAACGATTGCGATCGATCCGATGTTTGCGGAGGTGCATTTCCGCATTGGTTTCATCCACGAGCTCAAGGCCAGCTTTGAAGCCGCCATCGAAGCCTATCTTCAGGGCCTCGCGATCAATCCCAACCACGTTTTCGGCAACTACCGACTGGGCAAGATCTACCAATTGAAGGGCATGCTGGGTAAAGCAATCGAGCGGTTCCGCCGGGTGGTCGAGCTGGCCGCAACGCGCACGGCGATGGCGACCGACCTGCCGATCCTGGCCCAGAAGATTCGTGCCCTGCGCGAATCCGGCCCACTCGAAGCGCTGATCGAACTGGGCAACGTGCACACCCGGCGACATCAGTTTGCCGAAGCGATGGAGTCCTACCAACACGCGCTGGCCCTCGAGAAAGGGCACCCCGTCGCCACCATGAACCTGATCAATCTGACCTGGGAACAGCACAAGGGCACGCCCACCCAGGAGACGGTCTGCGACCGCATCATCGAGCAATACAAGAATGAGGCCATGGTCGACAGCCAGAATCCCAAGAGCCACTTTGCCCTGGCCTTCGCCTGTCAGACGTTCGCCTCGCTGCTCCCCGAGAAGGCCGAAGAGCGGCTCGAGCAGGCCATGACCGGGCACCAGATGGCCATCAACCTCGATCCGAGCTTCAAGTGGGCGTATTGGGGTCTGAAAAACTGCAAGCTCGTGCCCCTTCCCGAGGTTGCCCCGCGTTTCGAGGAGGCTCTCGAGGCCTGCCAGGCCGTGGTCGCCATGGATCCCGACGATCCGGATGCCACGTTCGAACTCGGCGACGTGTACCAACGCATGAACCGCATCGCCGAGGCAGTTCAGAGCTTCCAGGCCTCGGTCGGCAAAGACCCGTCGTATATTCCCGCTTACTTCCGCATGGTCGAGATCTACGCCGGAGCCAGCCAGTTCGACGACGCCATTCGTGCGTGTCAGCGGGTCATTCGCATCAATCCTCATCTTCCTCGGGGTTACTTCGAACTCGGACGGCTCTATCGCTCGATCACCCAGGCCGAGAAGGCGATCAGCAATCTCCGCAAAGCGGTCGAATTGGACCTCGATTATCTCGATGCCTACTTCCTGTTGGGCGAGTTCGATTTCGAAGCGAAACAGTACGACCATGCGATGATCCGCTACAAGAAGGTCCTCGAGCTCGACCCGAACCATCTGGCCGCGCACTGGCGCATCGCCAAGATCCTCGACACGCAGGATCGCTTCGGCGATGCCTTGATGGAGTACCGCACCGCTCTGGGTATCGATCCGAAGCACGTCGACATCAAGTTCGAGATGGCCACCATGCTCGCCCGGCACGAACAACTCGCCGAAGCGAAGTCGGCCCTCGAAGAGATTCACGCACGGCACCCGCAGCACATGGGAACGACCCTCGAGCTGGCGCGCGTTGCCAACCGCCAGGAGCGGTACGATGCCGCCGAGTCGGGTTATCTGCGCGTTATCGAAGCCGACGCCGAGAATCTGCTGGCGCATCTCGAACTCGCCGTCATTTACGAACACACCGGGCAGATCTACAAAGCAGAGGATGCCTATTCGCGGGTCGTTCAACTCGACCCGACGCACATCCACGCGCACATGGCCCTGGCCAAGATCTTCATCACCCGCGGCTTGCTCGACAAGGCCCTCGATGTTCTGGCAAAGGTCGCCGAGATCGACCCGAACAACTTCGGTGCCCACGTTGAGATGGCCAACCTGTACCAAACCAAGGGGGTCACGGCCAAAGTCATTGCGAGTCTCAAGGCCGCGATCAACATTCGTCCCGACGCCCCCGAGGTCCATCTGCAACTGGCGAAGGCCTACCACGAACTCGACCAGACGAGCGACGCGCTGCACGAGTATCGCCGCACGCTCGAACTCGACCCGAATCAGGTCGAAGCCCTGGGCGCGATCGGCGACATCAGCTTCAATCTCGACAACTACGACGAGGCGATCGCTCACTTCCGGCGCCTGGTCGAACTGGAACCGCAGAACCACGCGGTTCGCGGCCGCCTGGCCGAGTCGTATTATCTCACCGGCCAGCACGAGAAAGCGCTCGACGAGTATCTGAAGGTCACCGAGATCAACGAGGAGCGCACCGACGCGCTGATCCGCATCGGCCAACTGTATTCATCGATGGAGAAATGGCCTGAGGCAGCGCGATTCTTCAAGAAGGTGTTCGCATACGATCCGGGCAACGCACGCATCCACTTCGAGTTGGGCAAAGTCTACGACAAGATGAACATGCTGGCGGATGCCGTCGGCGAGTATGAAGCTGCGCTGAAGCACGATGCAGAGAACGTCGCGATCATTACGCAAATGGGCCTGGTCCACCGCCGCCAGGGGAACCTCGATCTGGCGATCGAGCGCTTCAACCGGGCGATCGAGATCGACCCCAAAAACGCCGGACTGCCGCACTTCGAGCTGGGCAAGGCCTACATCAACAAGGGGCGTGTCGATATCGCCATTCAGCAGTTCAAAGAAGCGATTTTGTGCGATCCCGAAAACGTCGAGATCCACGCCGAATTGGCGAAAGCTTACGTCAGCCAGGGCATCACGGACGAGGCGGCCGCGGCACTCAACAAAGTGCTCGAACTGCGACCGAACGACGTTGCGGCCTGGTATGAAATGGGCAGTCTGCAATGTTCGCTGGGGCACGCCGAACAAGCACTCAGTTCGTACAAGAAAGCCATTGCATTGGCGCCCGAGCATCCGCGCGCCCACCTCGACCTGGGCAGATTGCTGCGCGACAAAGGCGACACCGCGGAAGCGATTGCATCATTTATGCGTGCTCTGAAAATCGATGGTTCGAACCCAGTTGCGCACTACGAATTGGGCGACATCCATTACCGTGAAGGTGAGTTTTCTGACGCGATTAAGTGTTTCGATCGCGCGCTCGAGCTGCAATCCGATTATGTTGACGCCTACCAGAAACTGGGTACGATCTACGCCAATCAGCAACAATGGGCCAAGGCGAAGACCAATCTTGCCAAGGCTCTCGAGCTCGACCCCGAAACGCCGGCCATCTACTCGAGCCTGGGTGAGGTCTGCGACAAGCTCGGCGACACGGCAGGGGCCATCTCGGCCTTCGAGCGGGCGTTGAAATACAAGCCGGGGAACAAGGCGATCATCGATCGGCTCGGTGCCAACTACAAAGCCGCCGCTGAATATGAAAAAATGATGGACCTTTACGAGAAGGCCGTTGAGTTGGCCCCGAAGAACGCCCATTTCCACTTCGAGATGGGTGAAGCCAATCGCATGCTCAAGAACCTCGACGCGGCCATGCACAGCTATGAAGAGGCGCTGACGCTGAATCCAGACTTCATCGAGGCGATGTACTCGCTGGGTGAGATCTACGACCAGAAGCACTATTACGACAAGATGATCCAGTTGTTCAAGAAGGCGATCGTCTTGTATCCCAGCAACAGTCGGGCCCACTACGAGTTGGGCCGGGCCTACCAGCAAAAGTACCGCACCGCCGAGGCCATCGAAGAATACAAGCAGGTGATCAATCTCGACAGCAACCATCCGCGGGTGTATTTCGACCTCGGCAGCCTGTATCTCGACAACGGCCAGACCGACGAGGCGAAGGCACACCTCGAGCGGGCCGCCCAGATCGACAATGGCCGCGGCGAGATCTTCGTCGCTCTCGGGCGCGCCCATGAGGAACTTGGCAATGCTGATCGAGCGCGCGACTGCTATCAACGGGCCAAGTCGCTCAACAGCGACAACGTCGAGATCTACCTCAAACTCGGCCAAGACCATGTGACCAAGGGTGAATGGGCCGCCGCCGTGACCGAACTGCAGAAGGCGCTCGAAATGCGCAAGCCAACGAGTGAAGTCTACTTCTTGCTGGCCAAGGCATTCCGTGGCCTGGGCAAGAAGCAGGAGAGCCTCGAGGCCATCAACAAGGCTGAAGAGTTGTCGAAGACCGAAGAGGCCGCCGCCGCGCAGGAGCCAAAGAATGGTTAGTCGCATCGACATTCTCATCGAGAAGGCGCAGACTCAGTTCGAGCTCGATCAGTTCGAACAGGCTGCCGGAACCTGCGAGCAGATTCTCCGCGACCATCGGGATCCCCAGATCCAGCGCATGCTCGCCCAGAGTTACCTCAAGCTCGGCCGCAACCACGAAGCGATGAAATCTTTCGAGGCCGTCGTCGAGGCATTCCCTGACGATGAAGCGAGCCTGACCGAACTGGGGCGCCTCGCCAAGGAAACCGGCGATCTGGACCGTGCCGAAAAAGTTCTCGAACGCAGTTGCGCACTGCACCCCAAGAAGCCAGATCTGTATCTCGAACTGGGGCGTTTGCAGATCGGCCGGCGCCAATATGACAAAGCCGCGAAATCCTTCGGTGCCGTGCTCGAACTGCTGCCCGGCCATTCCGAGGCGACTCTCGAACTGGGCAAGCTCCTGGTCGTCAAAGACGATCTGGAGGGAGCGCGCCAGGTCTTCGCCAATGCTGTCGACAACGACCCGGACAACGCCAGACTCCACTTCGAACTGGGCGAGGTCTACAATCTTCTTGGCCAATATCAAGATGCGATTCTCGAGTACAAACGCGCCGAACGACTAGACCCAAACAACTCTGTTGTTCATTGGCGCATTGGCAAAGACCTCGAAGGCAAAGGCAAGTTTGACGAGGCGCTCGAGAAATACGAAGTAGTACGCCAACTGGACCCCAACAACCTCGAGGTGCTGTACCGCGTCGCAAAAATCCAGCAACGCAAGGGTGACGCCGATGCCGCGATTCTTGCGTTCAAAGAGATTGTAAAACGCAAAGAGAACTGGTTGGAGATCCGCCAGGAACTGGCCAACCTGTATGCCGAGAAGGGCATGTTCCAGGAACAGGCGCAAGAACTCGAAGCGATTGCTGCCATGGACGGGGCATCAGAAGATGTATTGCTGAATCTTGCTGCCGCCAATGAGCAAGCAGGCAATCTGGACAAGGCACTGGTGTATTACCACAAGGCTTTTGTCAATGACCCTGAAAATCCGGCGATTCCTGAACGCATTTTCGGGTTGATTTGCGCCGGCGGCGGTCCGATCGAGAACTACCTCGATGCCGTTGAAGCACTGGCGGTGTTTCAACCCACCGATCCGGATGTCTTTCTGTTTCTCGCCCGTATGTACATGCACCAAGGGCGAGTCGAAGATGCCAATGCCTACTACGCGCGGGTGCTCGAACTCGATCCCGCCCGCACCGACATCCGGGGTGAACTGAGGGCAATCTATCAGGCCAAAGGAATGGTCACCGAAGAGATGGAAGCCATCCAGGCGCTGCTGGCCTCGGCTCCAGAAGATGTCGAGCTGTTGCGCGATCTGTTCGGACTCCAAAAGCAGTTGCGCCTGCGTGCCGAGGCCACCGAAACGCTGCGGGTTCTCATGCGGGTTTCCCCGGATCCCGCGTGGTCGCGCGAGCTGGCGGCCATGTGCATGGAGCAGGGCCAGAGCGACGACGCCATCGTGATGCTGCAGCGGGCACTCGCTGAGAATCCCCAGGATCCCAGCCCGCACCAGGCTCTGGCACGGCTCTACCAGCAGAAGAACATGCCCGAGAAAGCGATCGAGAGTCTCCGGGCGTTGGTGCAGATCGATCCCAACGACCTCGAGTCTCACCTCGCCCTCGGGCAGTTGTACCACCAACTGGGCCGGATCGACGATCAGATCGAGTCGCTGGCTCATGCGATCGAACTGGGCGCCTCGGATCCGCGACTCTTCCTCGAACTGGGCGACCTCTATCGCCAACGCGGCAAGACGGAAGACGCTCAGGCCATGTTGCAGCAAGCGAAGCAAGCGGCACCCGACGATCCGACCGTCAGCAAGCGCTTGATCGACATCTTCCTGTGCGCCAACGATCATGCTGCAGCCATCGGTGAACTCGAGGCGATGCGGCAACAAGACCCCGAAAACATCGAGAACTACCTGACTCTGGCCCGGATCTATCACGGCCAATCGATGTTCGACGAGGCGATGCAGGTCCTCGAACAGGCGCTGACGGTGGCACCCGGGCAGATCCAGGTCCGGATCGAGCAGGCCAAGCTGCTGATCGAAGCCAATCGTGCGGCCGACGCGGTCGACCTGCTCAAGAACCTGACCATCGAGAATCCCGACAACCAGCAACTCGCGCTGGAACTGGCCATTGCTCACGTGAAGGCCGGTGAAGAAGAGACCGCCATCCTCGAGCTCAAAGAGCTGCTCAAGATCGATGAAGCCAACGTTCAGGCACGGGTGCAGCTCGGTCGCGTGTTCGCACTGACCAACCAGGTCGACCAGGCGATCATGGAGTTCAAGCGGGCAGTCAAAGATGCGCCGGAACTCCCCGACGGCCATGTCGAACTCGGTCGCATGTACGTGACTATGGGGCGATCGTTCAACGATACGGCCATGATCGGCAGCGGTGCCGACGAGATTCGCGAAGCCCTGCGGCTCGACCCCAACAACATCAACGCGCATTTCGAGTTGGGCTGTGTCCTGAAGGACGAGAACAAGGTCATCGAAGCGCTCGCCGAGTTCGAGTTGGTGCTCAAGCACATGCCCTACCACACGCAGTGCAAGAGCTATCATCAGGAACTGTCGGCGCTCAAGGTCAAATCGATGGCCGAAGAGCACATGCAGCAGGCGCGCATTTTCAACGAGCGTGGCATGTTGAAAAACGCGATTCTCGAGTATGAGACCGTGATCAACCTGCAGCCCGACAACCACCAGGCGCTCTTCGATCTGGGCAGCATCTATCGCGAACAGAACCAACTCGAGAAGGCGATCGAGTTCTTCTCGCGGGCACGCGACACGAAACAAGATTTCCTCGAGGCGTATGTGGCTCTGGGCCAGGCTTGCATTGCGGCAAATCGTCCCGACGACGCGGCCATCGAACTGCAAGCACTGCTGGGCATCGAACCGAACCATTTCGACGGTCTGGTGATGCTCGGAGGCATACTGCAGCAGAAGGGTTGGTTCGACGAAGCGATCGAGCAATACGAAAAGGCACACCAGATCAATGCGATGGAACTCACACCGCCTCTCCAGATGGCGAAAATGGCCAAAGAGAAGGGCGATCTGGAAGCCGCCAAGAAGTGGTTCAACAAGGTCATCAACCTCGACGCCGGCAATGCCGAGGCCGGCGATTTCTTTGCCAACCTGAAGGCCTCGGAGAAGTCGGCCGAGATCACCGACTTGGCCAGCAAGGCCAAAACAGCCGAGGAGAAAGGCGAGATCGACGAGGCCATCATGCACTACGACGCGATCATCGATCTCGACAGCAAGAATCTCGACGCCCGCTACCACCTCGGTCGCCTCTACGAATCGAAGAACATGTTCGACGAGGCAACGTTCGAGTATGAACAGGCTCTGGCGGTCGACGGCGACAGCCAGTACAAAGACATCTTCATCCGGTTGGGTCAGTTGTTCCAGCGCAAGGGCAAGATCGTCGAGGCAGTCGATGCGTTGCGCCAAGCCAAGCGGCATTTCCTCGAAAATGCCGAGGTCCGCATTGCGTTGGTCAATCAGATGAAGTTCAAAGCCATGAACAACTTCACGACCCCGGACGAACTGGTGGAGTATTGCCAGGAGGTTCGCGGCGCGGCCGAGACCACGCCGACAGCGCTCAATCTTCTCGAAATGGGCCTACTCGTCAGCAAGGGGCTCGACGCCACGATCAGCGAAGAGGATGCATTGGCGCAGTCGATCGGCGCGTTCGAGAAGGTGCTCGAGATCGAACCCCAGAACACGCTTGCTCTGATCGAGTTGGCAAAAGTCTACTTCCGCAAGAACTCGCTCGATCAGGTCGAGCAGATCTATCGCAAGATTTTCGAACTCGATCCCGAGAACACCTATGCTCACCGCAAGATGGCCGAACTGTATGTCGTGACCAAACGTTACGACGAGGCGATGTCCGAGTTTCGCCAGTTGGTCGAACTCGAGGTGGGCAACGGCGACAACCACATGCGCATCATCGATCTGCACAAAGAGATGAATGCGAAAAACGAGAGCAAGCAGAAGGTGTTTCTCGAAATCATCAATCAGCTCAAAGCGCAGGTGGAGCAGAACCCAAAGGACGTCATGGCCAGCTTCTCGCTCGGCTATGCCTACCTGACCCTCAGTTCCGGGTTCTCACTGACCGACGAGGAACGGCAGTGGGCGGTCTATTACTTCAAGCAAGCCAACGCTGCCGATCCCACCAACCTGTGGCCGTATTGGGGACTCAAACTCGTTTATAACAAAGAGTCGATTGCCGGCAAGCACATGTACGATGAGGCCATTGCGATCTGCAAGAAGGCCCTCAAGCAAGACGAGAACTCGGCCCGCGCCCACTTCGAGTTGGGTGAATCGTACAATGAGAATTACGATGTAAATATGAAGAACGAGGCCATGCAAGAGTATCGCAAAGCGATCCAGCTCGACCCACTCTTTGTCGAAGCCCACTTCCGGCTGGCCAGTATTTACCGCGTAAAGAACATGTTCGACAAGGCCGTCGAAGAATACAACAAGGTCATCGAGCTCGATGCCACCGGCCCGCTGGCGAAAGACGCCAAGCGGTCACTGGTCCACATCGAGCGGTCGCGGGGCGAAGGATAGCGCCGACCGCAACGGCAAAGACCCCCGTTCCTGACCCGACCCGAAAGCGCCCCGGCCGCCACACGGCCGGGGTGTTTTATCGCGACAGCGAGGCGACCGACGCCGACGCGGTCATGGGAACGGTCAGCGGACGGTCCGTGGGCACGCCAAGTGACGCAGGCGAAACGCCGACGCGGGGTCCGGGCCCAGCCGAGGCCAGGTCGGCGTCCGGCACGATAAGCGATTCCGTCCCGATTTCATCAGGTAGAAGAGCCTCGTCATCGTCGGGGAGCAGCCCTTCTTCGGGGGCGAGCAACGGGTCATCCTCGCCGAGGTCCAATTGGTCGCTCCCTCCCTCGAGGCCCGGCGGCAGCAGCGGTTCGCCATCACTGCCGAGCGCCACCACCACGTCCTGATCGAGGTCAACCCCGGTGCGATTCCCACCCGGAGATGCGCCGCTGTCGCGCCCGGCTCCGGGCACGGCCACCGACGCCGGTGTCGACGCGGTCAACCACCAGACCAACCCGAGAACGCCAACCAGAATCACAGCCACCACAAAACCGACGGGGATTGCCGACCGCGGCTGTTCCTGTTGTTGAGAACTCATGTACTCCTCCAATACAACGTATGTATCAAGTCACTTCTGTGGCGACCCCACCATCGGTCTGGCGCCGGCCCACAAGCGTCTGCCATGAACACCCTGCGCGTCCCAGACCATCGGTCGTGACCCAGGCATCGATCGGCGCGATACCGGCATGCGCCAGTCGTTTGGCCCAGGTACGCCCGTCATGCATGGCAAAGAACCGACCGTGGGCGTCGCGGCCGTCGGCACTCAAATCGTCGCGCGCCGCCGGCACCGAGAGATAAAACCGACCCTGCGGTTTGAGCACACGCGCGACCTCGGCCAGGGCCAGGCGCAAGGCCCAGTCCGGCAGGTGCATCATGACCGCCACCGCCAACACGCCGTCAAAGGTGCGGTCGCGAAACGGCAGGGGTTCGGGCAGGATCACCTGGATCAGCAAACCCGCCAACTCCGGATGGTGGTTGCCAGCTTGCGCGAGCATCGAGTGAACGGCATCGGTCGCCACCAGACGGCAACCATGCCCGAGCAAGAAGCTGGACTCCCGTCCTGATCCACAGCCCAACTCGAGAACGAACTCACCCGGTTGAAATACACGAGCAATACGTGCATGCAAACCGCTGCTGCCGGCCTGTTCGTAACGGTCGACGAGATCCGCGGCATCCATCTGGTAATAGCGCAGGGTCCGCGAGTCACCGGCAATGCGACCGGTTGTCCGGATCAGACCACGTTTCACAACCAGGGTCTCATTCTGCCGAATCCAACGCCGAGAGCACTGTGCCGACGGCCAGACGCGCCGCCAGCCGTTGAATCCGCGCGCGATCCCCAAGATAGTGACCGAAGCGCCGAAGCTCACGACACTCGGTCACCACCGCACAGTGCACCTCACCCACTCGTTCAGGTGACGGGGCGTCGGCCGCCGAATGACCGACGATGCCCACCCCGACGTGAGCGCCCATTTTGGAGCGCACCGCCCGTGCCATGGCGATGGCACCATCGCCGCTCACCCAATGGTCAGGAAGCGTGTCGCCAAGCCCGATCAACGAGGCCAGCGTCGCCCCCGGGCTGCCCACGACACCGGCAACGAGACCAGCAGCCGCACTCGAGGCCACCGCAATCGAGGCCATGAAACTGCCGGCCGTGACTGACTCGGCCGCCGCCAGGCGCAGACCGCGCTCGGTCAACCGAGCGGCAAGATGCTCCTCCAGTGACAACGACTTCATGTGCGGCGTTTCGACGAGGACCACGCTTTCGGGAAATCGCTCACGCACCTTCTGTGCCGTCTCGGTGACCCGGTCCGACAAAGTGGCATCGGGATGCGCGCAGGACACGACAATGCGGTGCTCGAGATCGTGAACACAGATCGCCCGCTCATGCGCGGCCGACCACGACACCCGATCGAGGATCTCACCGACCGCAGATTCGCTCGCGCCAACGACACGTATGGTGAACCGCTCGCCGCACTGAGGCCCTGGTTCGACGGACAGGCCAAGCGCAGCGAGCAACCCCGGCACCATGGCGTCAAACTCGGCGGGAACGCCCGGAAGACAGGCCACCGGCAACCCCGCCTGCCAACAGATGAAACCGGGCGCGGTGCCCACTGGATTCTCGAGCCGCTGCGCACCTTCAGGAATCAGCGCCTGACGCTGGTTGCTGTCAGGCATCACCCGCCCCATTCGACAAAACCGGTTTTCGATGCGGGCAATCGCCGAGAGATCATACCGAAATGCACGCCCCAAGGCACGCGCAATGGCTTGGCGGGTCAGATCATCGAAGGTCGGGCCCAGGCCGCCCGAAACAATGACACCCGCGTGCATTGCCAGCGCCTGTTCGATGGCCGCAACAATCGCCGGCCCCCGGTCGGGCAGCATGACAATCGATTCGACCGGCACGCCCCGTTCGGCCAGAGTGGCAGCCAGACGGGCAGCATTGCCCTCGCGTTGACGGCCGTCGAGCAACTCGGAACCGACAGCAAGCAGAACCACGCCACACGGCGGCTGCGTGGCAACAGGTTTAGTTGTGGGCGTCGTCTTCGACGAGATGCCAGTTTGAGCGCACATAATTGGCCCCCGACCAGACGGTGACGATGACGGCAAGCCAAGACAGCAGCGTGATTGCCGGCCCGCGCCACTGATGGAAGCCGTCAACCGCAGACCCGGTGACCCCGTAGGTGCACAGGATCACCTCGGCACTGACAAACACGAGAGCCGTGATCATCCAGGTCAATTGGGCCGTCGTCTTCCATTTGGCCAGATTGGTCACCTCGATGACTTTTCCGCGCGGCGCCACGATCATCCGCAAACCGGTGACCACGAACTCGCGCGCGATAATGACCACCGCCGCCCAGCCGGGAACAAAGGTGACATTGCGCTGTTCGACCAGAAGGACCAGGGTCGAAGTCACGAGCAATTTGTCGGCAATCGGGTCGATGAACTTGCCGATGCGCGTTTCTTCACGGTACCACCGCGCCAACATGCCATCGTAATAGTCGGTGATCGCCGCGATAATGAACACCACGGTTGCCACAACCTTGAGCCAGTCGCCGCGCAACTGGTCTGCATTCCACAGGAAGCAGACCATGAACAGCGGAATGAGCGCCACGCGCAGCAGCGTGACCTTCGTGGCCAGCGTGATCTTTTTCATGACCGGGACACGCACCGGTGCCGGAGTCGCCGGGGGCGACACTTCGGTGGCAACAGCCGCTTCATGGGGCGTCAAACGATCTCCTTCGTGGGCGAACCCCACCGGTGAACAACGTGACCCTTACCCTACTGAATTACGTGAGCCGGCGCACGATATCGGCCACCAGTTCGTAGGGGGCCGACTCCACCACTCGCGCTTCGACGAGCGTGCCCGGAACAACCTGTTCATCATAACGAAGCCGCACGACGTTGTCTACCTCGGGCGCATCACCCGCCGTCCGACCATAGAGCCCGTGTTCATCGTGGCCATCAACCATAACAGGCAAACGACGTCCGAGCATGCGTTCCTGCCGCTCGGCGGCCAGCAACTGCTGCAAGGTCATGAGTCGGTCGAGACGCTCACGCTTGAGGCGCACCGGCACCTTGGGAACGATCCGCGCGGCCGGCGTACCCGGTTCGTTCGAGAACGCAAACGCACCCAGCCGGTCGATGGGATGCTGCTCGATGAAGGCCAACATTGCCTCGAAATCGTCGTCGGTCTCACCCGGGAAGCCCACCATCAGGGTCGTGCGAATCACCGCCCCACGACGGCGGCGCAAACGCCCTAGCAACGCGATGAGCTCGCGCCGCGTGACGCCGCGGCCCATCAGAGACAAGATGCGATCGCTCGTGTGTTGAAACGGAACATCGAAGTACGGCACGACTTTGGGACAATCGAAAATCGCCCGCTCCAGTGCCGGTGTCAACCGCGCCGGATGCAGATACTGCAAGCGGATCCACACCACTTCGGGCAGTTTGGCCAGCGCCGTCACCAGTTCGGGAAGGCGACAGTGGCCATCACGATCGACACCAAAACGGGTCGTATCCTGGGCCACGAGCATCAGCTCGCGCGCACCCCGATCGACGAGCGCCCGGGCCTCGGCGACGACATCGTCGAGGGCGCGACTGACCAACGGCCCGCGAATCCCGGGGATCATGCAATACGCACAATTATTGTTGCATCCCTCGGCCACCTTCAGTGTGCCGATGTGCACGGGCATGAGCCGCCGGGTCGCCCCGTCGTGACAGACCGGACCGCGCCGACGAACCCGGGGGAACGCGTCGAGAAGGGCATCGCGCGAGAAGAACGGAAACACAAGATCGAGCTCGGGCAGCGCCTCCCGCAGCTCCTGTTCGAACTTCTTGACCATGCAACCGAACGCCGCAATACGCAACCTGGGCCGATCGCTCTTGCGGGCAAGGGCCGCAACCAGCGTGCGCACCGACTCGGCGCGAGCATCCGCAATAAAACCACAGGTGTTGACCAGAATCCAGTCGGCCCGATCCGGGTTGGCTTCCCAGAGATGGCCGCGCCGACACAACTCCGCGATCAGGTTTTCGGAGTCGACGGTATTCTTCACGCACCCGAGCGAGATCAGGTGAAAACGTTGACCGGTCAAGTGATCAAACCTCGCCTTCTGGCAAACGACCCATTCGCCCAACGGGCAGCGACAGCCCTTCAGAAATCGCCGCATTGCGCCGATAACGGAGAAAGTATATAATCTCATTCATGTCCCCGCTTGTCCAGCGGGTTGTCCACAACCCGAACCGGAGTCAGAGAATGCCCACCTTCCTGTCGTGCAAAACGTGCGGAACCATCATCTCGACGTCGTCGCGAGATGGGTCCTGCGCGGAGTGCCGCAAGCGAGACCAGGACGACGTCGATCGCGTTCGTGAGTATTTGAAAACACACCCGACCGCCAAACTCGATCAGGTGGTGGCCGAGGCGCACGTTCCCGTGGTCTCGATCACCCGCTATCTCGAGAGCGGGCAGCTCGACGGCATTCCGCATAACCTCGGCAAACCCTGTCGAACGTGTGGCACCAACATCCATTCCGGCAAGGTCTGTCAGGATTGCATGCGCGAGATTCAGCGACATATTCACGATCTGAAACTCACCATCGAGAAGAAGCGCGACGGGGGCGGCGACGACGACGACGGCATGTTCACGAAACGCACTCGCGGTCAGTGATCGCGAGCACCGCCAACCGCGAGAACCGTCGACAAGCCTGACCGGCGACAACCGCAAGAGCGATGAGCGAATCGAATCGCCGCCGTGGGATAGATTGCCGTCGGTGTCAGCATTATTACATCACCTGGGAACCTGACATGCCGCACGGATGCAGGGTGCACGGATTCAAGTCCCGTGCCCTGCCCTCGCGCGTGGTGTTTCAATCGTCGGGACAAGAGTGTCTCGGTTTCACTGCGAAGCCCTCTGCACCCGCGCGAAACAGACCGCCTGCACGCTAGAAAACGACTGCCGACCCGCCCCAACAATCCGCCGGCCGATTCGACGCGCGCAACCAGAAACCTACCCCCAAACGTGCACCGTATGCGGCACGGCACGGTGCCCCGCCACGACAAAAAATGGGGCAATTATGGGGGCTTGAAATTCCCATGAATTCGCGCTACATTTGCGCCAATCGTCGATTCATTCGGCACAGTCACGGTGGTGTGCCCCGACCAGCGCACGGCGCACGGGCCACTGCACGAGGCGAACAAATTCGAGAAGGGGGAACAGGATAATGCGTCGTCAGAGTTTTGTCATGGTGCTCTTGGCCCTTGCACTGGCAGTAGTCGTACCCACAACG
>CAZADH010000123.1:0-847 GCA_964483805.1 uncultured bacterium
CACGCATCGACCCAGCGTCCATCGTCTTGCGGGTCAGCCCGGAACACCGAATACAGCGCATCGGTATGCGTGGCGGTAGCGACGACGCGGTAGCGCACCCGCGCCGGTCGCGGTTCGTCGACGTAGTAGTCTTCGACCACGGCGACATCGGCGGTCAGGTGAACCACGGCCAACGGATCGGCGGGTGAGACGAACACTTCGGCGTTGCGCACGGGACGACCGATGGCGCCAACCGACGCGAGCGGATCGGCGCCTGCCCATCCGGCCGCGAGCAACAAGAGGGCCACGGCCCCACGGACCCACTGCCGACCGACACCCAGCGCACGAGGACGCGGCACTGCATCACGGTTGCGATTATTCATCATGAGTCCTCCCCATCAGCGTTGCCACCAACCAACGGCGACCAGCCCGCCGCGACAGATGTTGCACCACCGCCCAGAGTCTAACGTATAATGGGCGGGCAAACAACGGTGCGGGAGTCGGCGAACCGAGCCCTCGTGCCGCACGTTAATGATTGCGAGGACGAATCGACCGATGACCGACAATGTAAATACACCGGCTCCAAACGACCTCGGTCGCCGACCCGGCAACCGAGGCCAGTGCGGCCACAACCCCGGATCCGGACTCAGGCGAGGAAACCGCAGGCGATGAAGGCCGCAGCGGCGGTTGGTTCATCGTGCTCCTCGGCGCGCTTGTTCTCGCGGGCGTCGCGTTCTGGCTGATCGACCGGGCCGCTCACCAGCCGCTCGTCTTCGCCGTCCACGACGACGAAGAAGGATTGGTCTTCTTTGACCCGTTGCCGACCGACCTCGACCGCCATTTCGCCCAGAGCCGGCGCATCGTCGAT
>CAZADH010000123.1:857-15292 GCA_964483805.1 uncultured bacterium
CGCCGGAGCCGCCGCTCGGCGCCGGTGCGGACGGAGCGGCCGTCGGTGCTGGGTTCGCCGAGTTGCCGCCGTCGTCGTCCTTCCCGGCGAAGAAGCCGACCGCCAACAGGCCCACGACGACCTGACACGGCGGTTCTTTGCCTCGAACACCTTCGTGCTGCCCCGACCCGGTGGCCCCTGCACCGACGAGACGCTCGCCCAATTGGCGGCCCAGGCGTTTATCAAGTGTGTATTGCCGGCCAGTCACGTGGCCCAGCTCAAGCACAGCGTCAATACCAAGTATGGACATTACTTCATGTTTGGCTGGGGACTCGACGGTGAAACGGCCGACGACCACATCGTGGGCATGTTGATCTCGGTGCAACGCCGCCTGATCTGGTGGCTGCGTTGCTGTTGAGCTGTCTTCCATGAATCCACGACCGGGCAGTCCGACCGCAACCAGATCGGTACCGGCGGCGGTTTCCCAGCGAAGGGCGGCACTGACCACCCTGCAAATGCAATTGCAGATGAACCCCGGTGACCCTGAACTGTTGCGCGCGGTCGGCCGCACCCTGCTCGAACTCGACCGGGTCGACGAGGCCCGGACTATTCTCGCCGACGCGGTGGCGGCCGATCCCAACCATCCGCTCGGGCATCACCTGCTCGGCATCGCCTGGCGCCGACTCGACAATCTCGATGAAGCGCGCGCGGCCCAGGATGCGGCGGTCACCCGCGATCCCGCGCTGGCGGCGGCCTGGCTCGAGCTGGGCCGGACCTGCCGACTGACATGCCGGCACGGTGAAGCGCTTACCGCGTATTTATGGGCCACCATCCTCGAGCCCGACCGGGCCGACGCCCATTTCTGTCTCGGTCTCGAGTGGCTCGAACTGGCGCAGTTTCGCCTGGCGGTCGAGCCCCTGGCGCGGTGCCTCGAACTGCGCGACGACGAAGACGAGATCTGTCGCGACTACCTGTGGCTCGCCCTGTTGCGGGCGGCCGAGCCCGAAACGATCCGCGATTTCGCGGCCCGCTGGCCCGAACTGGTCGACTGGCGCTGGGCGTTCCCGGTGGCCCACTTCGCTGCCGACGAGATGGCCGGGCCGCTGCATCTGGCGGCCGCCGTCGACGACCGCGACCTGATCGAACTGTTGTTGTCGCTCGGCAGCGAGGTCGACCGCTTGTCGCCGACCGGCGTTACGGCGCTGCTCGTGGCCTGCCGGCATGGGCATCTCGGCTGCATGGAAGCGCTGATCGAGGCCGGCGCCGATCTCGATCACCGCGACCACACGCAGCTTTCGGCGCGCGATTACATGTTGCGCCGGGGTCTCGTCGTGTCGGTTCATCGCGACTGAACGGCATGAGTTGTGCGAGAATACCGGCAGCCCATGCCGACCGTTATTCTGGGGGAAGCCGCGGTGACACGTAGCAACATGGCCATCGAGCATCGACGACCGTCGGTGCTCCTCGTCGTCATGGCAGGCCTGTTGATACTCGGTCTCGTTGGCTGCGGTGACGACGATCCGGCGCAACTGGCGGCACGCCTGGCTTCACCCACTGCGAACGAGCGCCAGGATGCAGCGGCCGCGCTGGCGAGGTCGATCGATGAGCACCTGCGCACGCTGCCCCCGACCGACGCACCGATGCTCACCCCGGCCCAGTTCGAGCCGTTTCGGCCCGGCATCGAACAGTATGCGCGGGCTTTGCAGGATGCCGATCCGGTGGTACGCAGCGCCATGGTCCACTGTGTCTCGGCATTCCCGCCCGATCAGCGCCTGGCCTCAGGACTGCTCGACATCGTTGCCGGCGAGAGCCGCGCGGAGTTGCGCTTCAAAGCGCTTGCCGCGTTGGCCGGCTACCCTCTATCTGATGTGTTCGCGGGCGCAGCCCGGGCGGCTTGTGGCGATCCTCACGTGCAGGTGCGCTGCCGCGCACTGAGCACCGCAATCGCCGTGGCGTCATCGCCCGAGGCCGCCGTCACGCTGGCGCGCAAGATCCTGGCCAGCGAAACCAGTATTGTCGTCAAACGCACGCTCGTGGAACACTTGCGCGACGAGCCGCGCTATGCGCCATTGCTCATCGACGCATGCTCCCGCAACGACGACGAATGGTTGCGGTTGTGCGCTCTGCGCAATCTTGGCACGGCCAGTTGCCCAGAGGCACTGCGTTACGTGCTGCGCGTCGTGGTGCAACTGTCACCGACGTGCGCCGAGATCGGTTTGCCGGCAGCGACCGGGAGTGTTGCCACCGACCGCTGGGCGATGACGGCCGACGAACACCAGCGTCTCGAGGCGGCATCCCTGCGAACGTTGGAGCGGCTGACCACCCGTCGCTTCTCGCATCCCAACGATGTCGCCAACTGCGCGAAGTTCTACGAGGCCCTGCTGTGGTAACGTTGATCCTGGTGAAACACGGCCACCGCCTTCAACGTAACCTCGATGAACTGTGAAAAGGGCTATTGCTTCGACATCTGCCTCGAGACAAGCAAAGCCCGTGACAAGGAGGCCCGATCATGGTGCCGAAACGACAGAAACGTCACCTCGCTTGTGCCCTGGCGGTGCTGTGCACCTTCATCGTTCTGAGCGCGCCGGTTTTCGCGCAACAGATTCCGCCATCCGACGAAGAGGGCAGCGGCGCGGCGACGGTAGCAACCGCACCGGCAGCGGTAACGCCCACCGATACCGGCGCCCGCACGACCGCGGGAACAAACTCGGTGATCACCACGACCAACGCCGGCGCCGCGGGCACCGGCAGCGCCGCCGCCAACCCGTTCGGGCAACTGGTGCAGAACTTTGGCAAGGGCCTGGGCAACTTTCTCAAGGCCCTTGTGAATGTCATCGGTACCTTCCTGAATGCGCTGTTTGGTCTGGGCAATACCAATGGTGGCGCCACCAACAATACTGGCACCACGACCACGGCACCGGCCGCCACCAATGACACCCCGACCAACAACGACGACGACACAGGTGCAACGACCACCCCGCCGCCGACAACCACGGCAGGAACGGGTTCCACGGCCACCGGCGGCACGACCACGGCGTTGCCCGCGACCGCCGGGTCAGCGGCCCAGAACGCCCTCGATCTGCTCGGCGCCGGGGTCATCAAGCGCGGCACCAAGAAGTTCGACGGTCGTCTGAACCTGACCCAGTACGGTGGACCGACCGACGGCACCCCCGACAAATACACGCAAGCCGGCATGGGCAATCGCGGCAACCGCCTGCGCGAGACGTCGCTGGCCTTGTCGCCCGACCTCATCAAGAAATACAGCCTCAAGGGCGGCGAAAAGATCTACATCCAGACCAATGGCCGCACCCATTATCTGGGCACCTACGACGACACCACCGGTAACAAGCGCGAACCGAACGTCATCGACATCTACGACCCGGGTGACCGGCTCGGTCGCGACAGCTTCATGGCCAACATCCCCGCGGGTCAGTGGTCGCTGATCTGCCGCAAGTAATCCAAGGAGAAGCCAGGTTATGGTTACATACAATAGCAATATCCGCCGACCCTGTGGGTCACCGGTGGTGGTCGGCCTCATCGGTCTGCTGATCGTGTGTGTGTGCGTCGGGCAACCCGTGCCGGCCGCCGAGGCGAAATCGTTGCCGACGACCGTCGCCGAACCCGGCAACATCGACCGCGTCAAGGCTCCGATTGGCGACCTCGAGATGTTCTACCTGTTCCAACCCCCGCAACAGGGACGGTTCGGTGTGGCCGACAAGAGCGGTAAGATCGTCTGGCAGAAGAACACCGGGTTTCGCTCGATGGTCGACTACTTCTGGGGCGCCGAGGGCAAGGCGGTCGTGCTGGTCACCGACTGCATCCAGCCGGAAGCCGATCTGAAAGCGCTGGCCACCTCGACGCGGAGCTGGTTTTTCGTGCTCGCTGCCGACACCGGCGCCATCGAAGCCCAGGGCGATCTCGATACCGACGTGCTCGATCTGCCCAAGCAACTGCCTGATGCGGTGGGCGCTTCACACGAACTCAAAATTGAACTGAAAGACAATGTATTGACGGCAACCATCGATCACCAGGGCAAAACGGTGACCGGCAAGAAGGCACTGAAAGACCTGCCCAAGAAGAAGAATTGACGGCATTCTGCGTTTGTCCCGGCCCCGTGGCTGCGCGCAGTAGCGGCCATGGGGCCGATCTCTTGCCGATCAGAAAGAGTCGCGCCGACTCTCATCGCGCGCTGGGGTTGCAGGAAAGTTCTGGTCACCAACGGTCAGGCGCAACCAGGCCAGCCATTTGGCCTCGGTCGGGAAACGACCGATCATCAGGATCATGCTGAAGCCCATCATAACGAGGGCATCGCGCACGTTGCCGCTGGTCAGAAACAGCAACAGCCCCAGCACCGCCGGCAGCTCAGACAGCGCCATCGTCACGATGCATGCGTGCTGCAACCGGGGCAACAGTTTCTCGATCGATTTTTCGCCGGTCGTGCGCAACAGCAACCGTTGCAACAACGGCACCGCCAACATGGCAAACAGCGAAGCCGTGAAACAGAACATGCGCATGACCTCGGCCTGTGACGCCGGCATCGCCGCCGGGAACCTGATATGCAACAGCAGCGCGAGCAATACGGCGTAGACGAGAATGCTGATGACACCGGCCACCTGCACCATCCGCCCCATTTTCAGTGTTTTGTCCAGTTGCGTCTTCCAGTTCGTTTCCATGATGGGTCGCGTTCTCCTTGATGTTCCCTTGCCCCAATCGCGGTCGTGGTCGCGATCACTGTCGGGCAGCGATGAGATTGCCTGATTCGTAACGGCGCAGGCCATAGTTGAACAAGGCTCGTGCGCCCAGAGCGATGCCGACCGTGAAAACGAGCAGGCCACCGAAAACGGACCACGAGAACTCGCGCAGCAGGCTGGCCGGCACATAGGTGACAAACCCGGCGGGCACGAGGGTGAACAACAGCACCTTGACCCAACCGCTGAACAGCGACTCGGGATACATCGAAAAGGTCAGCAGAGCCTCGAACAAAAAACGACTGACTCCCTCGGCGCCGCCCATGAAGAAGGCGAGCGAGTGCGAGATCACGCAAAATGAGACGAAGACGACGGCGGAAAGCGGCACCACCGCCGCGATGATCGCCCAGTGCCAGGGATCGAAGGGAACGAAGAACCCAAAGATCAGCAGACCAAAAATGACATCGCCGATGCCCGACATGATCATCCGGCTGGTCAGGATGTGCAGCAGCGGGTCGGGCGGCAGCGCCAGGTAGTAATCGAGGTGGCCTTCCTGAATGAGCGTCGACAGGCGCAAGGCGTTGCCGCACAGGACGACGCCAAGGCCGAATCCGACCGCCGACATACCGAACAACACCAGCATGTCATGCATCTGCCAGTTGCCCACAGCCCGAAACTGGTTGAAGAACAACCACCAGAACACCAGGAAGAACGAGTTGTTGAGCATCATGAACACGACCTGGGCAAGAAAACTCGCCCGGTACGCCATGCCGGACATCAGGTTCAACCGGAGCATCTCGACGACGAAGCCCAGCGTGCGACGGCGGGTCGGGACATTTCTGGTCATCGGCTCATCCCCCATGGATCTGCACCTGCTGCACGCCGCGACGGAAGATGCCGTGGGCGACCGCGGCGAACAGCGCGATCCAGCCCATTTGCCAGAGCAGCAACCGCGCGGCCTCGCCCCCGTCGTAATGGACGAAGAGCCGAGCCGGACCGCACAAAATCGCACGAAACGGCAATACTTCGGCAATACTGCGCAACCAGTCGGGAAAGAAGTCGAGCGGGATCATCATGCCACCGACGATGAACAACAGCTTCGAGTAGATCCAGAAGAAGGGGGCGGCATCCTCGACCCAGAACGCAAGCAACGCGATCCCCATCGATAAATACAAGTGCAATACAAATGCCAGCAACACCACGAGCGCAACGATCGGCGCCGCCGTCAGCACCAACGGCAAGGGGCCGATCAACCACCAGGCAACGAGGCTGCCGGCGAGCAGGTTGAGTACGAGCAGCGGTGCGGTTTCCCCCAATCCCTGGGCGATGTGATAGCCGACGTAGTTGCAGGGCCGACCCATCAGGGTCGCCAGCCCACCGCCCTTCACCTCGGCGTCGACGCGGCCTTCGAGGCGGGGCGCCGACAGCATGATCGCTTCGGTCATGACCAGGTACCAGAGGGTGTCGACCACGGTGAACCCTGCAACCACAGGCCGATCGGGCGAGAACACCTGCCGCCACAACTGCACGAAGACAAACAAGATCATGGCGAAGAACAGCGGCCGCGACAGGGCGTCGCCCAGATAGACCAGGCGATTCGCCGCAGCCACCCGGGCGATCTCGAGATACTTGCCGGCCGTGCGCATCACTCGCCCGTGTCCTCGCGCACGTCCTCGCCGGCGCCGTCGTCGGTAACCTCGCCGGGGGCCGGCGGCGGCGGCAACCCCTTGTTGCGATAGATGTGGGCGATGATGTCTTCGAGCGACGGATCACGGGCCGTCAGATCTTCGATCACCGCATACTCGAGCACCGCACGGATGACCCGATCGAGCGGGGTCACGGCCGTATCGACGCGCAGTTTCAGGCCAGGTCCTTTGGCCTTGAGCACCTCGACCCCGTCGCAGCGAAAGTCGGCGGCCGGTTTGTTCAAGCGCAGGCCGAGCGTGCGCGTGGTGAACTGGTGCGAGCGCCGCAACGCCTGCACATCGCTGTCGAGCAGAATCTGCCCATGATCGATGATGATCACCCGTCGGCAGAGCTTCTCGATATCACCGGCATCGTGCGACGTCAGAAAGATCGTGACGCCCGCCTCGGCATTCGCGGTCTTGATGAGCTGCCGGATCTTTTCTTTGGCGATGACGTCGAGGCCGATGGTGGGCTCGTCGAGGAAGATCACGCGCGGCGAGTGAATCAAGGCCGCGGCGATTTCGCAGCGCATGCGCTGGCCCAGTGACAGCTTGCGCACCGGCGTCGTCATCAGTTCGCGCAGGTCGAACCACTCGACCAGTTGCCCGATGCGTGTTTCGTATTCACGTTCGGGAAGCTCGTAGATGCGGGCGAGCAGCCGGAAGCTGTCGGCCGGGGGCAGGTGCATCCAGAGTTGTGACCGTTGCCCGAACACCGAACCGATGTGAAACGCCAGTTCCTGGCGTTGTTGCCAGGGCACGAACCCCAACACCTGCGCCTCTCCCGCCGTCGGGTGCAGGATTCCGGTCAGCATTTTGATCGTCGTCGATTTGCCGGCACCGTTGGGGCCGATGAAGGCAAGGAGTTCACCGGGTTCGACCGCGAAGGTGATCGGCAACACCGCATCGACGGTGCGCGTTTTGGCAGCCCACAAAGACCGCACACTGCCGAACAACCCGGGCAGTTTCTCGGTCAGTGCGAATTGGCGGGAAAGGTCACGGGTCGACAGCACGGGCGGCATGCGGCGAGGCTCCTTGCCGGCCAGAATACCACACGCAACAAAGAAAGACCGACAACCGGAATATTCTTCTCGAATTCTTGACGGGGCACGCTGTATAATGGCCGGGAATTCGCTCCGGGTATGGCTGTTCGGCACCAAAAGAGCACAGGAGAACACCATGGCAGAACCGACCTCCCCGACCCCTCCGCAAGCGGACGTTCACGAGAGGCTCCCTGAGAAATTGCAGTTGTTGTTGTCGTTGCAGCGATCGGTGCGGCGATCGACCCTCTTTCTAGGTCTGATTCTCGTCTCCACCGCAGTGATGATGATTCTCAAGATGATTCAACCGCTGCACGATGTATTTCTCGATCCGCACCCACTCAAGAAGGCGATCGAAGACAACGCGACCAACCAGGTCGTCCCGTTGATCCAGGCCGAGGCGGCCCGGTGGACGCGGCACACCTTCCCCAAGTGCGCCAAAGCGTTCGAAGACACCTACACCAAGCGCATGCCCGACATCGAGCACACCCTGTCGCAACAAGGCAACGTGTTGGTGAAGTGGCTGCACGAGACATTGCCGACCGTGGCCAACAATCACTTGACCCAGTTGGCCGACCGGTATCAGCGCCGCATCGCCCGCGAGATTCCGCAACTGGCGTCCGACACCGAGTTGCTCGATCTGATGCAGGCTTCGCTGCAGGCGGCGGTCACCCGCGTCATGGGCGAACACCTGTATGGCCCGGTCGAAACCTTCGGGCGCATGCAAGACGTCTTCAACAAGGTTGAAGCGACTCCCGAGCTCAAGGCGATGACGCGCGAGCAACTCGAGAACCATCTGCTCGACACGATCTCCAAGGTCGTGCACGACAAGTTCCAGCCGACTCTGGCTCTGGGCAGCGACATCAAGGCCCAGGTCAACACGGTGACCGATCGCCTGATGGGCGTGGGCGTTGCCCTCGATCAGGGCAATACAAACGATGACTTCTCGACGGCCCCCGGTCCGGCCATGCGCAAGCAGGCCCCGGCTTCCGCGCCGCAGATCGCGCCGACGCCGGTCCCGGTTCCCCAGTCACCCCCGGTGCCAGCGGCTGCGTCCGAGGCCGCCCCGGCGACGCCTGCCCCTGTTCCGGCAGTGCAGCCCACACCCGTGCCGACACCCGTGGCGCCGGCAGTTGCGCCCGTCGCCACCGCGGCGACCGTCCCCGTTGCCCCGGTTGCTTCGCCGGTTGTCGCCCCCGTTCCTGCGACCCCTGAGCCCGCATCGGGAACGCCGCGGTAAGAGAGAGAGGCACATCCATGAACGCGAACGAAACAAAGAAACTCGCCGATCTCGAACTCGAAATCGACGGCCAGATCGCCAAGGTCCGCCGTGAACGCCGACTGGTTCTTGGGGTCGGGTTGTTCCTGTGGTTGTTTATCATGATGTATTTCGGCTACTTCGCACGCCAGATCGCGGCCGCGATGCAACCGAAGATTCTGGGCGGTTACATCACCGGCGAAGTGAGTCACTTCGTGATGACCCTGTCAGAGCAGTATGCCAAAGAAGCCGAGAAGTTGGCACCCGATTACGCCACCAACATTTTCGCCTCGATCGAAGGCAACATCCCGGTGGCCCGCAAAGAGGCACAGATGTTCCTGCTCGGCTGGTTCGAAGAGCAGTTCACCCGCGTCGACGGGTTGTTGACCCGCATGATGGACGACGTCATCACCACGCATCTGGCCGAGATCAAGCCGATGGTGAGCAAACTCGACACGCCCGAAGGCAAGAAGGCGTTCGAAGATTACGTGACCTCGATCATCGCCGCGCCGCTCAAGAGCGAGCAGATGAAGATGGACATCGAGAACGTCAACGTCACCCTCGATATGCTCGTCAACCGCCTGCAGCGTCTGGCCAACGGCACCGGGCTCACGGCCGAAGAGAAGAACGAACGCGAACTGCTGCTCGCCTTCCGCGAGTACATGACGCGCAACAAGTAACCCGCGCCCGCGCGCCCCAATCCGCCGCAGAAGCCGGTCTGGCCCTGCGGCGGTTTCGTTTTCTGTCCGTCACGGCGCGCGTGCGGCGTATACGCGGTAACCTCTCAGTTACCGGTGGCGTTTGCCGGCGGAATTCGGAGGCCGCAACGCGGCCGACCGCGGGGTGTGAGGCTCGCGGACCTGTGCCGCGAGCCGAGCGGGGGCGCGTGCCCCCGCTCACTGAGATGTAACGTATACGCGCCGAATCGCCTTGACAAGATGATTGCCTGGTGATATCTATAGCCCCGTGCTCAGGCACATGATCGCCGAGTCCCTGCAATGCAGGGAGCGGGGGACCCAAGCAATTGGGGTGAATTCCCGGGTGACCCGGGATAGGGGGACCTCTGCCCTCCGAACCCGTCAGCTAACCTCGTAGGCGTGGCAAGGAGTCAAGGCATGATGCTTGCGACGTAGGTCTTTTCGTTACCTGCGTCGACCCACGCAATCTCCACAAAACCCAATCCTCACGAGATATTGACGGTGTATTGACGGCGTATTCTTTGCCGTCAATGCCGTTCATTGCCGCCGGCACACACGTTCCTCACTGCCTGTGTGTGTCTGTGTGCTTCGCCCATGAAAGCGCGAAACATGACCAATTCTCCCAAGGACCGAGACATCCAACAAGTCCCGCCTGCGCACGATGCGCTTGGTGCAACCCCACCGGGCACGCCACCGGTCGACCCCAGCGTGTCGACCACCGGTGCGCCAGAATCCCGAGACGAACCGCCGGTCATCGATCGGCGCGTGCTGGGCAGCGAACGTGGCCCAGGCAATGGCCACGACGATGTTGGCAGCGCAGCGCACAGCGATGGCCATGTTGCCAAAGGGACGGTGCCCCTCGATCGCTTTCTCTGGCTGGCGCTCGGAGCCCTCGGGGTCGTCTACGGCGACATCGGCACGTCGCCCCTCTACACGTTCAACGAGTGCTTCAACCCGCGCATGGGCCTGCACATAACCCCCGAGAACATTCTCGGCATCACCTCGCTCATCTTCTGGTCGCTGACGCTGGTCGTCGTCTACAAATACATCACCTTCGTGATGTCGGCCGACAACAATGGCGAGGGCGGCGTCATCGCCCTGGTCGCACTCTTGCGCACGCGTCGGCCCGGCAGCGGTGATTCGCTCGAGTGGTTGCAGAAATACTTCGTCCCACTGGGTTTGATCGGCACCTCGCTGTTGTTGTCGGAAGGAATCATCACCCCCGCAATCACTGTATTGAGCGCCATCGAGGGTCTCGAGGTTGCGACCAAGGCGTTCCAGCCGGTCATCGTTCCCCTGACCTTGTTCATCCTGATCGTGCTGTTCCTCGTCCAGCGGCGCGGCACCTCGAGCGTCGGCGCGATTTTCGGCCCAACGATGATGGCGTGGTTCGTTTCGATTGGCCTGCTCGGCCTTTACTGGATCGTGCAAGCACCGGCCTCGTTGGCGGCACTGAATCCGATGCACGGCATCTCGATGTTCGTCCGTCATGGTTGGCATGGGTTTCTGTTGCTCGGTTCCGTCATCCTGTGTTTCACCGGGGCCGAGGCCTTGTTCGCCGACATGGGCCACTTCGGCCGCCGCCCGATCGTGCTGTCCTGGTACGCCGTGGTCTACCCGGCACTCGTGCTGTGCTATCTGGGTCAGGCCTCGCTATTGCTGCTCCACGGCGAAGCCGTGCGCGAAAGCATTTTCTACGGACTCGTCCCGCAACCCCTGCTGTATCCAATGGTGTTCTTGGCCACCGCGGCCGCCATCGTGGCGTCGCAGGCGTTGATCTCGGGGGCTTTCTCGATTGCGCAACAGGCCATGCAACTGGGCTACACGCCGCGCCTTACCATCGTGCATACCTCCCGCGACGCGCGTAGCCAGATCTATGTACCTGAGGTCAACTTCTTCCTGATGTTCGCCAGTTGTCTGCTCGTGCTCGCTTTTCAGAAGTCCAGCAACCTGGCCGCGGCCTACGGTTTCTCGGTCATGGGCACGATGACGATCACCACCATCCTGATGCTCGGCGTGTCGAACCGCATCTGGGGGTGGCCGGTCAAATGGTCGGTCCTGTTGATGCTCTCATTCTTGGCTTTCGATTTCCCGTTCCTGTTGGCCAATGCCGGCAAGATCCCCCACGGCGGCTGGGTGCCGATCTTGATCGGTACGCTGATCTACACCAGCATGACCACCTGGAACCGTGGCCGTGCTGCGTTGTATGCACGCATCAAAGGGTCGTTGCTGCCGCTGTCGCAGTTCTTCGACTCGGTGACCACGACCCACACCGCCCGCGTCCCCGGCACCGCCGTGTTCATGACCGGCAACATCGACGTGGTGCCGCTGGTGCTCCTGCACCACTTCAAGCACAACAAAGTATTGCACGAACGCATCGTTCTGCTCTCGATCGTCACCGAGGACATCCCCGAGGTGCCACTGAATGAGCGGATCGCCATCATGCCACTCAAACTCGGCTTTACCCAGTTGATTGCCCGCTTCGGCTACATGCAGACGCCGAATGTCCCCGACATCTTCCACCAGGCCAACACCCTGGGCTTCAAGACCGACATCAACGACACCAGCTTCTACCTCGGCCGTGAAACCATCCTGCGCACCGGCCAATCAGTGATGAACAGTCTGTCGAAGTGGATGTTCTGCCTGATGTCGCGCAACGCCCGCCCGCCAACGATGTTCTTCAACATTCCACCCAACCGCGTCGTCGAGTTCGGCAACCAGATCGAGATCTGACGCCGGTTGGTCACTGCCAGGGGTGTACCGGAGACCACTCATGCATACACCGTATTGCATTCCCGGGTCGTCCCGTTGCCACGCCACCAAACCGCGGTGCGGCTGCACCCTTGTCAAAACAGCATCGACTTCAACCCGACCGCAATCGTCTTGGCCTTGCCGGCCAGGTGGATCCGGGGTGAACGCACG
Source organism: uncultured bacterium (assembly GCA_964483805.1). Lineage (GTDB taxonomy): Bacteria > Muiribacteriota > Ozemobacteria > Ozemobacterales > Ozemobacteraceae > CAZADH01. The sequence goes on from CAZADH010000123.1 coordinate 13,128, forward strand.
CACTTGAGCGCGTAACGGGCCGAGAGATAGAAGCGGCGGTAACATTGCTTCGCCAGCTCGCGGATGCGGGCCCGCGACAGTTGCGGCATGTCGGGCTCGCCGTTGGCGTCGAGCCACCCGTTGCCGTGCATCAGCCGGTGCAGCGGTGTGCCGACAAACGGAATCAACGTCTGAAACTGCACGGTGTCGGGGTCCATGGCCAGTGCCAGGCGCAGCGTTGCACGCACTTCGTCTTCGGTTTCGCCGGGGTAGCCGATCATGAAGTCGCCGTGCAGGCGCACCCCGGCCCGGTGCGCATCGCGCGCGAACCGCCGCATGTCGGCCACGGTCACGCCCTTGCCGATCTGTCGCAGAATGCGATCGGAGCCCGATTCGAAGCCAACATGCAGATTCAAGCATCCGGCCGCCTTCATCGATCGCAATACATCGTAAGGCATATTGGCCCGAGAGTAGCACGACCAGGGCAACCGACTGCCGGCCCGCACCTTGGCGGCGGCAAACGCCTGCGCCCGCTCTGCGGTGAAGGTGTCGTCTTGGATCATCACCGCCTGCACCTGCGGCATCTCGCGCTCGATCGCGAGAAACTCGGCGACCACGTGCTCGATCGGCCGTTGTCGATACACCGGCCCACGGATGAACGTGTGCACCCACAGGCAGAAGGTGCAGCGGCCCCAGGCGCAGCCACGCCCGGTCATCATGTCCATGTACGGAAACGGCTCCGACGGGGTGCGATACCACTCGGGCCGCACCTGGCGCGCGAGAAACCGCGAGACAAACGGCATCGCCGCCACTTCGGCCTCGGTCTGCCACACGAACAGCCCGGTGTCGGTGACGCTGCCGTCGGCCTCGCGCCACTTCAGCCCCGGGATGGCGCGAACCGCCACGCCATCGGCCATCGCCGCCACCTGCCTGTCGAACGGCCCCACCGCCATCGGCACGCCGGCCGGCGCGAGCTGCAATACTTTGTCTGGATCAATATTGGCATACGGACCGACGATGATCGCCGGCACCGGACACCGGCGCTGCATCTCGGCCAACTGCGCCAGATCACTTTCGAGGCTCAACCGTCCGACGTAGAGCACGATCAGGTCAGGCTTGAACGCGACCGCCTCGCCCACCGCCGCCGCCGCCGAGAGATCGGCGGCCGGCCCATCGAGCAACCGCACCGTGTGACCCAGCCCCTCGAGCCACGCCCCACACCAACCCAGCAAAATCGGGTACCACTGCGTCGCCGACAACGACACGAAGTCGCACCGCGCGTTGCGCATGTAGCCCGGCAGATAAGGCGCCGAATAGAGCAATACGCGGGCCATCACTTCACCCCCAGGATCGCCAGCCCGGCACGCGCCTTGTTGCGCAGTTCGTCGAGTGAACGCAGCCGCAACAGGCGCCGCAGGATGTAGGCAGGACGCCGGTAGAAGCGCTCGTGCATCAGGCGATAGTAGCGCTCCTGGTCGGCCGCGGTAATAGTACGGTCGTAAAACGGAATCTGGTAATGCGGCACCGGGTTACGCACGAACCGCGACCAGGCATCGGGGTCGACCTGACCCTCGCGCACCGCCACATCGTACATCTCGCACCCCGGCAATAACTGCAAGATCGTGAACATCGCGTAGTCCGGCCGCAGGCGGATGACCGTGTCGATCATGTCGTCGAGATCGGCGGTGGACCGATGGGTCGGCAGGCCGATGATCCAGTTGGTGCTCGTCTCCAGCCCGTGGCGCCGCGCACAACGCACCGCGGCCCGCACCTGCGCCATGGTGATGCGCTTCTTGATGGCCAGAAGATCGGCATCGGTGTGGGCCTCGACACCCAGAATGAACTGCACGCAACCGCTCTGCCGGGCCAGTCGGCACATGCGCTCGGTCACCTGGTCGACCCGTCCGCGAAACACCCAATTGATCTGCAATTTCTCGGCGAGCAGCGCCGCGGCAAACTTCTCGACCCGCGCCGCCGTGATGTTGAACAGGTCGTCGAAGAAGTAGAAATTTCGATACCCGTTGGCGATGCCCCAACGCACCAGGTTCAGCAGATAGTCGAGACTGTGCGCGCGGTAATGCCGGTCGAGCACCTGACAGAACGTGCATTGAAACGGACACCCCCGCGAAGAGGCCACCGTGAGCGTGCGGCCACCACGCCCAAACGTACTGCGATACAGGTCGGCA
>CAZADH010000123.1:15302-17208 GCA_964483805.1 uncultured bacterium
CATCGACCAGGTCGTAGGCGGGAATCGGCAATTGATCGAGGTTCTTGAACACGGCCAGCGGGCCGACGACGACCTCGGCGCCACTGCGAAACGCCAGACCGGGGATCCGTGGCACCGCTTCCCCGCGCGCCCAGGCGTCAAGCAGGGCCAGGAACGGTTCTTCGCCATCACCCAGCACCAGCACGTCGAACTCGGGGTGGGCCAGGGTTTCGCGGGCGAATAACTGGGTGTGCGGCCCCCCGACGACGATGCGCGCCTGCGGCACGACCCGTCGGACCAGGCGCGCCATCTGCAATACATCGTAAAACGTGTAGGTGAATGCCCCCAGGCCGACGACATCGGGTTGTGTATCGACCAACCTGGCCTCGATAGCGGCCAGGTCGAGTTGCGCTCCGATCGCGTCGAGCACGGCCACCGAGAATCGGGCATCGCGCCGCACCCAGGCCGCCAGGGCCAACAACCCCAGCGGCGGGAACAACCCGGTGGTGCCGATGCTGACGTTGAACCCCCGCGAAATCCGCGCAGTATGGGTATCCGGCGGGTTGAGCAACAGAACCTTCATGACCCGGTTCCTCGCCGAATATGCGCCGTGACGTGCGACCGCATCGGGCTGACGCCCGGACCCGAAAAACGCCGGGCCGGTGACCCCTCGGCCTCACGGTCACCGCCGCCGCCGGCCTGGCCAATTTCTGGCGCAGGCGCGCACGTTTTCTGCGCCCGAATCGCCACCAGGGGCGCCCGGCCGGCCGGCCAGGCACGATCGCCCCACCACCAGTCGGCCCAGGGCGCAAGACCATAACCGTGACACTCGAGGGTCACCTGCAGTCCTGCGCCCCGCAAGGCCTCGGCGACCATCTCGGTCGGCAAACCCGCGGCATGACATTCCGCTGCGTCTTCCATTTCGGCTTCGCCGGCAGCATACTGCCGGCGGCGCAGACCACCGGCAACAAAGCGATAACACCGTAATAACCCCTGGTATCGCCGGGAGAAGCGACCATCGAGGTCGTGATCGCTATAGAACCAGCCACCCGGCACCAGCACGCGCGCGACCTCGCGCGCCATTGCCGCAAAGTCACCAAGGTGGTGCAAGGTTGCGAACGCCGTTACCACGGCCATCGCCCCGTCTACGACCGGCAGGTGGTCGACGTCGCCGGCGAGGCTGAGTGAATACTGGGCCCGCGCCGCGCCAGCCATGGCCGGCGACAGATCGAGCCCGATCGCTTCGACGCCGAGGCCGTGCCACGCCCGGCCGACCCACCCTCCCCCCGCCCCGAGATCGAGGACCCGCACCGCGCCTGCGGCCACATGCTGCGGCGGGGGAACCCGGTCGAGCAACGCGCGCAACCGACCGCGAAGCCAGTCCTGCAACGCCGGCGTGCGCCGCCCGTCGACCCTTTCGTAGCGCGGACCGAGGCGGTCGTACCAGCATCGATTGGCAGTCTTTGCATCCATACAACATGCATCATAGCACACCCCGCCGCGATGGCCGGGCGACAATGCGCCACGTTCAGCGCACACCCAGCAGCGAGGCGGCGATCCCGAGCATGACCCCCGGACGCAGATAGAGACGGCGGTAGGCGCGACGCATTTCGCGCCGCAATCCCTGTGCACTCAAACTCGGTGTGGCCACCAGCGGAATTGGGTCCCAGAACCGGAAGTAATAGTTGCCATGCTCGGCCGCCGCCGGCGTCAGCCAACCGTTCTGCTCGCACAAAGCCCTGGCCTCGGTGCCCGGGAAAGGAATCAGATTGACGATCGCACTCGAGTCGAGATCGAGACTGCGCAGGTAATCGACTGACTCACGCAGGGTCGCGAGTGTCTCGCCCGGATACCCGAGAATGCAGTTGCCACCGACCCGCAAACCCTTGCGTTTCACCAGGTCGACCACCGCCCGGACCCTATCGAG
>CAZADH010000124.1:0-17053 GCA_964483805.1 uncultured bacterium
CGGCGGGCCCAGGCCAATCTGCGCGGCGCCCGCCTGCAATCGATCGCTCGCGATCTGCTGCAGGCGCTGATCATCCCCAACGCCACCGAGAATGCCGAGGAGACGCTCAAGCGACGCAAACGCGCCAGCGAAGGGATTCAACCGGTCATGGTGACCAAGAAGAAGGGCGAAAAAATCATCGATGCAGGCACGATTATCGACAAGCGCGATATGTATCTGCTCGAGAAACTGCAGGCGCATCTGCACAAGAACTGGGTCCGGCGCCTGATCGGCAATTTCCTCATTGCCCTGGCGATCACGGTGGTTACCTTGATCCACCTGAAGGCTTATCGCCGCGACCTGCTGCGCAACCCGCCGCAACTGAACCTACTCTACGGCATCATGTTGCTGACCCTGATTCTCAACAAGGTGCTCTTCCTGTTCACGCCGGGTCACGACAGCAGTCAGGCGCTGATCATCTTTTCGCCGCTGCCGGCCGCGGGGCTCCTGATGGCGATTCTGCTCGACGGCCAGATCGCCATTTTCCAACAACTCTTGTTGGGCATCCTCTCGTTCGTGGTCACCGACCTGGGCGCCCGCTTTTCCATTGTCGGGTTGTTCGGCGGTCTGGCGGGTATTCTCGCCTGGTCGTTCGTGGGCCGCGACAGCAATTTCCGCCGGCAGGTCAGCGTGTGCGGGCTTGCCATTGGCGGCGCCAATGTGGTCGCGCTTCTCGGGCTGTTGCTGGTCGATGCCGAGTCGACCGACCTGCTCAACCTCAGCATCGGTCTGTTCGTCGGGGCTGGATTCATCAATGGTTTGCTGTCGGCCATTCTGGCCAATGGCGTGTTGCCGTTCCTCGAGAATTTCTTCACGTTGTCGACCAACTCGAAGCTGCTCGAACTGGCCGATCTGTCGCAGCCGTTGCTGTTGCGCATGGCCAGCGAAGCTCCCGGCACCTACCATCACAGCCTGAATGTCGGCACCTTGTCGGAAGCGGCCGCCAAAGAGATCGGCGCCGATGGTCTGCTGGCCAAGATCGGCGCCTATTTCCACGACATCGGCAAGCTGCGCCGACCGAGTTACTTCGCCGAGAACCAGTCCGAAAAAAACGCACACGATCGGGTCACGCCGTACATGTCCAGCCTGATCCTGATCGGGCACATCCGCGACGGCCTCGACATCGCGCGGGAGTACGATCTGCCCGACACGATCCTGCCGTTCATTGCGCAACACCATGGCACGACCCTGATCACCTACTTCTACCATCAGGCCCGCACCAGCTCCGACAGTGAGGCGGTGAATGAAGAACAGTTTCGCTACCCGGGTCCGAAACCCCAGAGCAAAGAGACGGCCATCGTCATGCTCGCCGACTCTGTCGAAGCCGCGGTCCGCACCCTGCCCCAGCACACCCGACCGGCGATCGAAGGATTGGTCAAGAAGATCATGGGCAACAAGATGAACGACGAAGGTCAGCTCGATCAGAGCGACCTGACCCTGAAAGAGATCGAGCGCATCGAAAAGACCTTCGTCAATGTGATTAGCAGCATGTATCACGCCCGGGTCGATTATCCCGGCCTGTTGTCGAACCAACCGAAGGGAGGCGTCGTTGGAAGTACTCATCAGTAACCAACAGAAGCGGCTCCGTCTCAATCGTCGCCGCCTGGTGCGCATTTGCACCGAGATCCTCACTTTCGAGGGTTATGCGGCCGACGCCGCAGTCGAACTGTCGCTGGTATTCTGTGACGACGACTTCATTCAGAAGCTCAACCGCGATTACCGGGATGTCAACGCGCCCACCGACGTGCTGTCGTTTCCGATGGGCCGGGGCCATTTCGAGGCCGAGATCGAAGTACTCGGCGATGTGGTCATTTCGGTCGAGATGGCGCAACGACAGGCACAGAACCTGGGGCATCCGCTCGAACTGGAACTGGCGTTTCTGTTGATTCACGGGGTGCTGCACCTGCTGGGGCAGACCCACGACACCCCGGCCAACCGGCAACGGATGCGCAAGAAAGAGGAAGTGCTGTGCAACTTTCTGGCGGACAAGCGCCTCCTGGCCCATGTCTGCCAGGGATCGGCCACGGTCATCGGCCGCGTCGACCACTGAGCCGCCGCATCACCGCCAATCGTGATCAAATTGTGCCGAGCTGCCCGAGGAGGAAATCGTTGTGAGTGACGTGAGTTACGCTCTGGTCTTCGTGGCTCTGCTGGTAGCATCAGCAGGGTTCTCGGCCATCGAGACCGCGTATTTCTCGTTGTCGCAACTCCGCCTCAAAAAGCTCGAGGAGGAGGGGCATCCGCATGCCGCGCCGATCCTCGCGCTGCTCGCTGACAAACAAAGCTTGTTGATGAGCCTGTTGTTGGGCAAGACCCTGGCCAATGTCGCTGCCACCGTCCTGGCCACGCGCCTGTCGCTGCGTTGGCTGGAGACGGCACCGTGGTCGGAAGCGATCCCGTTTGCGAGCCCGAATCAGACCGGAGTGATCATCGCCGCCCTGATCATGACGCTGATCATCCTGTTGATCGGTGAGATCGTGCCCAAGACCATTGCCATCCAACATGCTCTGCGCCTGGCGTCGTTCACCTTGCTGCCATTGCGTGTATTGCTGTTGTGTTGCACTCCTTTCACCGTTGTGGTGGCGGGCGGCATGCGGCTGTTCTTCCCAGCCGGGGCCAACTGGAACGAGAAAATGGGCTCGACGATCTCGATGGAGGAGATCGACACCTATTTCTCGCTCGGCGAAGAGGCCGGCATCATTGCCAGCGACGAAAAAGAGATGATCAGTTCGGTGTTCGAGTTCGGCGACACGATCGTGCGTGAGGTGATGAAACCGCGCCTCGATGTGCGAGCCTTGCCGTTGTCGGCCAACATCGACGAGGTCTTGAAGATGATCCGCGAGGAGGGTCACTCGCGCATCCCGGTGTTCAGCGACAACATCGACAAGATCGAGGGCATTCTCTATATCAAAGACCTGTTCATGAATTACGATGTATTGTCGACCGATTTCGCCTTGAAGAAATACGTCCGCCCCGCGTATTTCGTGCCCGAGACGAAGAAACTCGACGATCTGCTGCGCGAGTTCCAGAAACGCAAGATCCACCTGGCGATCGTTGTCGACGAGTTTGGCGGCACCTCGGGCATCGTGACCCTCGAAGACCTGCTCGAAGAGATCGTGGGCGAGATCGCCGATGAGTTTGACACCGAAGAACCCCCGATCGTTCGCTGTGAAGACCGCAGCCTGATGGTGCACTCGCACGTGGCGATTCGCGACATCGAGGACGAACTGGACATCGCCTTCGCACACGAAGACAGTGATACGGTCGGTGGCCTGGTTCTCGAACTGCTTGGGCGGATCCCCAAGCCCCAGGAACGGGTCGAGACCGCCGACGCCACACTCATCGTCCATGACATGAAGGGCAACCGCATCACGCGGGTGAAGATCGTGCCGCACACGAAGCCGGAATTGGCGGGTATTCAGACCCAGTCGTGATCCGCGCGACGCCGCGGCCAATGGCTGCCCAAGCCGTCGAGTGCATGGCCCTCGACGCGTGCCCCCAGGTTTGAAAGCGTGCACCGGGTATGAGATAATGGGCACCGCATGCACCTGCCCACCTTGACCAAACCGACGCCCGCACACGATGTGTGCAGTGGGCGGGTGCTGTCATGGATGGCCGCCCCCAAAGCGGTTTGGGACAGGGCAAGCATCGCGTCCTGAGCGCATGGACAGCAATCGTTTCACCCAGATTCTCGAGCACCTGTTGCGGTTGCTCGAAGATGTCTACACGTTCCTGCGCACGTACTTTTTCACCGGCATGGTGTTGGTCGTGCCGATGGCAGTCACGATCTACATCACGTTCTTGTTGTTCGACTTCGCCGACAACATCCTCGGGAACCTGGTGGCCTCGACCTTCGGCACCCGGATCTTCGGCCTGGGTTTGTTGGCCACGGTCATTCTGTTCATTTTTGTCGGCATGGTGGCGCAGAACTGGATCACCCGCAGCCTGTTGCACTATCTCGACACGCTGCTCGAGAGCCTGCCGGTGGCACGCAGCATCTATCAGGGGGCCAAGCAGATCAACGACATCCTGTTCAAACAACAGCAGGCCGTGTCGTTCAATCGCGTCGTCTTGGTCGAGTTTCCCAAAGAAAACAGTTGGTCGATCGGGTTCTTGACCGGCACCTTTCCCTCCCATTTGTGCAGCGAATTCGCCGGACGCACCATGTGCAACGTCTTTGTGCCGACGACGCCGAACCCGACCTCCGGATACCTTTTGATCGTCAATCAGGAGAAGGTCATCGACACGGCCATGACCTATGAAGAAGCGATGAAGATGATCATCTCGGGCGGCCTGATCCAACCCCAGCCGCCGGGGTCTCTCCCGCCGGCCGCGGAGAGTGGCGAGGATTTCACGATTCCCCATTAAGTAAATACACCGGCAATCGTTGCAACGATTGCCGGCAAACCCGACAAGGACGAAGAGAATGACTGTGTTGCGCATGCAGAAGATCGTGATGATTGCTGGATTGGCGATGCTGGGCATCGTTTCGCCATGGGTCCCCGGTTTCGCGCCGGGCACCCCGGCGGCGGCCCAGTCACTGGTCGAGATGAAACGGTACGTCGATCTGCGCGACCAGTGGGCGTTCTTGATCGACGGCCTGAAAAAACAAGCCACAGAGGCCGACTACAAGCCGGACGCGGCCCCGGCCCAGGCGCTCTCAGACCGCTGGTCCAACCTGAGTCGGGCCACCGACGCATTGTTCGGGCCGAGCCAAGACCGGTTGGGCCTGTACTACCGGGAAAAGCTCGAACAACAGCGGTATCAAGCGTACGAGTTACTGACCGTGGTCAGCAACCGCGTCCGCGGTTCGGGCACGGCAACGACTACCCACCCGCCGGTCGCGCAGACGCCCAGACCCGGCGATCCTCCACCAACAAAGCCCGCGGCGCCCGTCACACCCCCGGCGATTCCAACCAGCACGATCACGTTGCCGCCGGCCTTGTTGGCAGCCGCTGCCTCGGCAGCGCAGGCGATCCCGCACTCGACGCCACCGACGCCGGCCGCCCCCATCCTGTTGCCGGTGCGCGAACCCACGCCGTTGCCGGTGTCAATCGCTGCGCCCGCACGCCCCGCCCTCCCATCGACTCCCATCGCCACGGTGCCGACCGTACCGACAACCCCAGTGACGCCCCCGCCCGATGCGAATCACGCCGGCACGGCGCCCAAGCCGGTGCAGGTGGCCGTCGCCGTCGCCACCGGATCGCCCCGACCGGTGGCGCCACCCGTGGTTCCGTCGGTCGTTGCTCCGACCGTACCGGCCCCGATGACGACGGCCGCAGCACCGATCGCTGCCCCCATTGCCACTTCGCCGGCCACACCGGTTTCCGCCGTCGACGTGGCGGCCGTCAGCCCGGCGACGAACGCGGTCAGCATCACGCCTCCGATCACGCCTTCAGGCCCGGGGGGCACGGAAGCGGGTTACGTTTCGCGGCCGGGACCGGCGATGCGCCCGCTCGCACTGATGATCGAGAACCACCGGCAATCCCGTCCCCACACAGGATTGGCCGAAGCAGAAGTGATCTACGAGATGCCGGTCGAGGGCGGCATCACCCGGTTCATGGCCCTTTACTACCACATGGCGGGCACCCTGGGGCCGGTCCGCAGTTGCCGTCCGTATTTTCCGGCGCGCGCTTTCGAGGTCGATGCCATGTATGCACATTGTGGTTCGAGCTCCGAGGGATACGACACCTTGACCAAGCTGGGTATCGCCAGCGTCGACGAGATCGCGTACGGCGGTCCGTTCTTCCGCGACAACACCCGGAAGGCACCGCACAACCTGTATACGAAGATGCCGGCGCTCATCGATACGTTCGTGAAAGAGCGCAAGTGTTCGGCCGAAGTTGCCGAACAACGGCTGGCCGCCCGCTTCGGGCCGATTCCGACCGCGTTCACCACGCCGAATCGCGCGGCGTCGATTCGGTATCATGGCAACTACACCCTCGACCTTCGTTACAACCCACAAACCAAGATGTACGAGCGCTACATGAACAACGAGTTTCACCGGGACCGGGTGACAAACCAGCCGGTTGCCGCCGCAGCCGTGATCATCCAGGAGGCGCAGGTCAAGGTGGCCGACAGCAAGGGGCACCTCGAGATTCCGTTCAAGGCGACCGGCCGAGCCTATTACCTGGCCAACGGCATGATCGGCCAGGGGCAGTGGTCGAAGAAGACGTTCAAGGAGCGCACGATTTATCGGGACGACCAGGGCCGTGAGGTCGTGTTTCCGGACAACAAGACGCTGTTGATCCAGGTGGTCGGTTCGACCAACCGGGTCACCTTCGATCCGCCGCTGGCCAACGTGACAGCAGCCGCGCCACCGGCAGCGCCCGCAAGCACGACCGTTGCCGTGTCGGGTTCGCTGGAGACGGCCACTGGAACGGCCATGGCCACGACAGGGGCCGGTTCTCCAACCGACGCGGCCGATCCTGACGCGGACAGCACCCAATGACCACCACCGCAACGGCGAAGGTCACCCGGTTCGGTTGCGTCGGCGTCCTGGGTCGCGCCAATGCTGGCAAGTCGTCGCTGGTCAATGCGTTGGTCGGCGAGAAGGTCGGTATCGTCAGCCCCCGACCACAGACCACGCGAAAACGTATTCTCGGTGTATTGACAACTGACGAGAACCAGTTGGTGTTCTGCGACACGCCGGGGTTGCATGCCGTCCGACATGCCCTCGACGCGTTCATGCTGGACGAGATTCACGAAGCGGTCGGCGGGATGGTGGTGGCGTTGTATCTGGTGGACCCCGCCGATGCCGATCCCGAGGCCGACGCCGCCCACCTGGCGGAACTGAAGGGATTGACCCCGGCGGCGGCCGGTCCCCAGGCTCCGGATGGCGAGCGCAAAAAGAAGAGCGCCACCCGGGCCCCACTGAACTGCCCGATTGTCCTGGTGTTTACCAAGACCGACGCGATGGCACCCAAACCCGCGGGAGGGCGGGGCCGCGGCGGCCGTTGGCGACCGACGCACCAGGCGGTTGCACAGGCGCGCACCACCCGCGACGCGGCCGACAAGACGATGACCAATGGCGTCGACGGCATTGTCGGCACCGCCGGACTGGCCACCGACCTGTGCGAACGGTTGGCGCTCCTGCGCGACCAATATGCGACGGTTCATCCATTTGCCGGAGTGATGGCGGTTTCCGCGAAAAAGGGCCAGGGGCTCGACGCGGTGCTGACGACGCTCGTCGCCCACCTGCCGGAGGGGCCCCACGCCTACGACGCCGACCTGTACACGTTGGAACCGGAGCGCGACATCGTCGGCGAGGCGGTGCGCGAACAGGTATTATTACGGTACTTTCACGAGATCCCGCATTCGGTTGCGGTCCAGATCGAAGAATTCAAGGAGCGGGAGGGCGGCAAGACGTACGTGCGCGCGGTGCTGCACGTCGAGCGCGAGAGCCACAAGAAGATCCTGCTGGGCGAACGCGGAGCCTCGATCAAGGCGCTCGGAACCGCTTCCCGTCTGGAGTTGAACCGGCTGTTGGGGCGTGATATCTTCCTGGAGCTGTGGGTAAAAGTGACGCCGCAGTGGCGGCGGCGCGAACATCTGATCCAACGCCTCGGATATCGGCACGGTTGAGCGTCATCAAAGTGACGTCGTCGATCCGGGCATTGAGCGTGCCGGCGGCACAGAGGAGGCCCGGGTGCTGAACTCGATACTGATGGTGATCGGGGCGCTGATCGTCATCCTCATTGTGTTTGTGGTGTTCTCACAGGATGACGAAGAACTCGACCGACCTCTCGAATACACCGGGCCGTCGTCGGCCCCCGCCGGTGAGAATCCGGTCCCAACGGGTCCAACCAGCGCAGCGCTGGCGACGCCGGAGCCGCCCCCTGCGACCGCCGACGGCGTGCCCGCAGCGCCGGTCTCGACGACCGTCATTGCCCAGACGACGGCGGCCAACCCGCCGGCAAGCGGCCGACGAGTGCGCTCGGCGCCATCGACCTCGGGACCGGCGGCCAAGGCCACCCCCGAGCCAGGCAGCGAGGAAGATTTTCAACTGCGTTTGCTGGCCGAACAGGCACCAGCACCGATCACCGGGTCCGACAATCGTGAGGCCGTGGTGGCCATGGTGCAGGCTCGCTTTGCGGTCGAGGAGCTCAACTCGGAGGCCGATCTCGTCGCGGTCCTGCGGTTGATCGACGACGTACTGGCCCCCGAGCGCGCCACGTTCCCGCTCACGCCGGTCTTGGGTCACAACCTGCAGCGGTTCTGGCTGTTCGGGTTTGACCGACAACGGGACGAACCGCTGTTCGAGGCACTGGTGACTCTGCAAGACCTGGTGTTGCGCATGCGCAAGGCGGTCGACCGCGAGCCGATGCTGGCGAAGGTCAAGGCGCGCATTGGTTGTGGCGTGGCCCGTGGCAAGGTGTGGTTGCTGCGCCGCGGCGTTGGCGGCGGCGCCACGTTGGCGGGGCGGCCGGTATTCATGGCTGAGACGTTGGCCGAGGCGGCCGGCGACTCGCAGATCTACGTCGACGAGACGATTCACCATGATGCCCAACCGTTTTTCGATTTCCGCGAATGGAAGCCGATCAAGTTGCGACCGTCGCTGCCCGCCGTAGCGTTCCACGAACTGCTCGGGCTCAACAAAATCGAAGACATCGTGGCCTTTGCGACGCATGAAGACAGTGCACGCCGGCGCATGGTGGCGGTCGTTTTCCGCTACATGAAGTTCGACGACCTGGCACCACTCTTCGGGTTGGCCAACGACAGCGTCGAGGAAGTTGCCCTGGCCGCCCTCGAAACGGTGTATGAATTGGCAGATCCGCGTTCGATGGGCGTCTTGAAGAAAGCCCTGCACGAAGCGGCGTCGCCGCGTTTGCGCGGCGCGATCATCCGGGCTCTGGGCGCGCTCGGCCAACAAGAGATTCTGCCGGTCTTGTTGGGCAGCACGCGGGATTCGCACTGGCAGGTGCGTTATCACGCGGTGGAGGCGCTCGACGCGGTCATGGGCGCCGAGTCACCCAAGCAACTGCAACAACTCCTGACCGACGAGGACGGCGCCGTGCGCTCGTCAATACACCGTATTCTCCTGCAACGCACCGGCGACGAGACGCATCTGACCGCCCTCGATCGACTGACCACCGACCTGTCGGTGCGCGCCCGCCGCCACGCGTTGAAGGCGTTGTTGAAGATCGGGTCGCCGGCCGCTCTGCAGGCTGCCTGTCGCGGCATCATCGCCCAAGACGAGGCCGAGGTTCGCGCCGAGTTCATCGAGCAACTGGCCGAGGTTCGCGCCAAGGGTTTGTATACCGCCTTCCTGACTTTGTTCGCCAATCTGCCCGAGAGCGACCGGCCGCGCCTGGTCGCGGCGTTGCTACGTTCCGCTGTGGTTGCCGGCTGAACCGACTCCGATGTCAATCGAGATTCTCATCGTCGATGACGAGGACATGATCCGCTGGACCTTGCGGCAGGCGTTGGCCTCGTCGGATTGCACGATCCACGATTTTCCTGCCGCCGAGCCGGCCCTGATCTGGTTTGCCGAGCATGGTGCAGACATTGTATTGCTCGACATCCGACTGCCCGACATGAACGGTCTCGAGTTGCTGCCGCGTCTGCGTGAGCTGGACCCCTCGGTACCGGTGATCATGATGACCGCCTTCGGCGACGTCGACACCGCGGTGACCGCGATGAAGCGTGGGGCCTACGACTACCTGACCAAGCCCTACAATCTCGCCGAGGTGCACCAACTCATCGAGCACATTCGCGAGTCGATGCTGCTCAAAAGCCAGTTTTCGCGGATCCGGGAGCGGGTCGAGGACGAGTATTGTCAGATTCTCGGCGAGTCGCTCAAGGTCAGGCAGTTGCGACAGCACATCGCGATGGCCGCCCAGAGCGACAAGACCACGGTGCTGATTCGCGGAGAATCGGGCACGGGAAAAGAGCTGGCCGCCCGCCAGATTCATCTTCAGAGCACGCGGAAGCACAAACCGTTCGTCGACGTGAACGCGGCGGCGGTCAGCGAGACCCTGCTCGAGAGCGAGATTTTCGGCCACGAGAAGGGTGCATTCACCGACGCGCAACGCCAGAAAAAGGGGCTGTTCGAACTGGCCAACGGCGGCACGTTGTTCCTCGACGAGATCGGTGATCTGTCGCCGCATCTGCAGGCCAAACTTCTGCGCGTTCTCGAGGAACGCCGGTTCCGTCGCGTTGGTGGCGACACCGACATCGTGGTCGATGTCCGGGTCATCGCGGCCACCAACACCGATCTCGAGAAGGCCATGGAAGAAGGCAACTGGCGCCGTGACCTGTATTACCGCCTCAACGTGTTTTCCATCAAGATGCCGTCGCTGCGCGACCATCCCGAGGACATCGCCCTGCTGGCCAAGGCTTTTCTGGAACGCTTTCGCCGCGCGATGTCAAAGAACGTTTCGGGTTTCGCTCCCGGCGTTCTCGAAGGGTTGTCGCACTATGCCTTCCCCGGCAATGTGCGTGAGCTGAAGAACATCGTCGAGCGCGCCACGATTCTCGAGCAGGGCAACCTCATCCAGTTTTCGAGCTTGCCGGAGGCGGTGCGCCCTCACCGTGAACCCGTGGTGTCAACCAAGGCAACCTCGGTCACCAGCGAGGCGCCGAGCAGCAAACCGTGGACAACGCCCGGATTCACGCTCAAGGACCACGTCAACGGCCTCGAGAAGAAGATTGTCGAGGACGCTTTGGCCGAATGCGGCGGCAATCGCAGCCAAGCCGCAAAGCTCCTGGGCATGAGCCGGTTTGCCCTGCGCCATCAACTGATCAAGCACGGACTGGGCGAGTAACCGACGGCTCCGGGGTGTTTCTGCGCGCGATCGTTTCTCGGGAAACAGGACGGAACAGTTTCGCACACCAAACACGTGTGCTTTTCGCACACGGGGTACAATGTGCGCGATTCACACATCCGGCAACAACCACCGGGAACGCATACGAACAGGCTATTTCCGTGTGTTTTCGGTGTTGGCATGATTCCTGCATACCTACCGGTCATCGACGAAATGCGAACAGGAGGCCCGGCAATGATTTCTGAGTTGCTTCAGGAGAGCTTCATCGAGTTGGATCTGGACGCGGGCAGCAAGCACGATGCAATCGAGCGATTGTCGGGCATGCTGTCGACGAAGGGCAAAGTGAGCGATCAGACCCACTTTGTCAAGGCTGTGCTCGAGCGTGAGAAGCTCGGAAGCACCGCGATCGGCGCCGGCATTGCCATCCCCCACGCCCGGGCCAACACGGTCAATGAGGTGTCGATCGCCTTCGCTCGCAGCTCCAAGGGCATCGATTTCAATTCGGTCGATGGTGATCCCGTGCACCTGATCTTCCTCCTTGCTGCGCCGGTCGAGTCCGGTTCTCTGTATCTGAAGCTGCTGGCGCGCATCTCCCGATTGTTGCGCTACCAGGACCTGCTCGATGAACTCAAGCAGGCCAAGACCAAGGAAGAAGTCGTCAAGATCATTGCCTCGAAGGAATAATTCTCGTGACTGTCGATATCGGCAAACCGACCAACGCGGGCCGGATGCGAGGGTGGAGGCCAGGTAAAATGCAAGTCGAACAACAGGTTGGCAGCGAAGAATCGTCCATCTACCTGTCGCAAGACAGCATCCAGGTGTTTTTGCGGCTGCCCGCGGACGGCGTGTATCTGGCCAACGCATTGCAGACGTTGCGCGAGATCTGCGAGCAGGTCGAGATGCCGGAAGAACGGGCGCGACGCGTGCAACTGGCGGTCGAAGAAGCACTGCTCAATTCGTTCGAGCACGCGTATCGTGATCGGTCCGATGGGTTTGTCGAGACGCAGTTCATCATCGAAAGCGGCGAGTTCATTGTTGTCATCGAAGATTTCGGTACCGGCTTCAATTCGACCGAGTACGACGCGCCTTCCGAGCCCGAACAGATCCTGGCCGATCGCGGCCGCGGCCATCTCCTGATGCGAGCCATGGCCGACAATATGGTCCTCGATTCCGCACCCGGTCGTGGCACCCGCACGACACTCCGGTTCGCAACTCCCAGTACCCAGGTCTCTTGATTTTTCCAGGTCCGGTCATGCCCGGCGCCGAGCAGACCGTCACCGAGTAATCCGAGTCCGGCGCTTGTCGGGCCCCGGAAAGAACACCCCGCCAGAGGTGTTCTGACCGGGGCCTGATCCTTTTAGCGACAATCCTGGAAAAGCTCTTCGGACGCTGGTCTGGAATGACGATGAATGACAAGCATCGCCTGCGTTGGCGTGTCTCGCCGGACGTTGCGGCGGTTTGACCGACCGTGGGCGAGCGCAGTAGTATGACGTGCAGTTCAATCCACTCGAGGAAAGGCAAGTCATGACGCGAGATCGCTCATTCGTCATCATCAAGCCCGATGCGGTTCACCGGGGGCTCGTTGGCGACATCATCGGTCGGTTCGAGAAAAAGGGACTCAAACTCGTCGGAATGCGGTTGCTTCACATGACCCGCGAACAAGCGGAACGTCAATACGCTGTGCATCGCGAGAAACCCTTCTACCAACGTCTGGTCCGCTTCATGACCTCGTCACCATGCGTCGTCATCTGTCTCGAGGGCGATCATGCGCTCGAGATCGTGCGCATGATCGTCGGGGCCACGGATCCGATGAAGGCCGCCCCCGGCAGCATTCGCGGTGACCACTCGGTTCACATCACGCACAACCTGATACACGCGTCCGATTGCCTCGAAAGCTTGCAAGCGGAACTGCCAATCTTCTTTGGCCCGGGCGATCTCGTCGAGTATCCACACGCTCTCGAAAACTGGTTCTATCTGCGCGAGCAGTGATTCCGGCGCTCCGGCGACAACCGCAACGTTTGCCGGCCCGTCCGGCAATCAACACGAGGAGGCATCGTAGTGTCCGACCAGCAGATCATTCCGGCCGACATGTCCAGTTGCATCAGTTATGGCGTTGACGGGTTCAAGAAGCAACCCGTATTTCATCTGGTTGTCAATCTGTTGTATGCCATCATCAACAGCTTCACCGCCGGTTTGCTCATGGGACCCTTGATGGTTGGGTACATGCGCGCCCTGAAGAAAGACGATGCCGGACAACCGATCACGGTCAACGACGGTTTCAGCGGTTTCGATGCTTTCGTCCCGGCGCTGGTCGTCGGTGTCGTGACCGGCCTGGCCATCTCGGTGGCCAGCATCTTCCTGGTCATTCCGGCTTTCATCGTCATGCCACTGGCCCCGGCGTCATTGTGGTTGGTGGCCAATGGTGAGACCGATCCGATGAAGGCGATGCAACGGGCCTGGGTCGGCGTCCAACGGAATCTCGTTCCGGGCGCGGTGGCTTCGCTGGTCATCATGTTGGTGATCATGGCCGGAGCCCTGGCGTGTGGCCTGGGTCTGATCGTCACACTGCCGATCGGCATGATCGCCTTCTGCCGCCTGGGGCAGCAGGTCGCTTCGGGCTGCTGATTACCTTTCTGGCGTCTTCCGACCGCCGGGCCCGCACCACGGGCCCGGCGGTTTTCTTTGGTGCCGTTCTTCGGGAAGCACGCCAACCTGCGACCGACCGGCAAGGGTCTTGTACCGGCCTGACGGCGATGGTATGTTGGGGGGCATGACCTGGATCAGGACTCTGCGCAGCCGATGCCCCGGTGCTTTGCCGCGCGCACTGTGGCTCGCTTTTGCTGGGATACTGTTGGCGTGTGCCGTGGCAACGGCGTTGCCGCCGACGGCAACGAAGGTCCCGGCCTGGCCCGGTGACGGCACCTACGGCGCCAACGGCCGCGGCCCTCATCCGCCGATCGCCCCGTTGTATTTACCCAATATTGCCAGTCATGTGTTCGAATTGGGGATCGACCACCACAGCGACCCCAACGCCCCGTATCGCGAGTCCTATGTCTCCCGCTATACCTGGAACCGGGTCGATCCGTATCTGGTCAGCGAGGTCTCGCTGAGTCTCGAGAAGTATCGGGAAGGCCGCTGGACGGCGGCACCGGCGGTGCGCCCCTGGCAACTCTCGTTTCGCGGCAACAACCTCGTGGGTCCGTTCGAGGTCAAAGGCGGGCGCGTCTGGACTGGACTGAGCCACTTCAGCGGCCTCGACGGTGTCACGGCCCAGATCCCGTATGGGCGACGATTGTCGGCCTGGATCATGGGCGGGCAGGTATCCCGGTTCTATGAGTCGTTTCAACGCAGCCAGCAACTGTACGGCGCGCGTTTTCACTACCAGTTCAACGACTATGCTTTCCTGGCGTTGGAAGGCGAGAACCGCGCCGAGCACGGCACCGCCGGCGTGCTCGCCGGCTTCAATCTCAGGCCCCGCCTCAACGTGTTGGGCGAATATCACACCACACCCGGCACCAACACCTACCGATTGAGTCTGGATTTTTTCGACAACACCTACGATCTCGACATTTCGGCCGACTACCGACTCTATCTTGCCGCAAGCAACACCAGCCGCATCGAATCATCGGTCGGCAAGGGCTTTGGCCGCATCTATCTCGAAGGCCGACTCGGCTCGACCTTTGACTTCGACAACTCCCGCCGCAAAGATTTCGAGTTCTACGAGGGCAACCTCATCTACGGCATGTTCGGAAGCCTCAGCGACGGCATCCGCCTGGGCTACATGTACGAGCACGTGCCGGAAACGTGGTGCCACAGCTTCTCGGCAGAGGCCAGCAAGATGATGTTGCGACACTATCGCGTCGGCCTGAACTACACCACCAGCCGCTACAACGACGGCCGTGCCAGCACCAACGAGGTGCAGGGCCGCCTGCACCGCCTGACCCCGTGGGGATTCTGGGAATGGCAGGTCGGTGTGACCACCAACAGCGTCCCGTCGCCCAACGACACCCACACGGCCGTGCGCACCGGGATCAACTTCTAGCCGTCAATACCGGGTATTGCATTCCTGCCCCGTGCCCAGCGTCCCGATGCGTAATAAGCCATCGACAGGACCATGCCGACGAAGAACCCAACCACCATCGCCAGCCAGACGTATTCGATGCGCTGGTAGTGGTTCGACAGCCAGGTAGCCAGGGGCAACCGTACCAGCCACATGCCGGCGAGAGTGAAGAAGGTCGTCGCCACGGTGTGTCCGGCGCCGTTGATGATGCCGTTGCTCACAAACATGACGGCAAACATCAGGTAGGCCAGGGCCAGGCGATGCAGATACCCAACCCCGAGCGAGATCACCGTCGGGTCTTCGGCAAAAAGGCGCAATACCCGCTCGGGCATGACCAGGGCAACGATCGCCGCCAACAACGTCATGCCCCCGGCCAGTGCGAGGCCTGCCCAGAAGGCGCGGCGCACCCGATCGGGTCGCCCCGCCCCGAGATTCTGCCCGGCGAACGACGACGCCGCCATGCCCACGGCCATCGCCGGCATGAACGCCAGTTGATCGATGCGGATGGCCACGCCGAAGGCGGCAAGAGCCTGGGGACCGTAGGCATTGACCAATCCGGTCAGCACCATCATGCCCACGGAGATCATTGCCTGCTGCAGCATTGACGGCACGCCGATCTGCAACAGCGACCAGGTGGTCTTGCGATCGGCGGCGAGACCGACCCAATCTGGACATACAATGTGTTGACGCCGGCGCAGCGTCACGAACAGGGCGACGAGCGCGGCTCCCTGCGAAGCGATACTGGCCCAGGCCGTGCCTTCCAGACCGAGCCGGGGGAACCCCAACCAGCCGAACATCAACACGGGGTCGAGCACCGCGGCGGCGCACAGGGCCACCATTTGAAAGTGCAATGGCGTCGTGGCATCCCCGACCCCGCGCAGCAGCGACGACAACAGAAACAGACCGAACATGCACGGCACGGTCAGGATGAACAGACGCATATACGACACGGCCAGCGGCAGGACCGATTCTGGGGTGGCCATGAGCCGCAGCATCGGCTCGGCCCACACGACGCCGGCAATCACCCCCGCGGACGCCACCCCGAGCGTCAGCACGGCGGCGTTCTGGACCACCTGCCGCACCCGCGCGGTCTCGCCGGCCCCGAAGGCCTGCGCAACCATGATTGCCGCCGCCTGGGTCAGGCCGCCGGCGACCGCCATGAGCAAAAAGAAGATGGGGAAACTGACGGTGATGGCCGCCATGGCATCGGTGCCGAGACCGCGACCCACCCAGACGGCATTGACGAAGTTGTACCCGGTCTGAATTGCACTGCCCGCCAGCATGGGCACGGACAGGCGGACCAGGTGGCGCCACACGCTGCCGGTGGTCAGATCGACACCACCGGACCGCTGACGGCCGGGAACGTGGGGGGAGCCTGGGGTTGAGGTTTCGCTGGCGGTTGCTTCCATCTTCGACTGCTCGAGGGTTGCATGGTAGCAGAATTTTCGCAGCGGCGGCGGAACGATGGACGTGGCGATAGGGCGGCCTCATTACCGGCACCCGGCGCGGACAGCCATGGGGGCAAACCTGCGGCAAGCTTGCCAGCAAGCGCATGAGCGTATTGCGCGATGGTGCGATGCCGTGCTATCAAGAGAGCACTCTTTTCGGGCCCGCGGGGGGCCACGAAAAAGAGTCTCGTCACCCTGTGATTCCGCAAGGAGGAACCATGCGTCCCGTCCAGACTTTTCAGGTTGCGCCCCGGTTGCCCAAAGAACTGAGTTCGTTGAAAGAACTGGCATCCAATATCTGGTGGTGTTGGCATCCCGAAGCGCTCGACCTGTGGCGTCGTCTCGATCAGACCCTCTGGGAGGAGTGCCACCACAATCCGGTGAAGATGCTCGGCAAGGTGAGCCAGGAGCGCTTCGACGAGTTGACCCGCGACGAAGGTTTTCTGGCCCACATGGAGCGGGTGGCCGAGGCATTCCGCGGCTATCTCACCGAGAAGCCCTGGTACGTGCGCAAACATGGCCCGGCCAACTATCCGCAGATCGCCTATTTCTCGGCCGAGTTCGGCTTGACCGAGTCAGTGCCGATCTACTCGGGCGGCCTGGGCGTGCTGGCCGGTGACCATCTCAAATCGGCGTCCGACATGGGGATTCCGCTGGTCGGCATCGGCCTGCTCTACCGCGTCGGCTATTTTCAACAGTATCTGAACGCGGATGGATACCAGCAGGAGCGGTATCCGGTC
>CAZADH010000125.1:0-16731 GCA_964483805.1 uncultured bacterium
TGGGGTCGGATGGCGGCGGTGAAGCGGGCGTCGGCGTGCCGCCGGTGATCCAGTCAAGAAGGTCGAACAGTCCCATGCTTATGCTCCCCCCAACCAAACCGGAACGGTTCAGTGTGTTGTCTTACTTGATACCCCAAACGGATGGGCTGGTGTCAACCGGTCGCCGATTCACGATCGGCTTCTCGTTGGTCGATAACGATATGAGATGCATTCCGTCCCTCTCACTGAGGGACGACCTTGTCGAGGAGGCGTTGTTGGCGATGAACTGTTGTCGGACCGGTCCGGGGCGCGCATTTCTGTTGCTTGCCGTCGTGGCGATGGCGTTGTTTACCACGGGGTGTGGCACCAGTGGCGGAGGAGGTGGTGGTGACACGAACAACCCCGTGTCGCCGCTGGCTCCGACTGCGAGCATCATTGTCGACGGCTATGTCAGCAGTGCCCGGGCCGCCGGTTCGGTGCGCGCCGCCACGGCGAATCCGCTGCGTCAGATCGAGGTACGGCTGATCAATCTCGACGAGTCCGGCGTCGAACAGGTGCTCGAACGGGCACGAACGGGTGATGACGGTCACTACCGCATGACGATCGTCGACGGTGACGTGTCGTGGCGCAATCTGATCGTCCAGGCAGTCGCCAGCGGTGCGGTGCTCGAAGGTGTCGTGCCGATGGTGCGTGCCGGTGGGATCACCGTGGCGCCGACGATCGACCCCTCGACCGCGGTGCAGGCGATCATCGTGCGGGAAGCTGCGCGCACGCGACGTCAGCGTGACATCAATGTCGGCGAGGTTCTGGCCGTGTTGCCGCCCGCGATCCTGGAACAGGTGGCCAGCCGGGTCAGCGAACTCGTCGGTGTCTTCGTGGCCCGTGAGGCCGAGAAGCAGACGCAGTACGGCGCCGCCAGCGCGCAACTGAAAGACTACGCCTTTGTTTTGCAACAGCGCATCAACGAAGCCGTGGCCCGCGGTGAACTGTCGACCAGCGAGGCCTGGACCGTGTTCGCCCGCGAGATGAAAGAAAAAGCCCGCGAGTTGGGGGTGCCGCCCGAGAACACGCAAGCCGTCGATGATTACGACCAAACGAACATCGTCGATCGGGTGATCACGACGACGGCCGCCGACGGTTCGGTGACGGTGCAGGCGACAGCGGGCGCAACCACGGGTGCGGGCACGCCGGGTACGGGTCCTCGCGATCCCGAAGTCGAACGCGAAGCCGAGCGTGTGGTGCGGGAGCGCGTGCGGGCGCGGCAACTGCAACTGCTCGAAACCATCGAAAACGCGGCGCGGATGCTGCATGCCGAGCGGCCCTTCGCCGACTACGACCGGGTCGTGACGATGATGACCAAGGCCCGTGAGACGTTGGCCGTGTTGCAGGATGTCGGCGAATTGCGGGCGTTTTTCCGTTTGCACGGCACTTTGATGCTCGATCTGGGCAATGCGATCGGTCGTCTGCTGGCCGACAACGGTTTCGGCCCGGCGCTGGTGGCCCGTGTCGGTGCGGCCGGGTCCCTTGCGACTGCACTCGGGTCCGGCAATGCTTCGTCAGACGCGAGCGAGGTCGCTCAGGCGGTCGGCCTCGACCATATCTATGCGCGTGTGGTGTCGATCGTGCGCGCGGCCAACCTCGCCCTTTCGGCTGCCCAACTCAAGGCGATCGCCTCGATTCTGTGGGCGATGGGCGACAGCAACCTCGCCTGTCCGGTGCCGCTTGTGCCCGAACCGGAACAACCGCGATACGCCACCGTGTGCGGCAAGGTCGTGGCCTTGGCGAGCGATCAGGTGGTGGCCACCCGCGGCTATCGCTTCACGCACAAACTCGCTGTTGCCAACAACGATCCGGTGGCGACGTCGGTGAGCAATACGTTGTCAACACTCGATGCCGCCGGTGCTGCCGTGACCACGAGAACCGGCGGAGCCGTTGCTGTCGCCGGGGACAGCGCTGCGGGTGAAACGGTCATTGCCTATCTGGCCGAAGAGGGTCCGTTTGCGGTGGCGATCGAGGCTGCGCGTGCCGAGACGGTCGAGACGGGTTCTCTTGAACGTCTCGCCGCCCGTGGTGATCTCGTCGAAGTTTCCGGGCAGATCGTCGTCAGTCCGGTCCTTGCTGACCCGGGTTCGGCGGTTGGCGGGGCCGATACTGACGGTACCAACGCAGGATCGACCGGGAGTGCGGTGAACAGCCGCACCGGGGACGTAACCGTGGTTACCACTGCGGCCGGTCAGACGGTGACGAGTGTGCCGGTGGGAATGCGCGCGTCCGAGATCGCGCCGATCGCCGTGGGCCAGGCGGTGCCGCCGTCGCCTCCGGTGACCACCGTCGTGACGCCCGTGGCCCCGGTGAATCGCGTGTTGTTCATGGTCGTGAAGAAAGCGCGTGTTCTGCCGCCGCCGGCTCCGGCCCCGATCGCCTTCGATCGGGTTGCCGGCACGATCGTCCAGGCGATGGCCAATGGTCGGCCGGTGGCAGGGGTATACGTGTTCTCGACCACGGTCGACACGCGTCTCGATCAGGCCGTGGTGAAGACCGCGGTCGAGCGCCTCGACGACCCGGCCCGCATCGCCCTCGATCGGTGGGTCGGCCGACCGGTGCTGCTGTCGGGCGTGCTGGTGCAGGGTGACGAGGCCCCGGTGATCTGGGTCAGGGCTCTGGGGGCGGTTCCGCGCTGAAACACGACGTCGGGCGCAGGACGGCAGAAGAGAAATACTGAGTATTTACTCAGGTTCCATCTACCAGGGCGGCAGGAATCACCTGCCGCCCTGGCTGTCAAGGGGCGATTGGCGACGCACGACCTGATTGGGTGTTATTGTTGCGGCAGCGTTCTGCTGTGGGCTCGGCACGCCATGGTCGTAGCAGATCCCGGTAAGAGACGCCCACCGGTCTTTGCTGGAAACCGGTGGGCGTCTCTGTTTCATCTGCGCGGCCCTCCCCGCCCCGTCTTGCGTGGGGAGGGTGCGCGGGGCAACCCCGGGTTACTTCACCTCGAGCAGGAAGCTCTCGGAATGGCTGCAGAACTCCGGTGCATACATACACTGTATTTCGGCCATGCCGGTCTGATACTTGCCCTTGTGCTGCACGCGCAGATCGTATTCGAAGACATACGTGCCCTTGGGCAGGTAGCTGATGTAGAAGTGACTGGCGGTATCCTTGGTCGCCTCGTAGTAGCGCAGGCCGTCTTGATACTTCCAGACCGACAGCACGCTCGTCGGCTCCAGGCCGGCGCCGCGCTGGTCTTTCATGTGCACGTACTCCATGTCGCGGTCGGTGCGCAGTTCGATGCGCACGGTCAGCAGATCGCCGACCTGCAACGGGCCGCTCACCGGTGACAACTCGAGCCCCTTCTTGGTCGTGTTCTTCACGAACAGCGTCTTCTTGAGCTTGAGGTTGGTCTCGGCCGGGGTGACCTTGGTCATGTCCTCGAGATACTGCCAGTGGACCGCGCCCCAGGCCACGCCCTTGTCTTCTTTGTTCATCTCGATCTTGCCCATCTCGGGTTTGACCGCAGCGCCGTCCCAGCGCTGCTCGTAGAAGCCGGTGCCGGCCTCGACCTTTTCGGGCTTGATCTCGACGCCACCGAGCGACACCGTCACCAGTTTGTCGGATGCCAGCAGGTTCGCACCCTGGAGCAACAACGCGTAAATCGCATCGGCCGTGGCTTTGCTGGTCTTCCAGTCTTGGGTCTGCTTCTGTTTGAGCAGCCAGACCTGGCACTCGTCGACCGCCGCCTCGTCTTTGGCGATTTCCTTGAACACCTCGATCATGATCGCCTGGGTCTCGATCGGAGCCCGATACCACCAGTACGACAGCTCCGTGTCGCGCCAGAAGCGGCCCAGCTCTTCGTCGGTGACGCTGCGCTCTTTGAGGCTGGCCGCGACCTTCTTGGGGATTTCGCGCTCGCCGAAACGGAACATGCCGAGTGCGAGGTGGCCCTGCGACATGCGGCAATCCAGTTGCAGCCAGTATTTGCGCCCCTGGCCGAGCCAGTAGTCGACGGCTTCCTTGGCGTGCCCCGGAATCGGCTGATCATCGAGGAAGAAGCTGCGTCCATACAAATAGATCGCAATCGTCGAACCCAGATGATTGTCGTCTTTGTGGCCATGCCGCAGGATGTCGCGATACATCTCGTCGACCCAGCGGTCGAGGTAATTGAGCGCGCGCACGGCCGGTTGCACGTCGACCTTCACCCCGAGATGGCGCAGTCGCCCGAACCCGGTGACGATGTAGAGCGTGATGAACTCGTCGGCGTCGCCGCCCGGGAACCACGGCCATGCGCCGTCGTGGCATTGCATGTTTTTGAGCTTGCTCATGGCGCGGCCCAACTCGTACGACAATGTATTCTTGTCGAACAGCAGACCGACCTTGTGCTTGGCCTCGGTCTCGCTCTTGGCCTCGCGCACCCACGGCGTTTCGAGCAACAGCACACTCTTGAGCTGCTCGTTCTTTTCGAGGTTCGACAACAGTGCCTTGCCGCCCTGCGCCTCATCGGCCTTCCAGGTGTCGAACACCTTGCGGATCTTGGGGTCGGAATTGGCGATGTAGGCGGCGAGGCTGTTGGCATAGAGCCGGTTGAACGTCTGCTCGCTGCACTCGTGCGGGAACTCGATGAGGAACGGCAGCGCCTGAACCGCATACCACGCGGGCTGGCTCGTGACCTGCAGCGTCAACGCCTGGTGCTTGAGCGTCGCGGATTTGGCCGAATCGAGCAGCTTGGTGAAGGCGAAGCTCTTCTTTGCCGGACCGCGGATCGGCAGTGGCAGCGCTTCGTGTACGAAAATGCGCCGCGACAGAATCGGCAGGAAGCCCTCCTCGCCGTCGGATACCTTGTCGGCGGCCGCGACGACCTTGTAGGTAATAACACCTGCCCCATCAGGTACTACGAGCGGCCACGACACGCCCTGCGAACCCTTGGCCGGCAGATTGAAAGCCAGGTCGGTCTGCTTGTTGCCATAGGCCGCATCGATCGACTTGCCGCTGTTGGCATCGACGAGCGTGAGCCGCACCTTGCCGGCCAACGGTTTGTCGGTCATGTTGGTGAGTTTCGCCGTGAAGCTCAGTTCGTCGCCTTCACGCATGAAACGCGGCGGATTCGGTTGCACCATCAGGTCTTTCTGGGTCACCGTTTTGCCAGTGAGCATACCGCTTTGGCACTGTTGTCCATGGGCGAACCCCAGGAAGTTCCAGGTGGTCAGCGCCTCGGGCATGGTGAACTCGAGCTTGACCTCGCCCTTGCCGTCGAGCAGCAGTTGCGGGAACCAGAACGCGGTCTCGTTCAGATTGGCCCGCGCCGAGACCTGGTCGAGATTGGGGGTGGGGGCCGCTGCGGCGGCCTCCTGCTTCTGCGGTGCGCCACCGGCGGCATCGTCGCCGTTGGCCGAGTCTTTCTTCTTTTCGGACATGGCCATGGCCGGGGCCGGCGGCGCCATCGCCGCATTGGTCATGCTGTCTGACTCGAACTCCAGGCTCTTGGTCCGCGCCCGCGACGCGCGCGGCACCGGGGCACCGGACGGCATGGCGCCACCCAGGCTCTGCACGCCGTCGAAACACTCTTCGTCGGGGTAACCGTACCCGTACCAGTTCATCACGATTTCGTGCGGGAACTGCCAGTAACTGCGACTCGAGCCGCCGACCGCGCGGCCCCAGTTGTGCCAGATGTTCTCGAGTTGTTTGGCGGTGTTGGCGTAGTGACGGCTCGCCGTCGAGTGATCCTGGCGGAAGATGCCGTTCATCCCTGGCCAACCGTGCGGTGCGAAGGCGTCGAGCGAGGCATCGTAGAGCGCGGCCACCATCTCGGCCGCCGTCTTCTCGGCCTGCGGCCCCTTGACCGTCACGGTCCAGGTCTCTTTGGCGCCGGGCTGCAGTTTGTCGGTGAAGTGGGCGAACGAGAGGTCGAGATTTTTCTGCGACCACGGCACATTGAACCGCGTGGTGTGCAGATACGCCCGGTTCTCGCGCACCTGACTGACCCGTACGGTGAAACCGCCGCGCATGGCCTCGGTCACCGGCACCTCGACGAGCGTCTGGGTGCGGCCGGGTTCGGTCCAGTATGCTTTTAGCAGCTTGTTGCGGTGTTCGACCTCGACCCAGGCCCGGCCGCTGTCGTAGCCGGTGCCCCACAACACCCGTGCCGTCTGACCGGGCTCGAGGCTGGCCTGCTCTGTCAATACTTTGAATGGCTGCTTTACGTTGTATGTCGTTGCTGTCGGCTCGACCACCGTCAGATCGTAGCGCGAGGTCACTTCCTTGCCATAGCGATCGGTGCTCTTGGCAACGACGCGCAACGCGCCCGCCGGCAGTTTGAGCGCCAGTTCGGCACGACCGTCGGTCTGGGTCTGGAACTCGGCCTCGGCGACCACCTTGTCGGTTTCCCATGCCGTGGGATTTGCCTGGTCCGGTTCGTTGTCGCCGCGACCGTAGCGATCGGTAAGATCGGCGCGCACCGGTGCCGCCGGCTGTTTCAGACTGTAGACGACGACGCTGCCCTTGGCCGCCACGCCCTTGCCGTCGAGCGTCGTTGTATTGACATTGAGTTTCACCGGTTCCTTGGCAGGCAGCCAGGCTGCGGCGCTCAGATTGAGGTCGAGCGCCGTGTACCCGATGCGCACCGAGGTCACGTTCGAACGGGTCTCGCCGGCGCTGTCGAGGACATCGGCTGAGATCTGATAAACGAAGCTCGGGTCGTCCTTTTCGGGCACCGACAGATCGGGGCGCGCGGTGAAGGTGACCGCGAACTTGCCGTTGCCGTCGGTCTTGGTGGTGCCGTGATCGATCTCCTGCGCGTTGAGGCTGGGCGGCGGACCCCACCAGCACCACCACCAGGGCATGCGCACCTGGCGGGTGATGCGGTATTTCACCGGGGCACCGTCGATCGGTGCGCCGTTGTAGCCCATCGCTTCGCCCTTGATCGTCACCGGCAGGCCCAGCTTGCCGCCGTCGGCGGGCGGTTCGAGGGTGACCTTGAACTTGGGCCGTTTGTACTCCTCGACCCGCACCGTCGTGCCGCCGTTCATGCCATAGGCGAGAATCTGCATCGCGCCGGTGAGGCGGTCGGTGGGGGCGGTGAACTTGCCCGAGACGCTGCCGTATTCATTGGTGACGAGTTGCAGTTTGCTGACTTCCTGCCCGTTGACGTCACGCAAGCCGACGGTCAGGCCGTGGTTGACCATGACTTCGTAGTTGTCATCATCGGGGACGACGCGCACGGTGATCGCCTTGAAGTTGATCGTCTGGCCCGGGCGATAGATGGCGCGGTCGGTGAAGATGAACGTGTGGTGCTGGATGCTCGGTGTGCCGAAATGACCCGCATACAGGGCCTGGTTGTCGAGCAGTTCCTGCCCGAGCGCCTCGACCAGTAGGGTCTGGCTCTCGTTGGGTGTTCGGGGTCTGAACGAAAACACCCCGTTGTCATCGGTCTTGTTGGTCGAGTCGACGTAGACGCCCTTGTTGTATTGATAAGCGTACGCGGTGATCTTGGCGTCCGGAACCGGTTCGCCGGTGACGGCCTTCACCACCAGACCCTCGATGTTGCCCCAGCGCGTGCCGCTGACGATGGCGAGATCCGACATCCAGAACGCGCCGAACTGCACGACGTTGCTGTTCTTGGTGAAATCGTTGCGCCAACTGGCCAGCAACCAGTAGAAGCCGGGCGGTGTCCCGGGCGGAATGTCGATCTGTTCGCTGCGCTTCTTGAAGTCGGTCGTGGCCGGCAGCTTGGCGCTCCACTCACGCAGCGGCTTTTGCTTGACCAGGGCCTCCCGTTCCTCCCAATCGAGGTACTCGGGCTGGTTGTTGTTCTTCTTGAAGCGGCGTTGCCAGTCGCCTTTGACGATGCGGAAATGCACTTCATCGATGTTGGCATACTGCACCGTCATCTGCGGCACCGGCGGCGGGCTGTAACTGCGCTCGGTCTCGATCGTCAGTTGCTTCTGCTCGATCTGCGAAATGATACTGCGGCAATCGGCACCCCCATCGGAGTTCGGGTGGCGTTTGGTGCCCTCGCTTGCGATCCGGTGCGCCTCGACCAGCTTGCCCTGTCGTTGCAGTTCCTGGGCGTGCCAGGCCATGGCCAGCGCCGAGAGCGGTCGGTCGGCGTGCTCGGCGGCGATGGCTTTGAGCGCGTCAATATAACGTGTTGCTGCCAGTTCGCCGGTCGCCACGTTGCGGGCCCAGCGCAGGCGGATCAGGTCGTTGTCGAGAGCGGCGTCGACCCGTTGCCCGTCGCGGTGGAAGGCGATCAGGTCTTGCAGCAACTGGATCACCCGCAACTTCGTGGCGCCCTTGTCGGTCGTTTCCGGTTTCCACTGCAGGAACTTGTCGACCTGGTCGAGTGCGGGCGATTCGGCGTTGAACTCGAACGCATCGGACGGACGGGCCGCCGCCTGCTCGCCGCTCATATAGAAGGTCAACGCTTCATGAACGGCAAAGTCATACAATGTAGGACGCAATTGGATTGGTTGGTTGCCCTTCTGGAGAAAATCAGCGTATTTCTCGATGCTCTCGGCCTTGAGCGGGGCCGGGTCGGCCAGGGCGTCGGTGTAGAGTCGACTGATGTGGCCGAACAGCTTGGGTAGATCCCATGTGGTGAAGTCGGTCTCTTTGAGTTGTGCCGTGGCGGTGCGGTTCATGAACCGCCAGCGATTCTGGCTGAAGTAGTGCCAATACCACTTGGCGAGCACCAGCGTCATCAGTGGCTTGAGTTTGGGGTCGGCCTTCTTGATCTCGGCCTCGAGACGGGTAACCTTCTCTTCCGGCTTATTGCCCTGAATGTTGCCCTCGAGCACGATGCGCTTGCAGATGGCCCGCAGCGCTTCGGCCTTGGCATCATCGGCGAGTGCTGCGGCAATGAGCGGTTCGAGTTTCTCGACGGCCGTCTTGGGCAGTCCGTCATTCTCGGCCTTGGTGACCTCGGCCCACATCGCGGCCCGCTTGTCGTTGGCCGCGCACAACGGCAACGTCGCGAGCAGCAGCGCGACCAGCAAAACTCCCACCATCCTGAATTGCATGATGGCTCCTCCTTATGAGTGGTATGAACGTTGTTCCGATCCCACACCCCGACCGGGGCGTTCTCAGGTGCAGGATACACCGAGTTGCTGCGCCGTGACAGAGGCCGGTCGTAACCATTCAATTTCGAGGGGGCACGCCGCTCCGCGTCGCGCCCGTTCCACGTCGGCCCTCTCGGCTCGCGGCACAGGTCGTTGCACGCCGCCCGCGAGCCTCACTCCCGTTCCACGTCGGCCGCGGTCGACTGTTGCACGACGCGCGCTTCCGCGCCCTCCGAACAAACGAGATCGGTGAGCCACGTTTCGACCAGTAACCAGAGCTTACGGCCGGTCGATTCGTTTTCGTGCACTTGCCCGGGCTGTCGTTTACAATGGCAGCATCGATCCAGGGGAAATGGTGGGGTTGAGTCTGGTTACCAGCAGTGGGAATCCGGGGGATCAAACGACGCCGGCGCCGGGTCACCGCGCCGATGTCGTTCGCCTGCTCGTCGTGTTGCTGGCGCTCGTTGCGTCTGCATTCCTGGCCGGCGAGTTGCTGGCCTGGCGCGAGACGAGGCGGCAGAGTGCGGCGTTGCTCGATCTGGCAACCCTGACGGCCGCGAACGTCGATGCCGATCGGGTCGAGCGCCTGAGTGGCGTGGCCGCGGATCTTGCCAACCCGGCCTATCTGAGCCTGAAAGAGCAATGTCGCAATCAATGCCGCGCCGTGACCGATGTGCGGTTCGTCTATCTGGTGCGCCAGGTGGCGAGTGACGTTGTCTTTCTCGTTGACTCCGAGTTGGCAGGCAGTTCAGAGGAATCGCCGCCGGGCCAGGTCTACGCTGAGGCCCCGGCCGGTCTCCTGCGGGTTTGCGCCGATGGGGTGCCGGCTTTCGCCGGTCCGTTTCAAGACCGCTGGGGCAGATGGGTGTCGGCGTTTGTGCCGGTCCGGCATCCCCAGAAGGGCGTGATGGTCGGTGTTCTGGGACTCGACCGCAGCGCGGCCGCCATCGAAGCGGCGGTGGCGGGTGAGCGGCGGGTTGCCTGGGGATTGCATCTTCCTCTCGGACTGGCCGTCGTCCTCTTTGGCCTGTACCGGCGGCGGATGCGGGAGACGATGGCGGTCGAGCGGTCCCACGCCGATGCCCTGGTACAGGCGCGCACGGCGGAACTCGAGGCCGAAAAGGAACGGCTGCGTTCAAGCGAAGAGCGGTTCCGACATCTGTTCGAGCGGCACAGTGCCGTGATGTTTCTTATCGACCCCGAGACCGGCACCGTGGTCGACGCCAACGGCGCCGCATCGCGGTTTTATGGCTATAGTCGCGAGTCGTTGGCCGGCATGAAGATGGCGCAGATCAACCAACTCGCCGACGATGAGGTGGCCCGGATCATGCGCGAGGCCAAGACGATGCAGCGCGATCGGTTTGTGCTGTCGCACCGCCTCGCTGCGGGAGAAATGCGCCTGGTCGAGGTGCATGCCACCCCCATCGAGTTCGGCACGCAAACGCTGCTGTTCTCGATCGTCCACGATGTCACCGAACGGGTGCGGGCCGAGGCGGCCATTCGCAACAGTGAGGCAAATCTGCGGGCGTTTTTCGATCTCTCGCTCGACTTTCTGACCGTGCTCGATCGCGCCGGCGCTCTTCTCGCCATCAATCGGACGGTGAGCGAGCGTCTCGGGTTCGACGAAGACGCACTGGTGGGCAAGAGCTTCGTCAGCCTGCATCCACCGGAAGTGCGGGGACGGGCCGCTCCGCTCTTCGCGGCCCTGCAGAGCGGCGAAACCGTGGCCTATTCACTGCCGCTCGCGACTCTCGACGGACGCCATGTTCCCGTCGAAACACGCATTGTCGCTGGAGTGTGGAACAACGAACCGGCCTTCTTTGGCATCAGCAAAGACCTGACCGATTTGACCGTTTCCGAAGAGAAGTTCAAACGCGCTTTCCGCGCCAGTCCGGCGCTGATGGCGATCTTCTCGCTGGCCGATGGCAAGATCCTCGAGGTGAATGAGACCTTCGAACGGGTGTTGGGTTTTTCGCGCGATGAGGTGATCGGGCGGACGGCGATCGAGTTGTCAATACACGATGTTTACTCCATGGAAGACCGCGCCCGCGACATGATCGCCGAACATGGGCAGATCGCCAATCTCGAGGTGACGTTGCGCACCAAGTCGGGTGCCGACCGGATTGGCCTGGTCAGCGCCGAGTTCATCCAGGTGCAGGAGGACATTCATCTGCTCACGGTGATGAGCGACATCACCGAGCGCAAGGTTGCCGAAGAGAAACTGCGGCGCTCGCAAGAAGAACTCGAGAACGCCAATCAATTGTTGCAGGGCGCCATCACGCACGCCCGCGACATGGCGCAACAGGCCGATCGCGCCAATGCCGCCAAGAGCGAGTTCCTCGCCAACATGAGCCACGAGATCCGCACCCCGATGAACGGCATCATCGGCATGACCGCTCTCTTGCTCGATACCGATCTGACGGCCGAGCAGCGTCAGTACGCCGACATCGTGCGCACCAGCGGTGAATCTCTGCTGGCGCTGATCGACGATATTCTCGATTTCTCGAAGATCGAGGCCCACAAGCTGCATCTGGAAACCACCGACTTCGATCTGCGGGCCATCGTCGAGGGAACGGTCGATGTGCTCGCCTTGCGTGCTCACCAGAAGGGGCTCGATCTCACCTGCCTCATCGACGCCGACGTGCCGACGCGACTGCAGGGCGATTCCGTGCGGTTGCGCCAGATCCTCATCAACCTGGCCGGTAACGCGGTGAAGTTCACCAGTCGCGGTGAGGTGGGCATCCGCATCGAGCGCGTTCCGGTGGCGGCGGCGGCCGATGCCGCGGCGGCCGGTGCCGTGATGCTTCGTTTTGCCGTGGTCGACAGCGGCATCGGGATCCCCGCCGCGCGCATTCCCGCGCTGTTCTCACCGTTCGTGCAGGCCGACGGCTCGACGACCCGCAAGTATGGCGGCACCGGACTGGGCCTGGCGATCTCGAAGACGCTCACGCAGATGATGGGCGGCGAGATCGGGGTCGAGTCGTGCGAAGGGCAGGGCTCGACTTTCTGGTTCACGGCGCGGTTTGCCGTGCAGGCCGCGATCGGACCGGCCGCGCCCGGCATGGCCCCTGCCGCCCTCGGCACGGCACTGCTGGCGGGCGTCGGCGTTCTCGTGGCCGAAGATCATGTGGCCCACCGGCAGCAGGCGGTGGCCCACCTGACCTCGTGGGGTTGTCGGGTCATCGAGGCGGCAACGGCCGAAGATATGTATAAAGTATTGCAGACCACGGCCGGGCACTCGGCCGTGCAGGTGGCGCTTCTCGATGCCCATCTGCCCGGGCAGCCCTGGTCGGAGCACGTGACCCGGATGCGGGCGGCCGCGACCTCGGGTGGCGTCGAAGTGGCCGTCGTGTTGGTCGTTCCCCTTGGTGAGAAAGTCGATGCGGCGGCGATGGCCGAGTGTGGCTGCGTCGGCTTCGTCACGCGCCCCCTGCGCCGTGCCCAACTGCATGAGGCGTTGCTGCTGGCCGTCGGCGGCGCGAACCTGGTGCCGGCGCACCGGCGGCCGGCCGAGGCCGGCCGCTTGTCGGCCGAACAGAAACGGCAGGCCCGCATCCTGCTCGTCGAAGACAACCTGACCAACCAGACGGTGACGCGCTCGATTCTCGAAAAGCTCGGATACTCCTGTGAGGTCGCGGCCAACGGTCGCGAGGCCGTAGCCGCGGTCACGGCCGGTCGCTTCGATCTCGTGCTCATGGACTGCCAGATGCCGGAAATGGACGGCTACGAGGCGACCCGGGCGATTCGCGCCGAACCGGGGCCCGGCCCGCGTCTGCCCATTGTGGCCATGACCGCGAACGCCCTGCAGGGGGACCGCGACTTGTGTCTTGCGGCCGGCATGGACGATTATCTCGCCAAGCCGGTGCAGCCCTCGGCCGTGGCGGGGATGCTCGAACGATGGTTGTTGCCGCGGTTCCTGGGTTCGGCAGGGAGCGCGGAGTCGGAACGTGGGCAGGCCGGGTCGGCGGTGGCAGCGGAACCGGCGGATGACGACGGGCGATCGCTCGATGAACAGCCGGTTTTCGACCGGTCCGATTTGATGCAACGACTGCTGGGTGACGAGGGGTTGGCCGATGCGGTGATCAATACGGTTGTCGAGACGCTGCCCAAACTGTTGGCCGATCTGCACGATGCCCGGGCCTCCGGCGATGCGTCGGCCATGCGCTTGGCGGCGCACACCCTCAAGGGTGCAGCCGGAAACGTCTCGTTGGCGCGGGTGCAGCGGTTGGGGCAACTGTGTGAACGGGCCGCCGCGACCGGCAACGTTGCCGAGGTCGCACGCCTGTTGCCGCAGTTGCACGACGCCTGCGGCGAAGCGTTGGCCGTTCTCGTCACGTCCCGATCGCCGTCAGTCACACCATAATGAAAGGCGGTCGGAAATACATCATATTTCATCGCGTCACATGCCGGTGCCGCCTTGCGGAACCGCTACGATTGTCTTAGAATCGCGAACAGCGCGATTGATCCCATTACGTTTGCGAGGTCTGTTGGAGCGTTCATGATTCATCGGGTCATTGACAAATCGTTTGTCTGTGAACGAACATCGGCGACTGCCGATGGTATCGAGGTGCGTCTGACCGGGGTTCTCGACGAAGGCTCGGCTGCCGAGTTCTTCGCACAGGTGACCGGATTCATCGAAACGCGTCCGGCCAGGCTCGCGCTCGAGATCAGCGGGCTCGATTTCATCTCGAGTGCCGGCTTGAGTGCGTTGTTGCGCATTCATCGAAGCCTCGCCGGTCACCAGGGGCGCCTCGTGGTGATCGATCCGACCCCGGCCGTGGCCAAGATCTTTCGTCTGACCCGTTTCGATCAGATCGTGACCATCGAGCAACGCCGGACGGCGCCCCGGCCGGCGTGAAATACGTAGTATTACGGTAGCGGAAACAACTGGTCGAGGTTGCGGTTGCTGCAATAGCCGATGAACCCATGGCGCCGGGCATGCTGGCGGATCTCGCGCACCTGGCGGTCGCGGCGCGTGTATTCGAGCAGGGCGACGAACTTGCCGGCCGTGCGCAGCCGGGTCAGCGCCGCGAGCTTCGTCCGCTGCTGGGCTGCGGGCATTCCCCCCGGCTGCCAACTGTAGAACAGGCCTTCCTGAATGACCCCGTCGACTTCGGCGTCGATACCCGGCTCGGCAAACAGTCCCGTGCTGTTGAGCACGAGAAGGTAGCGATCGGAGCGGGTTGCCCGCATCGTTTGGGCCACGGCGATCACCAGGTCGGCCGTCTGTCGCCGCGCCGTCTCGCGATTTGGTGCGTTCTCCCAGGCATCGACCACGTCGGTGACCAGGCCGTCAAATCCCTTGGCGAGGATTTGTTGCGCGTACCTGGTGACCAGGGTGCGCCAGGTCGGGGCGTGCAAAGCCACGGGAAAGTTGCCGGGCCAGTTGGGGTTCTCTGCACCCAGCAGCGGTTTCAGCGTCGGGTCGGCGAAATACGACCGGTACGCCTCGGCCTCGCCAAGCGACAGATAGGCGAACACCAGGCGGTTGCCTCGTTGCAGACGGGCGACATCGCTGGCTGAATAGGCATCGGGGTCGATGACGAGGAGTCCTGCCGGCGAGCGCTCCAGTTCGACCACGGGGCGGTGGGCGTAAACGCAGGCCCAGGTCAGCACGCGGTTGGCCAGGGGAACGCGGGGTGCAAAACCCTCGGCGCCCACGGTACTCGGCAGAGCGGCGAAGGTGCTCAGCACCAGCACGACGACCAGGGATGGCGGTGTGCTGCGTCGGTGACCGTAGGTGCCCATTGATTGGTTGGCCATATTCTCATGTTCACGTTACCATAAGCGCACATTATGGTTCATCTCGAGTCAGACAAGACCATGATCGTGGCCGTGTGGTGGCGACGTCGAGCGGTGTTGGTGCGGCTGTCGGTAATCACTCTCATCTGGATTCTCGCCTCGGTCGCGCGGGGATGGGCCGCGCCAGAACCCATGGCGACGGCCGCCGGGGCTTTGGGGACCGCGGACACGGTCGAAACGGCATCGGGGCCGTTACCAGCGGGCGACATCTTCGTGCTCGCCTATGAACCGCAGCGTCAGTCCTCGGTCGACGTGATGCGCAATCTCGCCCGTGGGTTTGCCGATGCCTCGGTGCCGCTGATTGCCGTGGAAGGGCGGGCACTGGCCGCACTCATCGGCCCGGAGTATCGGGCCGAGGCGGTGATCGTGGCCGCCGAAGAAGCCCACGCGTGGTTGTACGCACCCGATGTATTGCGGTGGGTCGCCTCGGGCGGCACACTGGTCGTGGCCTACCGCGGTTGGCATGCCGATCTTTGGCCACCGCTGGGCGTTGTCGCCTCGGCGGTGCCGTCGGCGTCGGACCCCGGCAACGTCCCGCCTTATGTCGATGGTCTCGGTCTGACGGCGGCGCGACCGCTGTGGCTGGGTGTGCGCCCCGCCATCCCGACCGGCAATTTTGGCAGCAGTGGCCTCGGTATCCGCTTTTCCCCCGACTGGGAGGTCTTGCTCAGCTATCGGCAGCCGGCCGATCTGCCGTTGTTGGCGGAGCGCGGTTTCGGGGCCGGTCGCATCGTCTGGTGGAACGCCGACTGCCTGGGCAGCAAGTGGTTTCGCGGGTTGTTTCTTTACAGTGTATTGCGCAATCGGCCGGTCGCGGCCATGAGCATCTTCAACGCGTGCGTGGTCGAGGTCGATGACTCGCCGCCCCCTGCGTTCAACGCCAAGGTCGATCCGGCGGCCAGCGATTACGGCTTCACCGACTGGCAGTTCTACAAAGCCCGATGGTATCCCGACATGTTCGCCCTGTTTGCCGAGTTCGGCATTCGGGCCACCCACTATCCCTGTCTCAATTACCAGAGACAGGTGCAGCCGCCATTCGCACCGCACATCGACCGCCAGCCGTTCTTCGACGGGATTATGGCCCTGTGTCGGGACCAGCGGGTCGAACTGGGTGTGCACGGGTACAACCATCAATCGCTCCAATTGGCCGTGCCAAGCGGGTCTGGTACGGGCAGCGAGACCCTGCAGGCGCAGACGGCGCGCGCCGCCTCGGGAACCTGGCCAAGCGGGGCGGCGATGCGAGAAGCATTACAATGTATGGCTTTGTGGTGGGCTGCTCGCGACCTGCCGCCGCCGCTGACCTACGTGCCGGTCAACAACGTCGTCGATGCGACCGGCAAAGCGGCGGTGCGGGCGGCGTTCCCCAGTATCCGGGCCATGTGTCGCCTCTACCTGGCCGGCGACGACTACGAAACCGATGCCGAAGGTGACCAGGTCGGGGCGGGTGACGAGTTCGGTCGCGATCCCGATGTCCCCGAGTGGTTCAGTATTCCCCGCATCTCGAGCGGCTACTGGCTCGACGAGCCCAAGGTGTTCACCATGTTCGACGGGGTACTGGCGCACGGGATCGTCCACCACTTCGTCCACCCCGACGATCCGTTCGACAAGGCCCGGGGACGGGGCCAGTCATGGGAGGCGCACCTGAGCGCCCTGCGTCGTCTGTTCCTGCTGGCCAACAAGCTGTTGCCGCGCGCCGAAAAACTGACGCCGCGCGAGTTCCTGCCGCGCCTGCGTGACTACACGGCGGCCGCTCCGCATTGGTCGCGCGCCGCCTCCGGTGCGCTGACGCTGTCGGCGCTGGGGGGGCGCCGCTCGTGGTACGTATTCGGGACTCCCGGCGCCGGCATACCGCGTATTGCGGGTGCCACGCTGTCGGTCGAACTCGACCCGGGGCGCGCGT
>CAZADH010000126.1:0-16721 GCA_964483805.1 uncultured bacterium
CGACGCGGCAAAGTTGTCCATACAACGTATGGCTATCTAACCCGCGACCGGCGCCTGCTCGGAAACGCCACGTTCGACCGCCTCGGGCCATGGC
Organism: uncultured bacterium; assembly: GCA_964483805.1. Classification (GTDB taxonomy): domain Bacteria; phylum Muiribacteriota; class Ozemobacteria; order Ozemobacterales; family Ozemobacteraceae; genus CAZADH01. The sequence goes on from CAZADH010000126.1 coordinate 95, forward strand.
GCGCCTCCGGAGCCGGTAGCCTGGCTGCTTGGCGTCACCGCGGCCCGATCGCACGGCGTGATACCGACGGTGCGCCCGCCCATCCACGGAGCAGCGAGGCTCAACCCAAAGCGTGTGCGCACGACACCTGTGGATTTCTCGGCAGCGACGGCCGGGTCCACCCGCTCGACACCATGGTTTTGGCGGTCGCCGACTACGCCGACGGCCTCGCCGCGGTCTCGATGAACCTGGCCCGCGCGGGCGCCGCGACCGACACCTGGGGATATCTCTCGTGCGAGCGCCGCCTGGTCATCATGCCCCAGTTCGAAGACGCCGGCGACTTTGCCGAAGGCGTGGCCCCGGTGCGTTCGGGTGGGCTGTGGGGTTATATCGATCAACACGGCGCCTGGGAGATCGGACCCCGGTTCACGGCCGCCCGCCCATTCGCGCGAGGGGTGGCGCAGGTGGCCCTCGACGGCCTCTGGGGTTTGATCGACCGCGAGGGTCAGTTCGTCGTCACCCCTCGCTTCGCCAAGATGGGACCTTTCAACCACGATCCCGTTGCGCGACCCGACATTGCAGTGCGGGCCGCCGTTCTCGTCAGCCACGACCCCGGTTTTGCGCTCCCCGAGACGAATGCCCCGCACGACAAATGCCCACGCTGTGGCAAGCGCCGCATCTGGATCTTCTCGGAAGAGATTCACCCCGATTACACCGGCCAAACCGAGAAGTGGACCGTCTTTCGCAATGGGGTGTGCATGAACTGCTGGGCCACCATGGTGTTCAACAACAAGTTCAGCGGGCCGCCAGGCCTGGGCAGTGACTTCGCCGCCTGGGACGAAACCGTGCGCTCGCGGGTCGTCGAAAGCATGCGCACCCGCACGGTCGCGACGAGACGTCGGTCAGTGGCTCCCTGAGCCCGCCCCCGCCTCGATCGGTTTGCCGGTGTCGTCGATCAACGTCCAGTCGGTCACGCGAAAACGCTGCTCGGTCTTGCCCTCTTCAACAGGCTCGGGTGTGCCGACGCAGCGGATCTGGGCCCCGGCGTGCTTCGACAGCTTGCGGTTGACCTTGCGGTCAGCAAAAATCAAGACATACGACTTGTCGGCGGTCATCACCACCAGCCGCTTGAGTTGGCTCTTGAACAGGTCGGTCAGGTCTTTGCCCGAGAAACCGCCGGCCTCTTTCTTCTCGAAGTCGCCCAGTTTCTTGGCGAACGCCGAGTTCTCGCCAATCGACTCGGCCTTCAGCAACCCCTCGATGGTGACGCTCGCCGTGGCGGTCGCCGCCGGCTCGGTAGCCGCCGCAGCGGGTTCGGTGGCCGACGCAGCCGGTTCGCTCGATCCAACCGCAGCCGCAGACCCGGTCTGTGCAAAAGCCGGCACCATACTGACATACAACGAACATACAACAGCAACAATCAACAGGCCGGCCCGCGACATGGTCTTGACCATGATGTGCTCTCCTTGCACTCGTCGAATTTTCACGCCCCACCCCATACGGCGGGATGCCACCATTATACCCCTACTCGAAGCGCAATGCCTCGATCGGATCGAGCTGCGATGCCTGATACGCCGGGTACAGGCCGAAGAAGACCCCGACCAGCTCCGAAAAGACGAACGAGACGACGATCGCCCATCCCGATACGAGCGTCGGCAGGTTGGCTTGCGAGTAATAGCTACCCACGCTGGTCAACGTATACACGAACGCCACGCCGAACACGATGCCGCAAGCCCCGCCCACGGTGGTCAGCACGACCGACTCGGTCAGAAACTGGATCAATACATCTTGTGCACGCGCGCCGACCGCCATGCGAATCCCGATTTCGTGCGTGCGCTCGCGCACCGACACGAGCATGATGTTCATGATGCCGATGCCGCCCACGAGCAGCGAGATGGCGACAATGCACCCGAAGAACGCCGTCGCCGCCATGAGAAACCGCGCAATCTTCTGCTTGATCTCGACCAGGGTTTCGACGCGGAACCCGCGAATGCGGCGGTCGCGCAGCTCGTAGCGCAACCGCAACGTCGACATCACCTGGCTTTGCGCCAGTTCGACCTCTTCCTCGGAGTGCGCCTTCATGCGGAAGAACGAGATGCTGCGCCGACCGGTGATCTGCTTCTGCACCGTCGAGAACGGCACCAGGATCTTGTCGTCTTGATCTTTACCGACCATCGACAGGCCCTCGGGTGCCAGCACTCCGATGACCTCGAGTGGCACTTGGGGTCCGCCGTCGCCGGGGTCGGCCCGCAGGATCTGACCCAGCGGCGCTTTGCGCGGAAACAAACCATTGACCACGGTCAGGCCCAGCACGCACACCTTGGCGCCGTCCCTGGCTTCCGCTGCCGAGAAAAACCGGCCGGTCGCCAGCGCCTCGGGACCGATTTTGAGATGATCGCCGCCCACACCATGCACCTCGGTGAACCAGTCGCGGTTGTCGTGCACGAGGCGGGCCCCCGTCGGCACGACCTCATCGAGCAACGCCACCGCCGGGCAATCGCGACGGATCGCCGCCGCATCGTCAACCGTCAGTTTCACCCGCGGCGCCTTCACCAGCACCGACCCCACCTGCGACGCGTCGGTCGAGGATTCACGCGTCGGCGCCACCAGAATCGTCTGCAACCCAAATTTGTCGAGTTCGGCGGCAATGGCTGCGTATAGCCCCTGGCCGAGGCTGACCACAATGATGAACGGCCCGACGCCGATCGCCACCGCCAGCATGGTCAAGAGCGAGCGCAAGGTGTTGCGCTGCAGGCAGACGATCGCCTGATGCAGAATGAGCAGAGGATTCATAAATATAACGTATTTATGATCCTGCCCCGACGCCAGTAGGTGACGCGACCGAGACGGCCGTCGTCGCGACGCACGGGGCCGTGGAACTGGCGACATCGGCCAGCGGCACCGGTGCCGACGCCGGCGCGGTTCGCCGCGGCCGCGACACGCGGTTCTGCCAGCGCCCCTTGTTCGAATCGACGCCGATGATCAGGTTCGTCCCCGACGCCACGTCACCGCTCGTGACCTCGGTAAAGTCGATGCCGCTGAGGCCAATCGAGAGCCGCCGCGGTTCGGGAACCTTCGTCGCCGACAAGACCCAGACCCACGCCACGCTCGAAGCCACCTCGCCGATTGCCTCGTTGGGCAGCGTCAACCCTGACTCGATCGGGGGTTGAAAATACATGGCCAGGCTCGGCATTCGTTTCACCTTCTCACGCCGGTCGACGAGAATGGTCACGCTCACCGTCATGCCCGGCTTGAGCGACAGATCGGAGTTGTCGACGTCGATGATCACCGGGTAGGTCACCACGCCCTGACTCGTCGTCGACCACAGTCGCACCTGGCTCACCGTCGCCTTGAACTCGCGACCGGGTTGCGCATCGACCGAGAACGTCACGGCCTGACCGGGTTTGACCACGTTGATGTCGGATTCGCCGACGCTCGTCTTGATCTGCATGCGGCGCAGATCCTGGGCGATCGAGAACAACGTCGGCGTCTGAAACGACGCCGCCACCGTCTGCCCGACGTCGACCAGGCGCGCCACCACGACGCCGTCGATGGGCGAGAAGATGCGGGTGCGCTGCAGGTTGATCTTCGCCATCTCGAGCTGCGCCTCCATCTGTCGCACCTGGGCCAAAGAGCCGTCGTGCTGCGCTTGCACGCCCTCGATCTGGATGCGCACCGACTCGATCTTTGCCTCGGTCGCCGCCACCTGGGCCTCCATCGCCTCGACGGCGACCCGCGCTGAGTCGAGGGCATACTGCGCCGAGTCGGCTTCTGAGGTGGCCACGAGACGCCGTTCGAGCAATGAGTGTGTTCTTTTGTAAATACGTTCGGCATCGTCACGCGCGAACTGGGCCTTTTTCAAATTCGCCTGCTGGATGCGCAGATCGGCCTGGGCCATCTTGAGACTGCTCTTCAGATTGGCAATCTGGGTAACGATCTGGCGCTCGCCCGCCCGCACGTTCTCGAGGTTGGCGGTCGTTTGCACCACCTGAGCCTGGATCACCGACGGGTCGATCTCGGCCAGCAACTGGCCTGCCTTGACGGTGTCATTGAAGTCGACGGTAATCGACGCGATCTTGCCGCTGACCTCGCAGCCAACGTTGACCGTGGTCAACGACGACAACGCCCCGATCGCCGTGATCTTGCGCTCGACCTCGCCGACATCGACCGGTTCGATCATGTATTCGGTTGGCCGGTGGCGCAGCGCCGACACCCACCAAGCGGCCGCCGTGGCGGCAATGACCAGAACCAACACCGTGGTGATGAAACATCCGCGTTTCATGTCATGAACTCCTGGATTCCAAACACCCGTACTGGCGCATCAGTGTAACACGAGCGGCCCTCTGTATTTTGCTGCGGCGATCGTGTACTATTATACCGACAACCGTCCCCGCGCAGAACCACGGCCAGGGTCACCCAGCGACCCGATTCGTGAGAAATCGAGAGTGAATCCATGAGCAACCCGGCCAGCACACACCCCCCGGTTTTTGTCGCCGTCGTCAACGACGACCGTACCGTTTTGACCGTGGTCACCGAGTTGCTCGACCACGCCGGGTTCAGCGTGTTGCCGTTCGCGAGTGCCAGCGCTGCCCTGCAGGGGCTCGATCGGGAGCGGCCCCCCGACGTCATCGTCACCGACCTCAACATGCCCGGCATCGACGGGTTCAGATTCTGCCGTCTGTTGCGCACGCCCGAGTATGCGCCGTTCAACACCGTGCCGATTCTTGTTTTGTCTGGTACGTTCTCCGGCGAGGAAGCGGCCCGCGTCACCGCCGACCTTGGCGCCAACGGGTTTCTGCCGGCCCCGGTGCGCGGACACCAACTCGTCACCGAGATTCGTGCCCTGCTGGCGGGTCGACCGGCCGTGCGGGGACCCCGCGTCCTCATCGTCGAAGACGGCAAGACGCTCGCCGCGCACCTGGGCAAGAGCTTCTCGGAGCACGGCTATGCCGCCCAGATCGTGCATGACGGCAATGAGGGCCTGCGCAAATTCTCGGAAGACCGCTTCGAGGTCGTGATTCTCGACTACCACCTGCCCGACCGCAACGGCGACGAGTTGCTGGCCGAGTTCATGCGGCGGCACCCCACCTGCATTTGCATCATGATGACCACCGACCCCAGCCCCGAGCATGCCGTCCGCTGGATGACCCTCGGCGCGTCGGCCTACGTGCGCAAACCGTTCGAGACCGCCTACCTGCTCGAACTGTGCGGCAAGGCCCGCCGTGAGCGCACTTTGATGGGCGTCGTCGACCGGCTCGAGGAGCGCACCCGCCAACTGCAAGAGAGCGAGTCACTGTTGCGCCTGACCCAGCGGCTCGCCGGCATCGGTGGCTGGAGCTGGGATGTCCAGCACAACACCGGCCGCTGGACCGAAGAGGTCTTCAGCATTCACGAGATGCCGGTCATGCCCGAAACGATCATTACCCGCACCATGTTGCTGGCCAGCATGGATTGCTACGACCCCGACGACCGGGCCCGCATCGCTGCCGCCTTTCAATGCTGCGTCGAGAAGGGGGTCCCCTACGCGCTCGAGGCCCGCTTCACCGGCAAACGCGGCCGTCGTCGCTGGGTCCACACCTCGGGCGAGGCGCTCCTCGACAGCGGCAAAGTCGTCAGCGTCATGGGCACGATCATGGACATCACCGCCCGCAAAGAGGCCGAACAGGCCAAAGCCGCTGCCCAGACCCTGCTCGAAGAGGCGTTCCGCCAGTCGTCGGTAGCCATGGTCCTCGTGAGTGTGCCTGACGGCATACTTCGTATTGTGAATCCTGCATGCCATGAGTGCCTCGGCGTCTCGCCGACGGAGACCCAGGTTGGCATGCGCATTTCAGAGGTCAAGCCGGCATGGGTCGATTTCGACGCCGACGGTCGGCGCATGCCCTTCGATCAACTGCCGCTGACCCGGGCAATGCGGGGTGAGACCACGATCAACGTTCATAACCGCGTGGTGCGGGCCGACGGTTCCGAACGCTGGGTCCTGGCGACGGCAGCCCCGATCCGCAACGGCACCAACGAGATCATCGCGGCATATCTGATCATGAACGACATCACCGAACAGAAGCGCATCGAGAAGGCACTGCGTGAGAGTGAGTCGAAGTTCCGAGCCTACTTCGAACTGCCCCTGGTCGGCATCGCGGTGTCGACGCCCGACAAGAAGTGGGCCGAAGTCAACCAGTGCTGGTGCGACATGCTCGGCTATCCACGTGCAGAGTTGCTGCAGAAAACGTGGGTCGAGCTGACCCATCCCGACGATTTCAACAACGATATGACCCTGCATGAACGGGTGGAACGTGGCGAGATCGAGGGGTTCACCCTCGACAAGCGGTTCATCCGCAAAGACGGCGCCGTGATCTGGACATCGATGTCTTTACGTTGTGTGCGCAACGACGACGGCTCGGCGCGTTTGTTCTTCACCCTGTTTCAAGACCTGACCGAACGCAAACGCGCCGAGGATGTGCGTCTCAGCCTCGAACGCCAGATCCAGCACGCCCAGAAACTCGAGAGTCTCGGCGTTCTCGCCGGCGGCATCGCCCACGACTTCAACAACATTTTAATGGCGATTCTCGGCAACAGCGATCTTGCGCTCATGCAACTGTCGCCGATGTCGGCCGCCCGCGCCAACCTGCAGGAGATCCAGATCGCGGCGAAACGGGCTGCCGAACTGTCCAAACAGATGATGGCCTACTCCGGCAAAGGCAAGTTCGTCATCGAACCGATCGATCTGGGCGAACTGGTGCAGGAGATGGGCCACCTGCTCGAGGTGTCGATCTCCAAGAAAGTGGTGCTGAAATACAACCTGAGCACCAAGTTGCCACGCTTCGACGGCGACGTCACCCAGGTGCGCCAGATCATCATGAACCTCATTACCAATGCCTCCGAGGCGATCGGCGAGAAGAGCGGCGTCATCGCCCTGACCACCGGCGCCATGGATTGCGACCGCACCTATCTCAATTCGGTCAGCGACGCGGTCAAGGCCGGTCTCAACGAACCGCTGCCCGAAGGGGTCTACACCTACATCGAGGTGGCCGATACCGGTTGCGGCATGGACGCCGACACCATGACCCGCATTTTCGATCCGTTCTTCACCACCAAATTCACGGGGCGCGGCCTGGGCATGTCGGCGGTGCTCGGTATCGTGCGCGGCCATGGGGGCGCCATCAAGGTTTACAGTGAAGTGGGGCGAGGCACGACGTTCAAGGTGCTGTTCCCGGCGCGCAAGGTGCCAACCGAGTTGAACGGCCTTAGCAACGGCAACACCACCATCGCCAACGACTGGCGGGGCCAAGGCACGATACTCATTGCCGACGACGAAGAAACCGTGTGCGCCGTGGGCAAACAGATGGTCGAGTATCTGGGCTTCAAGGCGATCACTGCAATACATGGTAAACACGCAGTCGATCTTTTTCGCGAGCACCATCCCGAGATCGTCTGCGTGTTGCTCGACCTCACCATGCCGAAACTGGACGGCGAACAGACCTTCCGCGAATTGCGCCGCATCAAACCCGACATTCCCGTCATCCTCTGCAGCGGTTACAACGAACAAGACGCCACCGAGCGTTTTGTCGGCAAAGGTTTGGCCGGCTTCATCCAGAAACCGTTCACCTTCATGATGCTGTCGAAAACCCTGCAAGAGGTGCTCGGGCAGAAACGCGAGGGGTGAGCGACGGCCACCGGTCTTGCCCCCCGCTTCGTTTCACATGAAACACACTGTATTGCGTACCCCGCATCCGCCTTACGCCATGAACCCCCGCCCAGGCACCTGGACGGGGGTCCGCAATTCGTAAATATCGTGTGCTTATGACATCGTCAACCCGCGGCCGGCACCGCCGCTGCCTCTTCGGCCGGCGCGGCCTGGCCTTCGGCGTAGGTGTCGATCTCCCCCGACCACAGGTATTTGCGCGTCTCGGCGACGATCACCCCGTTGAGCGCCAGCAGGCAGATGAGATTCGGGATCGCCATCATCCCGTTGGCCACGTCGGCGAACGACCAGACGATCGGCAACGACAATACTGACCCGGCAAACACTGCGAGCACCCACGCATACCGGTAGGGCCGCACCACACGCGTCCCCCACAGGTACTCGGCCGCCTTCTCGCCGTAGTACGACCAGCCCAGGATCGTCGAGAACACGAAGGTGGCCAGGCCGACTGCCAGAATGATCGGCCCAACCGTGTGCATCTCGGCAAAGGCCATCTTGGTGAAATTCGCGCCTTGAAAGTGCAGCGACTTCACGAAGATCGTGTCGAGCAACGGCCCATAACCGGGAATCGCCACAACGGCGGACAGGTTGAGCAACTGCCAGTCTTTGCCGGCCAGCATCACGGTGCACATGTCAGAATTGACCAGCATGACACCGGTCAACAAACAGATGACGACAGTGTCCCAGAAGGTGCCGGTCGCCGAAACCAACGCCTGGCGCACGGGATTGCGCGTTTTCGCCGCCGCCGCCACGATCGGCGCGCTGCCCAGACCCGACTCGTTCGAGAACAACCCGCGGGCCACCCCGAACCGCATCGCCGCGAGGATGCCGGCCCCGAGAAACCCACCGCCGACCGCCTGCCACGTGAACGCACTGGTCAGAATCAGCGCGATTGTCGCCGGCACCGTGCTGATCTTCGTTGCCAGCAACCACAAGAGGCCACCGACATAGAAAAAAGCCATGAACGGCACCAACCACTCGCACCAATAAGCAATACTTTTAATGCCACCGAGAATGACGATCGCCGTCAATACGGCGAGAATGATGCCCGTCGCCTCGGGTGGCATGCCCAGCGTCTCTTTGGCCAACGACGAGATCGAGTTGGCCTGCACCATGTTGCCGATGCCAAACCCGGCAAAGGCCGTAAGAAATGCGAACGTCATCGCCAACCACGGCCGCCCCATGCCCCGTTCGATGGCATACATCGGCCCGCCGGCCATCTGTCCCTCGGCATTGGTCACCCGGTATTTCACTGCCAGCAACGCTTCGGAGTATTTCGTCGCAAACCCCAACACACCGGTCAACCACATCCAGAACACGGCGCCCGGCCCACCCGAAACCACAGCCGTGGCCACGCCAACGATGTTACCCGTGCCAATCGTCGCCGCCAGTGCGGTCACCAGTGCGCCGAACTGACTCACATCGCCCTGGCCCTCTTTCTCACGCGTCACCGACAACTTGATCGCCGTACCGATGAAGCGCTGAATCAGCCGCAAGCGAACGGTTAAAAATAGGTGCGTGCCGATCAACAGCACCAACATCGGCGGCCCCCACACCACACCGCCAAGCCAGTCGAGCGCCTGCTCGAGACCCTTCAGAAATGCCGCCATGCCACACCTCCGTGTTCGCTGCGCTGCCAGTCGGGGCCGCCCGAGACGCAGTTTCGGGCAGTACAAACGATCCAACTGGCCTTCTTAACTCTATCGGCAAATCAAACTGCCCACGCCAACAAGCGACGTGGGCAGCAATGGGAATCGCCTTTCGGCGCTGATTGCGCCGACCTGCAGCGGGCGTCTACTTCTTTTTTGGTTTCCAGTCGAACGACTTGATCTTCGCCTCTTCGAGCTGATCGGCCGACAATTTCCCGGCCGCCTCCTGGCTGTAGCGGGTGGCCATGTCGCGCAGCTCTTTCTCGGGCGTGATCGCCGCCGCCAATTTGAAACAAATGAACGCTTCGAACGGGTTCGGCACCCCGCCGATGCCCTGCGTATACTGTGCCCCCATCTTGAAATAAACCTTGCCCAGGTCGCGTTTGGCCTCGGCGTTGCCCTTGTCGATCGCTTTGCGCAACCACTTGAGCGACTCGGCCAGATCGACATCCATGCCGTGACCCTCGAGGCACCACCGTCCGAGCATGACCATCGCTTCGACGTGCCCGGTCTCGGCCGCCTTGCGAATCCAGATGATCGCCTCGGGGACGTTCTTGGGGCACCCCTTGCCCGCATCGAGCATCTTTGCGAGTTTCACCATGGCGTCGGGATACACCTGGGCCGCACTCATGCGGTAGTATTTGAGCGCCTCGGCATAATCCTGCGACACGCCTTTGCCGTTCTCATACATCCAACCCAATTGATGGGTCGCGCGCGGATACCCCCACGAGTCGTCTTTCGCGGCCGCCACCTTGCGCAACTGTGCCAGCGCCCCCTTGTAATCACCCTGGTCGAAGGCGAACTTGGCCGCCGTATAATCGGCTGCCGCCGGACAAGACATCAACACCGCCAACAGGATCAGGCCCGCTCTTTTCATTGTGTCGGTCTCCTTGGTCAAGGTAACATTTACAAAGTGTACCATGGAATGCAAAGGGGCGGGAATGCGTAAATACAAGTTACTCTCGGTCGTCTCCTGACGCCCGGATCTGCCGTGCAGCGATTCCCTCGCGCCCCCATCCTCGCGCGCATCGTGGCGTTCGTCTGGATTCCGGCCCTGCTGCTCTGGGTCTGGTTTGCGCATCAGGAACGCTCCGGCCACGAGCAGCGACTGCAAGAGACCGAAGACGAGTTGCGCGAGGTCCTCGACCGCACCGCCATCCTGGGCAATCCCGATCGCCGCTACCGCGAGTTGCTGCAACGCCTGGTCGACCGCCGCGTCGGCCTGCCCAGTGTCGCGGCCCATGCCGGGCGACTGTGCCGGCGCGAAGGCGTCCTCGAGATCATTGTCTTCAATCGGGATCGCGAACTCGTCGCCGTCCCCGGCCTGCCAGCGCCCCCGCGTGCCGCCGCCCAACGCGTACTGGGCGCCCTCATCGACGGCGGCGAATCGAAACACCTGCGCATCGCCGGAACTTTCGTCGGCAGCGACAACGCCGTCCGCGCCATGGCCCAGGCCCCCGACACGATGGTGCCGCTCGCCAGCGGGTTCAAGCGGTGGGCCGGCGGTTGGTGGCGTCTGCGCGACCGCCGCAATACGGATCTGGGCTGGCTCGTCGCCTTTGTCCGCCGCGACCCGATCCCGACCGATCGCGCGGTGGTTCGTGCTGTGGCCGATGCCCGTCGCCTCGTTGGCCGTCAGTTCACCATCGGCTGGTTCGATCCGGTTCCGGCCGACGGTCGCGTGCGCATCCGCCCGGCCAATGCCTCCTGGCCGGCCGACACCGCCTCCCGCTGCCTTGCGGTGCCGCCCGGACTCGACCGCACCACCGACGGAAAGCAACACATTGTATTGCGACCCGGCAACCGCGGCGAGATCTACATTGGCACGGTCGCGCAACCGCCAGCCCCACCCTCCGGTTGGTGGCGCCTGGTCATCCCCGCCGCCACGCTGCTGCTGACCCTGTTCGTGGGCGCAGCCGGCACCGGCATCCTCGCGGTGTCGCCAGGCCTGCGCGTGAAACTGCTCACCCTGCTCGTCACCGGGGCCGCACTGCTCCTGACCGCGCTCTTGACCACCGCCCTCATCGATCGCAACGACCGCGAACTGCTGTTGATCGACGAAATCCAGGAGAGGCATCTGCGCCAACTCGAGAAGATCGATCGCGATGCCCCCATCGAGTTGTTCCCGCTCATCGATCAGTACGATCGCATTGTTCGCATTGCCAGTTATCAGGCGATCACCCGATTGCAGCCCGCACTGAACCACCTGCGCTCCTTTCTTGCCACCCGCCGCCACCTGGTGCTGGGCTTCGTCTGCGTCGCCAGCGGCGGCAAGGTGCTCTCGTTCGACGGCGGTTCGCCGGTCCGGCGAACCGGCATCGCCGGCGATGTCTCGTCGCGGCAGTTCATCACCAAGATCGCCCACGGCATTCTTTCCGACTGCATCAGCTACACGCGCCTGAGCGAGGGCAGCAAGATGAAGGGAGAGAACGTGCTCGCGGCCCTGTTGTCGAGCACCCTCTTCTGGAACCACCACAACGGCAACCGCATCACCACGCAGAACGTCGGCGGCATGGCGATCGTGACCTATGTCGCGCCCATCGTCGGCGCCAACGGCAAAGCGCAGGCACTGATTCTGGCCCTGCACAACAGCCAGGCCGTGCAACAGCAGTGCCTGCGCCACTGGATCGAGCGCCTCGGCCGCCCCCACCCCGACGAACCCCGCCTGGGCGCGCTACCGCTGCAGGGGTCGGTCAACTGGCCGGTCTTCCCGCATGCGCGCGTCGCCGACCAACCGCTGCTGCGCCGCTTGCGCGACCAGGTGCAGGCCACGCAACTGCCGCAACACGTGCGCGGCCTGATCCGCGGCCGCGAGCATCTCATCACCGGACTGCCCGGCCGCAACCTCGATGGCTACATGATCTACCTCGCCCAACCGTTCCACACTGTCCGCCGTCAGACCGACCGCCTCAACCGCCAATTGGCTCTGCTCACGGCGCTCGTGCTCGCCGTGGTCATCGGCGTCGGCTCGCGCGCCACTGGCTGGCTGCTCTCGCCGGTCGCCGAACTCGAACGTGGCCTGGGCGCCCTGAGCGCGGGCAAGTTTTCGCACCGCGTCGGCCCCGCCGGCGTCGTCGAGTTCGAGCGCCTCGGCGAACAACTCAATCTGATCATGGACGACCTGCGCGACCTGCAAATCGCCCGCAACGTGCAAGACCACCTCTGGCCAGGGACAGCCGCATCGGGCCCGGGCTGGTCGGTCGCAGGCCAATGCCGCACCGCCGCCAATCTCGGCGGCGACTACTTCGACTGGCTGACCACACCCGACGGCCGCACCGTCGTCGCCATCGGCGACGTCGCCGGCCACGGCATCCCCGCCTCACTCGTCACCGCCGCCGCCAAGGTCGAACTGGCATTGGCCGCACCCCGTCTCGCTTCACCCGCCGAGATTCTCGCGGTCATGAACAATGGTTTCCGCGAGCAGGCCGGGCGCGCCCGGCCGATGTCGTTCTGGCTGGCCGTCTTCAACCCGGTCGACGGTCTCCTGCGGTATGCCGGCGCCGGACATCCATACGCCGTATTGCTTCCGGCCGACGGTGACTCTGCATTGCTCGGTTTTCCCGCTCTACCGCTCGGCGCCGGCAGACGTCCCAACTATACGGAAGGCAGTGTCATCGCGGCACCCGGCGCCCGCCTGGTGCTCTACACCGACGGCATCATCGAAGCACCGTCAGCCGCCGGCGAACTGTTCGGCTACGACCGGTTGCGCGAGGTGGTGACCGCCCACCGCCACGAAACGGCGCCGCATATCGTGGCGGCGGTTCTGGCGGCAGCGCGTGCGTGGTGCCCGCTCGACCCGCCCCCCGACGACCAGACCGTGGTCGTCCTGGCCGTCGACCCCATCGCCACTGGTGCCGGAGCCACCCCATGACGCCCCGTCACCTCGTCATCTTGCTGGCGGTCGCGCTCGCCGGCATGACGCTGCTGCTCACGCTTGGCGCCGAGCGGTCCGAGCGCCAACTCGCCCGGCGCGAACAAGAGGTGCGCGCCCGGCTCGAGGCCGTGTCCCGCCTCGGCAAACAGGCCGAGTTCTACACCCGCTTCGGCCGCGGCTTGTTCAACCGCCTGGCCAACCGGCCACTCACCGGCGCCAGACCTCCTGATATTGCCAATGTATTGCAGTATCTGGGCGGCAGCTCTCTCGACGTCTGGGCCTTCGATGCCTCGGGAACCTGCCGCATCCGCCCGGCCAGAGAGTCTGCCGGCGACGCCACCTGGCTCATGCGCCGGCTGCGCAGCTCGCTGCACCAACTCGATTTCGATACCGCAAAGGTCAAAGACCGGGGCCGCAAGGTCCTCGACGGCGATTGGCGCTTCCTCGCCCTGCGCCCAAACCGCGCTCACTTGCAGCAGAAAGCGCGCGGGCGCACCTGGTGGTTCTGGACCTTCAGCCCTCGCCTGACGGCCCCCGACCGGATCGCCGGCATCCTCTTGCGTTTCGAACACCGACCGCGCCATCCCGATGCGCTCGTCCATCAGGCGTCACGGGCCATGCGGCGTGCCGGCCAGCCCGTCGCGGTGATCAACCGTCTCCACGCGCGCTCCGGTCTCCTCTTGCCCGTACTGGGCATCAACCAAGCCCAGCAGGTGACGGCCGCGTATCTGCGCCACCCCGGCAATGTCGTGCGGGACCGCGACGGCAGTTGGGTCGTCGTGCCGTGTCAAGACCATCTGTTGCTGATGGCGCGGGCCAGATGCTCGCCTGCGGCTGCTTCCCCGTGGGGGCTGATGGCGCTGTTTGCGCTCATGGCCGCCCTCGCCCGCTTCTGGTCGTCGGCGGCCGGGCAACGGTGGCCGGTGCGCCACCTGCTCGTCATCCTCTTCGCTCTTGCTGCCGCACTGCCGTTGGCGCTCTGTGCCGCGTACTGGCAGCGCCTGACCTCGGGGCACGAGCGCGCCGTCGAACTTGCGCACCAGCGCCGCCTCGAGAATCGCCTCGTCGACATCGACCGGCACTTTCCTGTGACCATCCGCCGCCAACGCAACGTCTACCAGGCGTGGGTGACCCGTGCCGGTCAATGGTTCGCGCAGAATCCCGGCGGCATTCGCCACAAAAAACCGCGGCCCAACGGGCAACCCACGCTGCTCGAGACTGGCTGTTCATTCGTCGATCTCGTCGCCGAAACCGAGCAGTGGGAGCGCCGCGGACTCGTCGACACCATGTATCTCGTCAGCTCGGCCGGGGTCCTGATTCGCGACTTTTCCGACATCACGGCCTCATTGCGCCTGCTGAGCGACATGCCCCACGATTTACGCACAAAGTATTGCTATGCCGTGTTCGATCGCCACGGCATGGAAGGATTCGGCGAATTGGCGCGGCAGGTGCGCTCGCTTCGCCCCCCCTTCACGCCGGCCCCGTTCATGGGCGTGAAACACTACAATTCGCAGGGCATGGGCGAGATTGCCGGACCGATGGGGCGCGAGATGGTCCGGATGTACAACCGCTGGAGCGGCGTCGACACCGGTCCCGCGACCGCGACCGACGAGCGCGATGCCCTGATGCTGGCCAGTTTCATGGAAAGCGGTGGCGGCAATATCATGAGCCAGTTTGTCGCCAACCATGGCGACTTCATCTACGCCGACCAACAGGACCAGGGCGTCTACATGTTCACCCAGATCGTCGCCAATCACGATCGCCCCGGGCAGATCTGCGCCACGTTGTTTCATCACGCCCAGATCCTCGCCTACAACCATTGGCGGCCGGCCGTCGCCGGTTGTTCGGACCCCAGCGCCCACGACGACTTCGTGCTGCACGCAGTCAGCGATGCCGCCTACACCTTGAGCATCCCCGACCCCTGGGCGCACCGCACCTTCGCGCCAATCGTCAAGCGCCTGCAACCACCCCGATTGCTCGTCAGCGACCGGGATCCGACGGCCTCATCCCCGCGCCTCTTCGCCGCCCTCGCCTGCCGGCAGACCCCCTGCTACAACGTCATTGGCCTGGCTTCGACCCGACCGGTGACCGAAGCGGCACGCACGCTGCGCTGGCGCCTCGCGGCCCTCGCCGTTGCCCTGGGCGTCATCGCCGCCGTGGTGCTGTGGCGCCTGCACGCCGGCATCGACCGGCCGCTCGCCACCCTGCTCGCCGCCATCCACGCCATGGAACGACGCCAGATCGACAAACGGTTTCACACCGGAACCCACGACGAACTCGAACAACTGGCGCAGGCTTTCAATCGCACGCTCGAGGGCATGGCCGAACTCGAAGTCGCCCGCGTTATTCAACAGAAACTGCTGCCCACCGCCGCCATCGCGGCTCCCCGCGCGGTCTTCTTCGGCCGCAGCATCATGACCAGCGAGGTCGGCGGCGACTACTACGACGCGCGCGTCGACGCCAACGGCAATCTCTATTTCATGATCGGCGACGTCTCGGGCCACGGCGTCTCGGCCGCACTCGTCGTCGCCATGGCCAAAGCGGGGTTCGGTGCGATCCTGCGCGAGGGCATCGCTTCACCCGCCGCACTGCTCGCGCGCATGAACAACCTGCTGGTGCAGACCATACGCCGCGTGAAAATGATGACGGCCATGGCCGGCGTCGTCGGCGCCGACGGCTCGCTCGTCTTGAGCAACGCCGGACACTGCTACCCGTTCGTCGTGCGGGGCCTGGGCAACGCGACCATGATCGAGGACATCTCGGGCGTTCCGCTCGGGGCCATGAGTCGCACGCGCTACCGCGATGTGCCAGTGCAACTCGACGCGGGCCATCACCTGGTCGTGATCACCGACGGCCTGGTCGAGGCCCAAAATGAGCACACCGAGCAACTCGGCTACGACGCATGTCTCGAGCTCATGCGCGATGTCTGGCGCCCCTCCGCCCCCGAACTGATCGACGAGATCCTCGTGCGCCTGCGCCGCTACTGCGGCACCAGGCCGTGGGGGGATGACGTCACCGTCGCCGTGATCACCGGCCGCAACCCCACCGCGTCATAGACCCCGCCCCTGCGGCGGCCCGCTCACAACTACGGCCAACGCGAGCCACCCACGCGCCCCCTGGTCGAGCTACCGCCCAAAGAAATAGATGACAAAGCCGGCAAAGCCGACCAGCGCCACAACGGTGCCGAGCACCAGCGCTGCCAGTGCGTCCCGCAGCGGCGTCCGGCCACCGCCCACCCAGGCTCGAAACGGCGACACCCCGTCGCCCAACGGTGCCGCGGCGCCGCCGAAGCCCGTCGCTCCAACACCGGTCGAGTCCGACGGGTCGTTTGCGACTGCGCCATCCGTGGCGGGCGGGTCGTTTGCACCGCGCGAAACTGTCGTTTCGCGCTGCCATCCATGGCAGCAAACGCCCACTGCGCCATCC
>CAZADH010000127.1:0-16609 GCA_964483805.1 uncultured bacterium
TTGAACGGGGAGCGCAACATGACCGGCCGGTTTGCCGACGATCCGCTGCTCGACACGGCGGCCCGGGTGGCCGAGCGCTTGCAGCGCCCGTCGGCAGCCGATGCTACGGTCAGCAGTGACGATCCGCGCTGGGAAATCCACAAGCGTTTTCAGGATCTGCGCGCCCGCCACGGCAAGACGTTCGAGCGCTTCGTCGGCGACGTCATCGACATCATCCTCGCCGCACGCCAGCAACAGAAGATCGTCGAGGACCAGGTCGACAAAGCGGTGCGCCGGCGGCAGAAGCGCGACATCGACCCGTTATCGCCTGACGGCGCGGTCAAGGCCGGGGTCGCGGCGGCCGATGCCAAGAAGGTCACCATCGGTGGCGAACCCCCGATCCGCCCCCGGCACTACCTGCACCGCAAAGAGATTCTCGCCGCGCTGTTCCTCGACCCTGCCGAGTTTCAGGGCCATCTCGACCTGATGCAATTGATCGGTCAGGTCACCCGCGCCCAGGTCGACCCGGCAACCATCGCCGCGCTGGGTCCCGACGGACGGCGCAGCGAACTGCACAGTCTCGCCGAACGTCTGCGCGAACACATCTCGCGCGAAGACCTCGTGCAGGCATGGGCCCTGCTCGAGGCCGACGGTTTCGCCGAGCTCGAGTGGATCTACCGGCAGGCGCAGCAGGTGTATCTCGTGCGGCCGGGATTCTACGACGAACTCGACCAGGCCTATCGCGAGGCCAAGCGCATGCTCAAACTGCTGCAGGCCGAGTTCGAGCGCGGACTGCCCGGCGAACCCGGGCAACGGGAAATCATCCTCGACTACCTGCGCGAAGTATTGACAGTGTATTCACATCATCACTGGGTGCTCAAACGGTTCAATTTCGCGCATGCGGCGGTCAGCCGTCAACAGGTCGAAGCCGAGCGGCGGGATCTCGAGGCGCGCCTGGCCTCCGCTCGCACCGAGGCCGGCGAGGCCAAGACCGAGGTGGCGCGACTGCGGGTTCTGCTCGAGACGGCGCGCGGTGAGGCGGCCCAGGCGGTGGCGGCGCACAGAGAGCTGGCCGGGCGGGTGAAACGTCTCGAGGCCGACGCGGTCCAGAAGCAACTGCACGACCTCGAGGCGCAACAACGGCGAATGACCGCCGACCTCGAGGCGTTGCGCGACGAAAACAATGGCCACCGCACCGAGATCCGGGAACTGCTCGAAGAGAATCAACGTCTCACCGAGCAGTTGCGCAAGCTGCATGTCTTTCCTGACGAGAAAAGCGTGGCTGGCCTGCTCACCGGCAAGCGCGTGGTCATCTTCGGGGGCATCGGCAAAGACCATTACTGGCCGACGCTCAACGAGGCTGGCGTCGAACTCGAAGATTACGAGTGGTGGGAAGGATACCAGACCATCAGTCAGGCCCGCACCGACGAAATCGTCGGTCGGTGCGACCTGGTGGTGATCATCACCAGTTATTGCGGCCACCTGATTCTCTTCCAGACCCGTGATTCGCTGAAGAACACCGACAAGCAGGTGATCCGCATTCACAACAGCGGGGCCGGGTCGTTGCGCCACCACATTCTCGAGCGCTTCGGCAAGAAAAAGGGTGCCTGATCCCGCCAGAACCTCTGTCGGACCGGTCACCGGCCCCAACGCCGCCATCCCTGGCGGCAGTCGTGCGCGGGCGGGATCGGCGCTGCTGCCGCTCATTCTTTGCCTGCTGCCGCTGGCGATCCTCAACCTCGGTTGGTACGGTCTGCGCCTGCGCCAGCACCAGGCGGCGGTGGCGACCACGACGGAGCGCGCCGAGCAGGCACTGGCGGCACTCGAGCGCCACAGCGCGTTTTCGACCCACCTCGATCTGGCCGGCGACCGCTTGCGCCGGTTCCTCGATGCGCGCATCGCAGCCTGGCACCGTGCGGCAGCCTCGAGCCGGGGTGCAACACCGCCGGGAACCGTCGCCGGGTTCACGTGGCCACGCCACTTTCCCCACACCCAGGTCTGGGTCTTTGCCCGCACTCCGGGCAGTGTGCGCCTCGAACCGCTGGTCGCGCCCCGCGACACCGGCTTCGGCCTGAAAGCCATGGGCATGATCGGCCAGACCCTGTTGGCCGCCATGCACGGAGCCCGACCCAGTGCCGCAGGGAGCAAACTGGTGCAGACCTGCTTCGGACGCGCCACCCCGGTCGACGCGCTCGCTTGCTTGCGCCGCGGCGAGGCAACGCCGGTTTTTCATGGGCACCGACCGGCCTGGATGTTGTGGGACGTCATCGGTCCGACAGCCAATCCCGAGGGAGTTTTCGTCATCCTCGTGCCACAAACACGGCACCTGGTCACCCGCGGCGCGCGTCTCGGACGCGATCTCATCAGCGCCCGTTTCGGCATGGCGTGCGGTTTCATCCGCATTCATCACACCGACGAGACCGACGCCCTGGCACCGGCCATGCGCCGGCACGTCCCTTTCCGGCGCTGGCTGCGCGACTGGCGCCCCCACATCGCCCTGTCGCCCGGTGACACCTGGATCCCGCCCGATCTCGGCCGCATCGAGCATGACTGGCCGGAAACCGTAACCTTGTCGTCACGGCGGCAGGTGCGCCTGCGCATCATTCCCGAGTCGATCTATATTGCTGCCGTATTGCTGCCATACCGGTCTTTGCCGGCGGCGCCCCTCGGTGTCTGGTTGGTCAACGGGATCGCTCTGGCGCTGGCAACACTGGCGCTGACCCATGCCGGCATCTTCGGTCGCTGGCCACGGGTCGGTCTGCGTTGGCGTTTTGCCGCACTGTTTCTTCTGGCCACCGCGGTGCCCACCACCCTCGTGCTCGTGGCCGGGGTGGCCTGGTCGAGCGAGCAGACCGCGGCCGAAATGGCCGACCAGCAGCAACGACTGCGCACCTGGCTCGAGGGGTTCGAACGTGAGCGTGCAGTGCTGCAATTCCAGTATCAGATGACCTTTCACCGCTTGCGCAGCAAACCGTGGTTGCTCGATGCGGTCGGCCGCGGCGATTACACACAACCCGGCTTGCTCGAGCGGATGCTGGCCGAGTTCGTCGCGGCCACGCCATCGCAACCGTTGGCCCATCTGGCGCTGGCCGACATTCGTGGCGTGCGCCTGGCCACCTCGCCGCCACCGCTCGTCCCCCGCGACCTGCGCGGCCGGTTGTTTCGTCTCGAACCACCCACCGATTTCCTGACCTCGGTCCGTCTCATCCGCACCAATCTCATCCGCTACCTGCGGCAGGCCACCCACGACGCCGGGCGCCTGGCCGAGCTGGGCCCGAGCCCACTCGACCAGACCGATCTGGCCTTGTTGAACGGATACTCGGCGATGTCGGGTGCCGACCAGGCCAATCTGGCCGAACGCAACCGCGGTCGCCCGGCAGCGCCGGTCGGCGATCAGGAGCGGACCTTGTTGATCCATGACTTCGTCACCCTCGGGGGCCGCGAACGCGCGGCGTTGCTGGCCGTCTGGCGCAGCGGCGATTTGTTGCCGCACCTGGTCGGCCGCGGCGGCGAACGCGCGACCGCACTCGGTAGCAATACACAGTATTTCATCGGTTACGAACATCGCCAGACCTTGACGCCGCTTGCCCGCTCATCTGTCTGTACGCCTGAACTGCTGCACGCCGCCCGGGCCACCGCCCTGCACGGCGGATTCTCGGCGGTGACCTCAGGGGCGGCCGGTCGCCTCGCCGCCGCGCTGAGCCTGCCCCGCCTCTCGCGCCTGGTGTTTGCCGTCGGCGTCGATATCCGACCGATTCTGGCCGCCCGGCGGCAGCGGCAGTGGGGCCTGCTCGCCCTGCTTGCCACCACGGTCTTGTCGACGCTGGCCGCCGGTGTGTTGTTGGGCCAACGGGTCGTGGCTCCCGTGCTGGAAACCACCGCCGGCCTCGCGTTGCTGACCCGGCAACCGGACCGCCGGGAACACCTGCGTCTGGGACTCGCGCGGGCGGATGAGATGGGGCAACTGACGCGCAGCTTTGACCTGATGATTGCCGGCATCGCCCGGCGCGAGCGCCTCGCAACCCTGGTTTCGGGGCAAGCGCTTGCCGCCATCGATCGCCAACACGGGCAGGAACGCACCATCGGCCCGGAGTGGGTGCGCGCCGTCGTGTTGGTTTCCGATATCCGCGAGTTCACGACCCTGTGCGAGCACCGGCCGGCCGAGGCGATCACCGGTCTGCTCAACACGCACTTCGAGCGGATGTCGACGGTCATTGCCGCGCACGGCGGCCGCATCGACCGCTTCATCGGCGACTGCATCCAGGCCGTGTTTCTGGCCGAAACCGAACCGACACCAACGGTCGGGTCGCTTGCCCACGAGGCGCATCGGACAACCGGACCGATCTGGCGGGCCGTCATCGCCGGTGTCGCGATGCTCCAGGAACTGGCCCGCCTCAACGCCGAGCGCAGCAACCGGGGCGAGTTCACCTATCGCGCCGGCATCGGTCTGGCCGACGGCCAGATTCTCATGGGCAACGTCGGCGACCCGGCAATACGTTGTGATTACATGATGGTCGGCACCTGCGTCACTCGGGCCACCCAGCTCGAAGCGGCCTCAAAACAACATCCACGCTGCCCGCTCGTCATCACCCGCACCATCAGCGACCATTTGAGCGGCGTTGTCAGCCGCCCGCTCGCCGCCGATGACCCCGATGCACTGGTCATTGATGACGATCCCGCATCGTTGTTCACCCGTCTGCAGCAGCTCACCGCCAGAACCCGTGCCACCCCGGATACCGACCCGCGAAATACATTGTCATGACGTTCTCATCCCAGACACCATCCACAGGCGTCGTCCCCTCGCAGTCGGTGATGCAAAGTTGGTCTCGGTCTCTCGTCGCCGCGATCGGCGTGTTGTTACTGACAGTGCCGGCTCTGCTTTTGCACGTCACCATCGGTCATCGCAGCGACGCAGAGTGGCGACTGGCCACCGAACGGGCCCGCACCCGCGCGCAAACGACCCTGCAGTTGTGGCAGCAGGATGTCGAGCGACTGCTCATCGACGAACGGGTCGCCACATTTGCCGCGGCGATCAGCGAACACGCTCACCGCACCGGCGAGTGGCCGGTCACACCCACGACTCTGGCGGCAGCCACGCGGGCGGCCCTGCCGTTGCTCGACGAGGCGAAACTATCGCCCATCGCGGTGATGCTGATGCACCAGGCAGTGCCCCGGGGCGAAGGCTACTACGCCAATGCGACCACCAGCGTGCCTTTCGCCAGTGTGACCTATACGTTTCCGCTGTACACCGAAATGCCCACGCTCGATGCCCAGTATTTCCAGACGCTGTTGCTCGAATTCGTCAACGATTACTTCATGGTCAGCCCCGACGCGGATGCCGCACGCCTGATCACCCGCCTCAGCCCGACCCTGCTCGGCATCCAACAGAAGGCGTCACACTTTCTCGACGATTCGAGGCGCCGGGTCACCCCGGTAACCTACCACGGCCGACCGGCCTGGTTTTACTGGACGCACCTGCCGGCCCACGACTGGGTCGATCGTTGTGCGACTCTCGTTCCCGACCCCACCCAGACTTTTGCGCCGCCCGATGGTGGCCGCTTCTATTACGGCCTGCGCCAACGCGTTACCCCCGGGGGCATTGCCCTGATCCTGCCGCGCGTCACGGCCGATCGAGGGGGAACGGCGGTGCGGCATCTGCTTGCGCCCGACATCGCCCTGGCCTGCCGCGAACCGCACCGTCCGGAAGCGGTCTGGCAACATCGCCCCGCCGGCGCCCCGGACCTGGCGCCACTGGTCTGGGGCCGTCCCACAGTTGACGCGGCCGAGTGGGTGATCGCCACCGACACCCTGTTCCTCGAGGAGCGCTCGACGATTGCCGCCGCGGCGCAGATTGACGCGAGCGCACGCGCCGTTCGCCGGCAGCGGCGCAGCGAGCAACACGTCATACATATACTATATTTATCGTTGGCGTCTTTGTGGCTGGCCGCACTGTTTCTCTTCGGCCTGCTCGACACCAGTCTCGAACGGCAACTGCGAGCGGGCCTGTTGCTCACTGCGCTGCTGCCCCTGGCGGCGGTTTTTGCCATCGGCGAGGCACTGACCCTCGAGTGGCGCCAGACCATCGAACGCGACACCCGGGCCCGCTTGCGCCAGGCGCTGACCCAGACCCAACACCGTCAGACCCTCAACCACCCGTGGTATGCACATGGTATTGCCAGCGAGTCGCGCGACCCGGCCCTGGTGCAGTATTGGGACCGCGAAAAGGCCCGCACCGATCGCGCGGCAACCCGGCGCATGGAGCAGTCGCTGCACGAGCTGTTCGAACGGTTGCGCGAAGGCAATTACGGTTTCTCGATACGCAGCATCTACGTCACCGGCCCACGCGGCTTCGCGGCCGGGGCTTTTCGTGACACGGAAATCGGCTCCGACTCGCACCTGCTCGGGCTGATCATGGACCGCTTCTCGAGCGAATCGCTCAGCCAATTGAACCCCGAGTGGACGGCCGGAGCGGCCTCCCTCTCGGCAGCCGAGGCCATCCGCGGCGACATCATGTATACCGCCGGCCTCGATGTCGCCCGCTCGATCTTCGGCACCTTCGGCTTGTTTTCGCTGATTCACGCGCCGGGCACGCCGATCTATGCGGCGGTGGGCGTCGCCCCGGTCGGCATGGTCCAGATTCTCGTCCCGGCCACCGGCCCCCCGACGCACTCGGTGTTCTGGGTCGTCTTTCTGCGGTATTCCGATCGTCAGGCCCTGTACCGCATCCTGCACGGCAACGACGGAGCAACCGGCGGCGTCTACGCATTCGAGCGAGGCTTCGTCGGCAACCATTGCATTCCCGAGACTGGCGAGCGTCATCGTTGGCTGCGTTCGGTGGCCCGCCGCATCGAGGCCACCCACATGGCCGAGAGCAGCCGTGTCGAGAGCGACGGGCACACCTGGCTGGTCGAGGGCATGGTCGGCCTGTTCAGCAACCAGTTCATCTATGTCGCGATCGCCGACGAGGCCCCGTTGCTGGCCGCGGTGGCGCATGCGCGCCGCAGCATCGTCCTGCTCCTGCTCGCCGCCCTGCTTCTGGCCATGGCCCTGGCCCGCGCCACTGTGCGTGAACTGCTGGCCCCGGTGCATCGGCTGGTCGAGGCCATGGGTGTCGTCGAGCGCGGCGACTATTCGCGACGGCTAGCCATCGAGCGCGACGACGAACTGGGTGACCTGGCCCGCCAGTTCAACGAAATGGCCCGCGGCCTCGCAGAGGAGCAACTGCTCGGTCGCATGGTCTCCGCCGCAGCCCGCGCCGCCATCGGGTCGCGGGACGATGAGGCTCGGGCCCGCGCCGGCGAACGCCGCCCGGTGACGATCCTCTTCGTGGGCATCCCCGGGTTCGCCGATCGTCTGGCCGATACCGGGGCCGCACTGCTACTGAACCGGCTCGACACCCAGGTGCGCGTGGCCTGTCGCCTGATCGCCGACCACGGCGGCGACATCGACAAACTGTTGGGCGACAAGATCCTGGCCATCTTCGATCATCAACGGCTGGGGTCCGCCCGCAGCGCCACCGAGGGTGCGGTCGCCGCCATCGATGCGCTATTCGCTGCCGTCAGTGCCGGCGCCCTGCCGTTTCCGGTCGCAGCCGGACTCAACAGCGGCACCGTGGTGGCTGGCCTGCTCGGATCCGGGGCGCGCCGCGACTTCACGGTCATCGGGGACCCGGTCAATCTCGCGGCCCGCGCCGAGTCGATCGCCGAGAAGCTGCCCGACGGTCACTGGGCGGTGTGCACCGCCGCCGCCGCGCAACTGATGCCGCATCGGACCCTGCGCGAGTTGCCGCAAACCCGCGTCAAGGGCAAAACCGAGGCCGTGCAGTTGTTCAGTATTGCCCCCAAACGTTGACGTGTGCCGGCCTGCGTGGCATGCTGACGCAGATGAGCCGCCGACTCGGACCCATGTTGCCTCTGCTCATCCTGTTCGTTCTTGCCTTTGCGACCCTCGTCATCGGGCATGTGGCCGAACGGATCACGCTCTGGCAAGACCGCACGGGAGCGCATTTGCGCTGGCAGCAGCAGGCACGCGCCCTCCTGGAACGGCTGCGCCTGCGCCACGCCGTCGATGCCCGTCTCGAAGAACGGTGCCGCCTGTTCTGTCGTGAGCTGAATGAACTGGTCACCATCTACAGCAAGAGCCCCACCCCGCGGGCATTGGTCGAGGCCGTGCGCCGCGCCGCCGAGCACCGCATGCGGCCCGAGCGCCCACAGGTGGTCGACCCGCACACCCGCACCCCATTTCGCCATCCGGCCGCCGCCGCTGAGATTACATTGTATTACGCCCCATTGGGGGAAGAGGCCCCACGACTGCTCGACGGCCCGGGTCTAACCAGTGCCGGCGGCAAACTGCTGCAGCCGATCATGGCGGCGCTCCTGGCCACGACCCGACACCAGTACCCCAGTCCCGATGCGGGCCGCCAACTCGATGCCCGCTGTCGCGGCATGTTCTCGGAACAGATCTCGTTCGACCTGTTGTCCCGGCACCGCCGCGCGCGGGTGACCCCGGTGCGGATTCGCGGCCGCGATCTGCATCTGTTCTGGGACACCGTCGTCCACCAGAACACCCCCATCGCCATCGTGGTCGTCACCTTCCCGCGCTGCGTGGCCGATGATGGGCGCGATGGCCTGCACACGACCCTGCTCGACTGGACCGACCGCGAGTTCACCCCGTTCTTCCGCCTCACCCGCCCCCTGCCGGCAGAACGAAGCAACACCATCCTGTTGCCGGCCGCCGTAAGCACCCCGGCGCGCCGGCGGGCCTTCGCACATCACACGGCCCGCATCGCCCGGCAGGCATCGGCAGGCACCGCGGTCGAGGCGCACGGCTATCGCTGGATCCGCGATCATCTCTCGATCAACCAACGGCACGAGGTGTGGTTGGTGTCGCGCATCCCTCAGGGGGCCGATTCGGCGCGCCGGAGGGTATTCGATCTGCTCGTCCTGTTGTTCGCCGCCGCGTCATGCCTGGCATTCACCCGGGTGTTGACCCACAACGATCTGCCGGTGCCCAGTGTCCAGGCAACATTCGCGCTGCTGATGCTGTTCACCGCCGGCCTCCCGCTCACGCTCACCTGGGTGGCGAACACGCGCTACGCCGCGTGGTCGCTGGCGCATCGCGAACAGGAACACCTGGGACTGATGCGACAGAACCTGGAAGTCATCGAGACCCGCGGCGAGAACCTCAATGCGCGCTATCTCGAGCGCTGTCGCCGCATCGTCAGATCCTGGAACCGCCAGGTCGGCCGCTCCCTCGACGACGCTCAACTGGCCGAGCGTCTCGACCACCTGCGCCTGGGTTTTGCCAGCGCCGGCATCCCGTTGCAGGCGATCATGGTCTCGCGGCCCCGATGTGCACCCCAGGCCTCGATTTCGCCCGAGAATCCACCCGACCTGGCCTCGGCCACCATCAGTTATTTCGACCAGGTGTCGCAAGGGACCTTCGACGATCTGCTCACGTTGTGCGGCACGGCAACCCGGCGCATCGGCTCGACCCAGAGTGCACTCATGTCACAACTTTTGTTATCGGGGTCGGGCGACCTGATCGTCACCCATGCGTTTCGCACTCGCAACGCCCTCGAGCTCATCAGTTTCAACGGTCGCAACACCTACAAGTACGCCGAGTTTCTGACAACACATCGTCAATACGATGCATTCATGTTTGCCATCTGGATGCTCGACCAGGCGTATCGACGGGTCCTCGCGCAAGCGTTTGCCCAGCTCACCCTCGATGAACCGACCCGGCACTATGCCGCGGTCGAAGTCGATCACCAGGGGGTGCACCCGCTCTATCCCCCGCGCGAGATGGGCTTCTGGGGCACCCGCACCGGGCGATCCTTGTTGGCAGCTCTCGATCCGCTGCGCCCCGCCCGCGAGGTGGCACTCGCCATGCCGGATCACCTCATGACCGTGCAACCCAGCCGATTGGTCGAGCGCGTATTGCTGGTCGGCGTGACACCGCGTGCCGCCGTGTCTACAGAGGTCGGCCGGTTCTACCGCGGCGTGAGCGCACTGCTGCTGACCCTGGCCACCCTCACCGCCGCGCTCGGGTTTCTCGTGTTCCGCCGTCTCATTTTGCCGATTCGCCGCATGGAAGAGGGCTTGCGCATCGTGTCATCGGGTAATCTCAGCGTGCAACTCGATCGCGGCGGTGACGATGAACTGGCGTTCATGACCCGGGCTTTCGACGACATGATCCGCGGCCTGCAGGAGCGGCGCCACCTCGGGCGCTTCGTCTCGGCAACCCTCGACGCCAACACGGTCGCGACGGGCGACGGTCCGGTCGAACCCCGGCGGCGCCGAGCCACGGTGCTGGTTTCCGACATTCGCAGCTTCACCACCATTGCGGAGCAGAATCCGCCGGAGGCCGTGGTCGGCATGCTCAACCGCCATCTCGAAACGATGGCCACGACAGTGCAGGCGCACGGCGGCCTCGTCGACCGGTTCATCGGCGACTGCATTGTTGCCGTGTTCTGGGGCCTGCCCGACCCGAACGACCACGATCACACCCGGCGCGCGCTTGCCAGTGCCCAGGCCATGATGGACCGCCACGCCCTGCTCGATACCATGCGATCGCAGGCCGGTCTGTTCCGCTACCGCATCGGCATCGGCATTGCCAGCGGTGAGTTGATGGCGGTGATGCTCGGCCAATCCGGCGCGCGCCGTGAACAGGTGCTGCTCGGCACCCCATTGCCGGCCGCCGAGCGGCTCGAAGGTCTGTCGCGGCATGGCCGCTCGACCCGCATCATCGTCAATGCCGCGGTGGCGGCAGCTCTGTCTCAGCACCGCTTCACCAAACTCGACAACCACCCCGAAGCATTCGAGCTACTCCCGGTGCTCGACCCGGGCACGCCATGAACGCCACGACCTCGCACCATTCCGCCTTTCTCGCGCCTCGAACCCCGGGTTCGGTGGTGCCGGCAGCCCTGATCGTCGGTTGGCTGTTTCTGGCGCTGGCTCTGGCGACGGTTCAGTACACGCTCGGCCACTCGGCCGCAGAAGCGCATCGCCAGGCCATGACCGATCTCGAGGATCAGACGCGACGCGACCTCGAGATCATCCAGCGGTCGCTGACGCCCGGTCGGCAGGCCGGATGGCTGTTCCAACGCATGGTCGAGCACGCCCAACAACAGTTCCGCAATGCACCGCCGATCGACGGCCAACGACCCGATCTGGCCACCATGGCCCGCACGCTCACGCGCAGTTACCACACGCTCCTGCGCCCGCTGCTGTCCGACGGCACCGAGATCTGCGCGGTCCTGGTGCGCGACGAGGCGCCGCCCCGCACCCACCATCTGGCCACCGCCCCGGCCCATGCAACCCGGATGCTTGCCCGTTTCGGCACCCGGCTCGGCCTGACACCGTTGGCAGCCTCGCTGAGCGCGCATCTGGCCGAGCGCGACATCAACGAGACCGCCACCGCGCAGGCCACGACCACGGCACTGCCTCCGGCCGTTGCCGCCGTTCAGCGCAAACTCGGCGATGTGCTGCATCAAGACATGCCCCTGACGGCACTGCCGGAAATCGCATTCCGCCAGGTGCGCGAACTCCACTGCGCCAGCGGCTCCTACGGTCTCTATTGGGATCGCATCAACCTGCCGCGCCTGCGTCATCACGCCATCATCGTCATCGCCGTCATCGCCATGCAGAAGCTGCCACCGGAGTTCGCCCGCCGCGTCGCCCTGCACGCCTGGGACAGCCGCTCGACCGGGTTGGCGTTTCCGGCCCGCCGTCCGCGGGTGCGCACCCTCGCCTCACCGTTCTGGCGGGCGCACCCCCAAGGACGGAATCTCACCGCCCGGATCGCCAACAGCGACAAGCCCCTGTGGGTCGAGGCGGGCAACGATTACCTCGCCGCTGCCGTCCACGCCACGCGCGATGCCCCCTTCGATGTTGCCATGCTGCGCACCCTGCCGTCGGAGCAGGGCCGCACCGAACGCTCGTTGCGATTTCTCATCGGCATGCTGTCGCTGGCACTCGCCACCATCACCCTCGGCGAAGTTGTCATCCTGCGCCGGCGCTGGGGCATCTCGCTGTCGACCCGCATTGTCGGAGCGTTTCTGCTCGCCGGTTTCCTGCCCCTGACCAGCGGCCACCTCGTCGCCTCCGAGATCTTCCGACAAACCCTGTTGCAGCGCACCAGCGCCACCCGCCAGGAAATGCGCGACCAGTTCGTCCAGATCGACCGCGGCCTGAGCAGTCAATACGGTGTATTGCTTCGCCTCATCGAACACGAGATCAATGCCCCCGCGTTTGTCGCGGCGATCGAACGCGCTGAAGAGCAGGCACTGGCCGGGGATCGCGCGCCCTACGAGAGGGTCGTCGCCGCCCTGTTCCGCCGCATCACCCGCCTGGCGCGCGAGGAGCAGACCGGACGCGATCCGCTGCGCAGCGTCATGGTGTCGAGCGACCGGGGGGTGGTTTCCATCCGGCTGCTGCAGGAGGGCGCCGATCCCGAGATCCGCGCCATGCACCAGCGCCTCGCGCACCTGTTTGCCGGCCTGCTGCACCGTTTGCGCAACCCGGTGGCGGCCGAGGCGTTTGCCATCGACAGCCGTTCGGCCGCCGACAACATGATCACCGACTTCATCCAGAAATACCTCATCGGCATGACCCTGTCGCTCTCGGGCGCGGATCCATTGCTCGACATGCTCTACTTCGGCCACCGGGTCGCCGAGGTGCGCTCGGCCGGCATCCGCACCAGTTTTCTGCCCACCAACGTGGTCGTCAACGGCCGCGTCCGCTTCATGATGCTCTGGACCTGGGAAAGCAGCGACCAGACCGACCGGCCCTATCTGCGCAACCGCCTCGGCATCGAGACGCCGCGGCACCCGGACCGCCCGTTGTTTGCGCTGCGCTGGAACATGGGCCAGGCGATCCCGCGCAACCTCGGCGACTGGCCTGCGGTCAAAGCCGCATTGCTCCAGTGCCACGAAACACTCGCCCCGATCACCGCGTTCGACGACAACCATCCCGGCGGCTTGCTCATCGAGGCCATGCCCTGCCCCAACATGAATGCCTACGCCATCGCCGGGGCCGTGCCGTTCCACCCGCTGTTGACCGAACAGGCCCAACAGATCCGGGCGTTCTGGCTCGCTGCCATCGCCCTGCTGCTGCTGACGGCCTTGATGGCCATGGGCGCCGCCAGCGTGTTCACCATTCCCATCCGCGCTCTGACCCGGGCCGTGCAACGGGTTTCGGCCGGTCACTACGACACGCGTCTCGAGATCCCCGGCACCAACGAGTTCGGCTCGCTGGCCCACGCATTCAATACAATGTGCCGCGGTCTCGAGGAGGGACAGATCCTCGGCCGCTTCGTTTCCGAATCGGCGCGCCAGGCCGCGCGTGAAGGCAATCTCGACGTGCTCGCCGGTGAAGCCCGGCAGGCCTCGGCCACCGTCGCCTTCATCGGCCTGACCGACTTCGATGACCTGCGCAACAAGGCGATCCCGTTCGAACTGGTCGAACTGCTCGAATCCCATCTCGAGCGCGCCACCGAGGCCGCCCGCCGCAACGAGGGCGAGATCGACAAGATCCTCGGCGAAAAGATCATGGTCGTCTTCGATCACGCACGCTGCGGCGGCGCTCGCAAGGCGGCCGCCAAGGCCATCTCGATGGCGTGGCAGATCGTGCACGATGCGCGCCGCGACGAGCGACGGCCGTGGTATCTGCCGCCGGCGATCGGCATCAACTCGGGGCCAGTCCTGGCCGGCATTCTCGGCGCACCCACGGTGCGACTCGATTACACCGTCATCGGCGACACGGTCAATCTCGCGGCCCGCCTCGCCACCATGGCTCAGATCACCGAGGGCAGCCGCATCGTCATCTCGGGCAATACATTGTCACTCGCGCCCGAAGGGGTTTCGGCCCAGCGTCTGCCGTTCACCCGCGTCAAGGGCAAGACGCAAGAAGTCGAAGCGTTTATTCTCGACCGTCAATGACTTGTTTGACCACGGTCTCTGACCCGTAACGCCATGCCCACCCACAATTTTGTGGTCGCCCGCGAGACGATGGTGCGCGAACAGATCATCGCCCGCGGCGTCATCGATGGCCCGGTCCTGGCGGCGATGCGCCGAATCCAGCGGCATCGCTTCGTGCCGTCACACCTGGTCGGTGAGGCCTATGCCGACCACCCCCTGCCGATCGGCCATGGCCAGACGATCTCACAACCTTATATTGTTGCCTTCATGACCGAGATGCTGCGACTCGCTGCCGACGATACGGTCCTCGAGATCGGCACGGGGTGCGGTTATCAGACCGCCGTCCTCGCCGCGATCGCCGACCGGGTCTGCTCGCTCGAGATCGTGCCGACCCTGGCCAAGCAAGCCGACGCCCTGTTGCACGAACTCGGTATCGACAATGTCGAGATCCGCTGCGGCAACGGTCGACTGGGTTGGCCGTGCCGCGAGGACACCGGGGCGTCGGCGCCCGCATCGTCGCCACCGACGCGTGGGTACCAATTCGACGCGATCATCGTTACCGCCGCTCCCGCCGAGGTCCCGCCCCGGTTGCTGGCGCAACTGGCCCCCGGCGGTCGCATGGTCATTCCGGTCGGCGACTGGTCACAAGAGTTGATCCGCATCACCCGCGGCCGTGATGGCGCGCTCACCCGCGAACACCTGCTGCCGGTGCGGTTCGTGCCGATGACGGGAGAGTGACGAGGGTTGCCTTGGAAATGAGATCGTCTCGTTCACCGCGACGATGAACCTGCCCTCGCGACGCGTCATGGAATGTCCATCGTTCCGAATCCGAATCTCGCGCCGTGGTAGAATGTCGTTGTTGGTACGACAGGGGCAAGCGTATGCGTGCCACACTGCAACGAGGAGAATCAACGATGTCAGACTCAGCCGATCTTCTGAAGCGGGTCACCATGAATCCACAGCAATGCGGCGGAAAACCTTGCATCCGCGGCATGCGCATTCGCGTGTCCGATATCCTCGAGATGCTGGCCGAGAATGTTTCCCAGACAGAGATTCTCGCAGACTTCCCCGACCTCGTTGCCGAGGACATCCAGGCGTGCCTGCTATTCGCGGCACGGCGCACCAGCTTCCCTTCGCTCGCCGCTTGATCCTCTGGATCGACGCACAACTGCCCCCAACACTGGCAAGTTGGCTCGCGGCATCGTTTGCCATCGAGGCCAAAGCACTTGCCGACCTCGGACTCCGTGACGCGGCCGACGACGCAATCTTCGAAGCCGCTCGTCATGCCGACGCGATCATCCTGACCAAAGACAGCGATTTCGTCGATCTCGTCTGTCGGCTGGGGGTTCCGCCCCGCGTCATCTGGATTACGTGCGGCAACGTGACCAACCGCAACCTGCGGACTTTGCTTACGACGACCCTTCCGAAGGCTCTGGCCATGCTGCAACAGGGCGAGTCGATTGTCGAGATCCGCGCCAACAAGCGTTGAAATTGGCCGAGGGAAGTTGCGGGACCAGATGGTTTGATTCTTGTCGGGGAGCACTCCCGTCATGGCTGGCAAGAACGCAACAAAAAAGCGATGCGACGTAGCGTCTCAGAGTCCGGTCGACATCGCGGACCTCATCGGACCGTTGCCCGCCGGGTTTGCAGAGTTTCATCCGCAGGTCAAGCGCCTGATCGAGTCCTGACGAGGGAGGAGTTTACTGGTTCCCCGCCCCCGTCAGCGTAATCCCATGTATGTATGGCGCATCGGTGAGCCAGGTGCGCAGACGTTTCAGATTGTTCGGCACATCGCGCCGCAGGCGCGCTTCGGCGTTCGCATTCACGTCGTAGGCCGGCGCCGTGTCGAGGTTGAACAAGACCAGGTGCGCGTCGGTCGCGACGTTGCGCGGATACCAGTAACTGTTGTTGTCGAGCACCAACCGGTTCGTCGCGATCACCGAGCCCGCGTGCAACGTGCCGTCATGCCGCACCCGATACTTGAAGGTCACCGCATGCGAACCCGTGGCGAGGTTCGACAGATGAAAATACGGCGGGGTGTAGGTCCAACCGAGGCCCGGCTGGTCGTCGCACGAGACCTTCATCCACTTGAAATTGCCACTACAACGTAAATACACCGAACCGGTCCCGGTGTAGTTCAGATACACCGTGGCAATCACGTCGGCTTCGTAGAGCGACGGAAAGAACTCGGCATAGATGTCGACCGCGTCGACATCGAACTGCGCGGTCTCGGGGATCGGCCACGGCAAAACCTGCGCCTGGGCCGGCGCCGGCGCGCCCAGCAGGGTTACGCCGACGAGCAGCAGCACGATCAGACCAATCCTCGGGCCGCGGGATGACGCGACCGGCGCCGTCGTGACCTGCGCCGGCGGGAACGCGACCGAAGCCGACCCAGCCACCGCAGCAACCGCCCCCACTGGATCACTCGCCGACACGCCGACGGCAGCACCACACGCCCCGGCGCCCGACTCGGATCGACCGCCCGCAGTGGGCGTCGCAGCAGACGAGCGCGCCCGGTTGACGATCTCGACCATGCCACCGATAATGAGCAGGTAGACGAACCCGATGGCCATTTCGAGATAGAACGACACCATGCGCACCTGCAACGCGAACGCCACGGCGTTGCGCTCCGAGAGCACGTCGCCGAAGAACACGTTGCCAGTCGCCTCGGCAAACCCAGCCGCGCCGGGCGTCGGCGCCAGATAGACGAAA
>CAZADH010000128.1:0-16015 GCA_964483805.1 uncultured bacterium
GATGCCTGGAGAGCCGAATGACGCCACGACTCGTATTCGCCATCTTTCGCAAAGACTTGCGGGACGGCATGCGTAACTACCAAGTATTGCTCATGTTGCTGACGCCCATCATCCTGTCGCTGCTGTTCAACAAAACCATGGGTGAAAGCCGCGCCCAGATGCACCTGCCGCGCATCGGGGTACTGGGGTTTGGCAATCAGTTGTTCATGGATGCGTTGTCCGGCAAGGATCCGCGGGTCAAGTTCGAGATGGTCGACAGTCGCGACGAACTCAATTCGAAAGTGCTTGAAGGCGTCTATGCCATCGGCCTGGTCATGCCCCGCCAGATCGGCGTCGGGTCCGGCGCCGTTGCGACCGCGTCGGCCAAACCGGTCATCGAGGTGCTGATCGGGGCCGGATTGCCGGCATTCACGCGAGAGACCCTCGAGGCAACCCTGACCAACGCCGTGCGCAATCTGGTGGGGGCGCCGGCCCCGGAACTCCCGATCACCCTTGTCGTGCGCGAGATCGGAGAGGCGCAACGGCACCGGAGCCGCACCTTTGCCCAGGAATCAATGCCGATGATCGTCCTGATGGCCCTCGGCATGGTTGGTTTCATCGGCCTGCCGATGGCGTTCGTCGAAGAGAAAGAACGAAAAACGTTGCAGGCGTTGATGCTCGCGCCCATCGATGTCAACGATCTGATCCTCGGCAAGAGCGCGTATGGCCTGGCGATGATCTCGGTCACCGTCGTCGCCATCGTGGCAATCAACCAGCAGTTCGGTGGCGCGCAGTGGTTGTTCTGGACCCTTGTCTTGCTCGGCAGCCTGTTGTGCCTGTTTGTCGGTCTTTTCATTGCACTGTTCGCCGAGAGCCAAGCGACGGTGAACGCGATCGGCACCAGTCTGTTTCTCGTGTTTCAGTTGGTGCCCAGTCTGATGATGAGTTCCGACACGCTGCGCTTGCTGGCCCCGTTCGTGCCGTCGACGTTCCTGCAGGACGGCATGAAGAAGGCTCTGTTTTATGACCTCTCGCTCGTGCCCTGGCAACACGATCTGGGCGCAATGGTCGCCTGGACGCTCGGCGCTTACCTGGTCCTCTATCTCTCGCTCCGGTATCGGCGACACCACCTGCTGTAGTTGCGCTTCTTCAGACACTCTCCGTGGTGTCGGGCCAGACGGCCCACAACGCCCCGAGGTTGACCGCCACCACGGCGATCAGGATGCCCATGGCGCCGGTCAGGCCGAACAGTGGCAGCAGCACCGGGGTGGCGACGACCGCGGCGACGAAAGCGCCGAGGTGGTCGGTCCAGAACAGGAGGCCGGCGACGCGTGGCGATGCGAGTCCCCGCTCCTCGAGGGCCCTGGCCACGAGCGCGAATTCGAGTCCGGCAAGCCAGGCCAGAACCGTGATTGCCGCGCCAATCGGCACCAGGGTGTGCAGCTCGACGGTGGCCAGTAGGGCGAGAATACCGAGCAGACCTGCCAGATTGGCGCCTTTGACCCGCAGGACGGTGCGGCGGTCGGCCGCAAACCAGCGGCCCGCCGAAGCCGCGCCGGCAGCCAGACCGAGCATATACAAGCCGAAGAACAGCGCGGCCAGTTGGAACATGGCGCCCTGGCGGCTCTGAAACGCGAAGAGCAAGCACAGCTCGGTCACCATGCCGACGGCACCCGACCACGCGATGGTGCCGCCTGCGGCAATTGACATACATTGTATTTCGAACTTGCGGGTGACGGCGAGCGCCAGCAACCAAGCCAGTAGCGGCAACCCCAGCACCAGCGCCCACGTCGGGGCATCCCAGGCCAGGATGCGGCGCAGGCCCGATCCGGTGAAGACGTCCCACAACCGCAGTTGATAATGAAATGCCGTCGGACGGGCATCGGTGTTCGGGGTGGTCGGCACCACCCGGGCCAGCCACGTATCCAGTTCGCGTTGGCGAAAGGGCTGCAAGCGGTTGCGGAATCCCGCAGCCGTGAACATCTGCGTCGGGATGCCGCGGCCGGCAAACCGCACTCCGAGCGTCTCGGCGGCCGTGGCGAGCGCCGTGTCCGCGGGGCCGGCGAGAAACACCAGCGGATATCCCGGCAATGCGGCAACCCGGGGGAACACCTGACGCAACGTCTGCCAGGTCGAGTGCAGCACCTGCTCCATTTCGGCGCCCAGGTAGTTCTCGTTGCCGGTCAGCGACATCATCAACGTGCCGCCCGCGCGGAGCCGCAACGCCATGGCGGCAAAGGCCTCGCGGGTGAACAGCCGATTGGCCAGCAACGTGGTCGGGTCACTCGGCGCGATCAGGATGCCGTCGTAGGTCGCCGTGGCCGCGGTGAGAAACCGCCGAGGATCCGCATCGATGAAGGTGACCTCGCCCTGGCGCGTCGCACCCCTTGGGGGCGCGATCTCACGGACAGCCGAGGCGATGATTCGTTGCAGTCCGGGGTCGAGTTCGACGACATCGATCCGACTGTCGGGGTATTTCCGCAGTTCGGCGGCGATGTCGGGCGCCGGCGCTCCCAGAATCAGGAACCGCGACGGCGTGCCCACCTGACTGGCGAACAGGTGCGCCGTCTCTTCACCCTGGGCCGGATCGGGCCACGAAGTGAGCAGGGCGTTGTCGGAATAGAGCGACTTCTGGTCGTAATATCGGGCGATCTGCAACTGTTGGTAGGGGGTGTCGCGGGTCTCGACCAGTTCGTACCCCGGGTGAGCCCAGGTCCAGACAGCTTGGGCGAAGGCCTGGCCCAGCGGGGCCGAGGCGACGGCAAGCAACGGTGCGGCCAGCACGAGGCCGCGCACCAGCCAGTTGCGCGGCCACCGCACCAGCGCCGCCGACAACGGGAACAGCGGCAGCGCGGCGGCCAGCGTTGGGGGGCCGGCCCGCCCGGCGATGAAGAAGGCGAAGAACAGTCCACCGAAAAACCCGCCCAGCGCTTCCACACTGTAGATGGTCTGCACGTTGCCCCGGCGGGCGCCGGCGGGAAGAGCCATACCAAGTATTACAGTGACCGGCGCCGAGCAAACGATGGCCAGGCCCAGCAACGGCAGGATCGGCAGGCAGCCGCCCTGCGGGGCCGGCAACCACACGAGGGCGAGCCGAAACAACCCCAGCGCCGCTGGACCCGCCAAGACCGCCGCTCCCGTCAGCACACCGAGCGGCGCCGGCCACCGGGACCCCATGAAAGCGCCCGCAGCGACGCCGGCCAACCACCCGGCCAGAACGAGGCTGACAATCAACTCTGTTCCGTAGAAGGTGCCCACGAGCAGGCGCAGCACCATGATCTGCGCCAGATTCGCCCAACATCCCAACGCTACGAACAACACCAGCACCGAGGCCGGCGTGGTCACCCGGAGCTTTCCGCTTCCGGTCATGAGAAGCTCATGGGATGGACCGAGTTGAGAAGAAAGATCGTCAATTCTTGACGAATGAGACCACCTCGTCGAGAATCGTCAGCAGTTCCGGACAGGCCACCTTGGGATCGTTCTTGTCTTTGATCGCATCGAGTTGCGCAACGTAACCCAGCGGATCGATCTCCCGATGCAGAATCGGCAGTTCGAGCGCCTTAACCACCTGGTGGATGGTGCGGGCGGTGGCCTTGGCCAGGTCCTCGCTGGGGCCGTGCGCATGCAGGGTGCGCAGGCTGTCGACCACGGCCCGCAGCAGCTCCTGCGACGATCGCTTGGCCAACGCAATGTTGAGGGGGGCCAGCATCTTGTCGAGCGAGGGCAGGCCGGCGTTGCCGCGGCGTTCCTTGTGCAGACGCTTCAACACCCGGGGCAGCCGGTCGGCCAGATCGCTCCATTGCGCCGAGGTCTGCGCGCCGACGAGAGGTGCCTCGCCATCGTCAATACAATCGAGGCACGCAGGTCCGGTCGCCGTGACGTGCGCGGTGGGCAACCACCGCGGCAGAACGCGTGCGGCCGCATCAGAGAGCAGGAATTGTGCGACTTTGCCGGTCTGCCGGTGGCCGTGTTTGAGCGCCTTCGACTTGTCGATGAGCATCAACTGGTCGGCAAACTGCTGTTTCTGCAACTGGAAATCGACGCTGCTTGCGCCGCGAATGCCCGCCGCAATCTTGTTCATCCGCCCCTCGACGTCGGTGCGGACCTGGGGCGACATGGCGCCGGACTCCTGCTCGAAGTAATCGACGATTTTCTTGACCAACCCCTGCCCTCGCGTCTTCCAGACGGGTTCAGGGATGGCGTAGATCAGGTTGGCCAGTTTTTCGGTCTTCTCACCACCACCCGAAGCCTGGCCGACGCGCACCGGGTCGCGCAGGCTTTTGGGCGGAATCAGACATGGCTTGAAATCGTTGACGATGCGCTGTTGTGAACTCGACAGCACGCCGGCCGCTTCGCTCTCGAGGGCCAGCACCTGCTCGGTTACGGCTCCGACCGCATCTTTCAAGCGCTTGTCGAGTTGGCTGGCGGCTGCCTGGCTGTCTTTTTCGCTGCCGATCGGCCCGTAGAGTTGGTCGCGCAGGGCCGAGAAAGCACCCATGACCTTGTTCTTGTCGGCCAGGACCTGCTCTTCGGCCTGGTTGCGCGCCGTATCGGCCTTCTGTGCCAGCGCGGCCAGTTTCTTGACCTGGTCGGGCGACAGATACAGACCGCGCAACAGGTTCAGCAACGAGATCTCCTCGCGAAGCTCTTGCAACTCGGGGAGCCGGGGCTTGGCCGCCGCCGGCTGTCCGACCAAAACCACAACCAGTGCCGAGAGCAATACAAGGGCAATATACCGCCGGCGTGGCAGCTCCTGTGCCGGACGAGCGGGACCGCAGTTTCTCACGGGGAATTCGACGTGGGCATTGGCGTACGAGTCGCGCATGGGCATCCTCCTCGGTTCTTCGTTACCGGGGTGATTACGGGGTTTTCTTCTTCGGCTTCGCGGTGCCGGGTTTGGGTGGTTTTCCTGATCCCGTCGTATTCTGAGTGCCGCTGGCGAGGCGACTGGTTACACTGGCCTGGCTGGCGACCGCGGTGACCGGGGCGATCAACGCTGCCTGGGATGCGCCGGCCGAAGCGATCTCGGTGGTGGACCCCACCAACGGCGCAGACGAAGCCGTGGCCGGAATCTCGAGCGATGCCGCGGCGGTGGCCGCGGCCAACACGGTGGTCGACGCCGGCATCTCTTGGGCCGCCGCTTGTTTGGCGGCCAACGCATGCAGGGCCTGCGGGTCGAGCGGGTCACCCGGGCGATACAGACCCCATTCACCCAGTTTGACCATTGCTGCCAACTGGCGTTTCAGACCAAGGCGCAACCGGTCGAGGTCTTCATCGCGGCTCAACAGTCCGACCGCCGTGCCCCAACTTGCGATCTGCGCCAACCCCTCGGGACCGGTGAGAATGCGCTGCGGCGCTGATCCGAAGCGCGTCTCGAGGTTCTCGACATCGAGCGTGTAGCAGGTGCCACCAGTGTAGAACGGCAACGCTTCCAGGAACCGCCCGACGCACACCAGCGGAATCTGCCCGTCGAACCGGTACCGCGCTGCGGTTTCGCGCAGCAGCGGCCGATAGGAGTGGGCCAGAACTCCCTCGAACCCGGGCAGGGCCGGCAACAACAGGCTCACCAGACCGGGCGAGATCAGGGCCAGCACCAGCACCAACCCTTTGTCGATCCCGTATTGCAGGAACACCAACCCGAAAAACGCCATGAACAACAGATGCGCTGCCACCACGAGCATCAGTTTGGCCAGGCGCGGATCAGGCAAGTCGGCTTTCCAGGCCCCGATCAGCAGGGCAAACCCCGCCAGTCCGACGAGAACGAGAGAGAACACGGCGGCATTGTCATACGTCACCACGTCTTCGCCGTCACCGAACAGGGCGCGGGCGAGAAAACTGCCCGTCAACAGCGCGCAGGGGACGAGCAACGGCAGGACGTACGTGGCCTGCTTCGACTGACTGATCGAGAACACCACAAACGGCAGCGCGATCCAGATCATCAGGCTCTGATTCTGCAATGGGGTCAGCGTATTGTGGCGCAGCAGCGCCTTTTCGATCGAGACCAGAAACAGGATCGACCATGGGAACAGGCCGATGAGCATGACCAATACGTAATACCACCACGGTTCCGCGCGATCCTGTGGGGTCGTGGCAATGCGGCAGACGATTTCGTCCCAGAGGAACAACCCGGTGGCGCCCGGATGGGTGGCGGCGACGCAACCGTACCAGCCCAGCCCCACGACGGCGAAAACGCCCCAACCGATCGGGAACCGCAGCAGCCGCCGCAGCGACTCGCGGTCGCCACGCCACCACAACCACGGGATCAGCGCGAACAGAGGCAGGAGCCCGACCGGACCCTTGGTGACCAAAGCCAGGCCCGCAAACAGATAGAATCCGAACCGGTGTATCCAGCGACTGTGCAGGATCTCGGCGAACAGGCAGGCGACCGTCCAGGTTTCGCAAAGCGTGAGAAACGGATCGCTGGTGAAGCCCTTGAACAGGCCAAGAAAGAGAATGCTCGTGATCAGCACCAGTGCCGACAGCATCCCCGTGGGGGTTCCGGCCCACATACAACCAATAACATAACAGCCGATGGCAGTGAATGCGGCGGCAACCGGTAAGGTTGCCTTGACTCCCCATTCGCTCGGCACGCTCGGGGCGAGATCCTGGGCGCGTCGCCAGGCTGCTTCGAGTTTGATGCCGGCGACCCCGGCCCAGTAGGTCAGCGGCGGTTTGGCCAGATAGGGCACCCCATTGCGCTCGGGAATCAACCAACTGCCGCCGTCGGCCATGGTGCGGGCAATCGAGGCATAGCGACCTTCGGTGGTCTCGGTCAGGCCGAAGCTTCCCAGGTGATACGCGACGAGGCAGAACGTGGCCACGCCCACCAGCAACGGCAACCCGAACCACCGCCAGAAACGACGGCGCGGGCGGATCTCAGTTGCGGTGGTTGCCGGAACCGCACAGTTTGCGGCGGCAGGCGCCGGATCGGTCTGGGTGGCCGGAATGGCGACGGCCTCGGCGACGGGTTTCGGGTCAGGAGTTTGCGACATACCGATTTGCCCCTTGCGACCGCTGCCACCACGGTTGGCTCACGGCCGACGATGGGTGTCGTTCGGCGAAGGTCTGTGCGGTTGGTTGCACCGAATGGACACCGTGCCCTCCATCTTGGAGTGGTGCACGGAGTATAGCAGTTGGTGTGGTGCAAAAACCAGACCCCGGTGAAAATACTGCCGCTATCACTCCCAGCGCCCGGGAATAGGCGTGCCGCAAGCCGCGCACGCGCCGAATTTCAGGTGGTTCTTGGTGATCTGGTACCCATCGCGGCCGATGACGACTGCCTGGCATTTGGGGCAGTAGGTGTTCTCGCCGGCGTGCCCCGGCACATTGCCCAGGTAAACATAGCGGAGACCGCTGGCCATCGCCTTCTCGCGCAGTTGCGTCAGCAGATCGATCGGCGTCGAGGGCAGGTTGCGCAGACGATACATCGGGTGAAACCGCGACAGGAATAACGAGACGTTCGGACCGAGCTTGTCGTGGATCCAGTTGAACATCGCCTGCATCGTGGCCTGATCGTCGTTGACCGTCGGCACGACGAGCGTGACGATGTCGATCAGGACTTTGGCCTTGGCTGCCGCTTCGAGCGCGGCCAGAACCGGGGCCAGGCTGCCTCCACTGATCGTGCGGTAGAACCGCTCCGAAAAACCTTTGAGATCGACCTTCAATACGGTGAGGTACGGCAACAACTCGGCGAGCGGCTCGGGGTTGATGTACCCGCTCGAGACCATGACGTTGCCGATGTTCGCCGCCTTCGCCAGCTTGGCTGTGGCCAACATGTATTCGTAAAATACGGTGGGCTCGGTGTAGGTGTACGCGATGCTGCGGCAACCGCGCTGCTGTGCCGAAGCCACGACCTGTTCGGGCGCCAGGTCGATCACGTCGAGATTCTCCGGATACTCCTGTGAGATCTGCCAGTTCTGACAGTACCGGCAACCGAGCATGCACCCGGCAGTGGCCAGTGAAAACGCGGTGCTGCCGGGCCACAGATGAAACACGGGCTTCTTCTCGATCGGATCGATCGCAACCGAGCAGGGCCGCCCGTAGACCAGCGTCGCGATGCGGTTTTCGAGCCCGACCCGCACTTTGCATTGGCCCCGTTCGTACGGGCGAAGAACGCAGAACATCGGGCAGAGTGTGCAGCGGACGCAGCCACCGGCGGCTTTTTCCCAGTACATCGCATCGCGTGGGACGAAGCCAAGTTTCTCCGCGCGTTCGAGGGCGGCGCGTGCCTGCTCGCGGTCGTATCCGGAGGCCTCACGGTTCGATGTCTCGCCCCGGTTGTTATCGGCCGGTTCCGCGGTGGTCGAGGCGGGATTGGTTGCAGAACCGCTTCGGGGGCCCGATCCCGCGGAGTCGTGGCGTCGTTCGCTCGATACGAATGACATGCCGGCGATCCCGGCCAGACCGCAGAAGGTGCAGGCGTGGGTCAGGAACTGCCGCCGATTCCAGGTCACTCGTCGTGCTCTTTCGCCGCCGGCCTTGCGCCGTGCTCGCGGCGTTGCGCTTCGACTGCCGCGAGAAGTCGCGCCAGGTCAGCCGGATCACTGGTCGTCGGCGCTGGCCGGGCGACTGCTTTCGCCGTTTCGAGGTCGACAAACAGCGCATTGAGCGGACACAGTGACCGACAATAGAACCGAGGCGTCAAAACAGCCCCCAACAGCGTGGTTGCTGCGAACAAGCCGCCCCAGAGGCCGCCGATTTGCATGAACAGCGCTCCGAATACCTCGAGACGCTCGGGGCCGATCTGGGGTGCGACGACCAGCAACGCCAGACCCAACCAGGCAAGGCCGCGACCCACGGCAAGCGGGACCACGGTTCCGACCGCCGCCGGATCGCGGCGCCACGCCAGCAATTCCTGCAAACGGCCCAGAGGACACAGCAGCGTACAATACCCGCGCGGTGCGCTCAGCGCGAGACCCAGCGCCACCACGAGAAACACCGCGGTGGCCAGAGGCAAGGTGGCCCAAGCGGAAGGGCCGGTGAGGGCAAGGCGCACGTGGGCCAGCGAAAGATACTGGGGCACGACAAACCCAATGATGAGCACGACCCCCAATGCTGTCACCGGTGGTGGAACGCGTCGGCGCAAGCACAGCAGGCCAAGCACCGCGGCAAGCCCCCAGGCATTGGCGTCGTGGGTGCGAATTCGGTTCGCGGCTCCGGTTGGTGCCGGGCCGGCCGCCGCCGGCGCCGTCGTCCCGGAACGAACGGAGTTCGTATTGACAATAGCAATACTTCTGCGCACGGCCTCGCAGATGGCGGTAATCGACACGGTGGCGTGGGTGATACCGTCGATGTCGGCAAACGGTTCGAGTCGGCTCTCGGCCGACTTGCCGGTGAACTGCTGCAGGAACCAGGGTTCCTCGATGCCGCGCACGAAGGTGGGGGTCTCGCGGTGCTCGAGAAGGCGGACGTTGTCAACGACGCCGCTGGCGTTGATCCCGACGAACAGATCGATGTCGCCTGCGTACCCGCAGGCATGCACGCCGGCTTCCCGGGTGGCGACACCCCGCCAGACCACCATCCCATCAGCGTTGCAGGCCTCGAATATGCCAGGGGTGCCGCTGGCCGGTTGGACTGTCGTGCCGCTGGGAGCCTGCGCCCGTGCGATGGCGAGCAGTGGGTGCGCGTCGAGCGAACCTTTGTCAATGGCCGATCCTGGGGTCAACTTGGCGTTCTGCGGCGGCGCCTTGTGCCAGGCAAAGGCGGCCCCGATCAGCAACACGGCCGTGATCAGTGCCCGCAGGCGCGCGGCCCAGGCCCGTGCGGCAGCATTCGGGGGCAGATCACGCTGGGGTTCCTGCGCTGTCGCCAGCACGCCGGCCTCTCGTGCTGGTTCGTGTGGTTCGACCATACAGCAATTCTACGGCCGGGGCCGCCGGCGCGCAAACGAGCGGCAATCACTTGTCGTCGGGGCGTCTCGACAGTACAATTCGGACGTTCGCAGCCACAACAAACTATCTTGTCACTCGGTTTGGAGACAGTGTGCGTCAATCGGTTCTCGTTGCAATGGGGCTTGTCGCCGGTGCTTGGGTCGTGCCGACAGCCGGCCTCGCCCAACCGGCCACCGCCTGGCGCGAACGCGTCGAGCGTGCCAGCCAGCGGGTGGCCCAACAGCGCCAGCAGTGGCAGGGGCGCCTCGAGGCGCTTCACGACAAGATGATCGAAAAACAGGAAGAACAACGCCGTCAGGCGTCGGCGAGCGCCGAAGCGGCCGCGCGCCGGCAGGCCTTCGAGGCCGACTGGCAACGACTCGTTTCGACCAACCCAAGGGTGAAGGCGCTGGCCGACAGTTTTCTGGCTTGGCGCCAGGCACGTGCGTCCCGCCAAGCCGACCCGGTGGCCTCGGCGTCGCGCCATGTCGGGGCGTGTTGGCAAGCACTCTCGGCCGACGATCGGGCCGCCGTCGAGACCGTCGCACCCGGCACGGGTGAGCACTGCCGGCAGATCGTGGCGAGCGTCGCGTCGGACACCCCGAAACCATGAACACGCCGAACAACCCGCCGTCCGACGACGCTGTCGTCATTCCGATCGACGGTACGCTCGATCTGCACAACTTCCGACCGGCCGAGGCCGCCGACGTGGTCGAAGACTATCTGATGGAATGCCGCGCCCGGTCGATACTGACCGCACGGCTCATCCACGGCAAGGGCACCGGGCAACTGCGGGAAAAGGTGCATGCGCGTCTGCGCAAGCTGCCCTGGGTGACCTCGGTGATCTGGCCCGTCGACGGCAACTGGGGCGCCACCCGCGTCGAGCTTGCCGCCGAAGAAGGGCCGCTGCGCGGGTCGGGGGCGGGCGGTTAGCGACCGATGCCTGAACTGCCCGAAGTCGAAACCGTTGCGCGGGCGGTCGCGCCACACTTGATT
The DNA here is from genome assembly GCA_964483805.1 of uncultured bacterium. Classification (GTDB taxonomy): domain Bacteria; phylum Muiribacteriota; class Ozemobacteria; order Ozemobacterales; family Ozemobacteraceae; genus CAZADH01. The sequence goes on from CAZADH010000128.1 coordinate 10,845, forward strand.
GGGCGCTCGATCGCCGCGTGGTGTCAGGGCGACAAACCCCTGCGCTTGCCGCTTCCCACGGCCGATGAACGCCGCGATGTTGTGGGCCGCCGCATTCTCGAGGTGTGGCGTCGGGCCAAACTGCTCGTGATCGAACTGGCCGGGCGCCGGGCCGTCATTGTGCATCTGGGCATGACCGGCACGTTGTCACTGGCCGCGAAGCGGTCGCGTCGTGCCAAACATGAACACGTTGTATTGATATTGTCAGACGGAGCCGTTTTGCGTTTTCGTGATCCTCGGCGTTTTGGTTTGGTGCGGGTGGCTCGGTTGCCGGCACCGCGGACTCTGCCGCCATCGTTCGCTGCGGGGCTTGGCCCGGAGCCGCTCGGTCGCGGTTTTTCGACGACCTACTTCGCCGCGGCCTGTGCCGCCTCGGCGCGCGCCATCAAGTCGGTGATCATGGACAACGCCGTCGTGGTCGGCGTCGGCAACATCTATGCTGCCGAGTCGCTGTTTCGCGCGCGGATTCATCCGCTGACGCCCGCGCGTGCCCTGAAGCGACCCCAGGTGGTTGCTCTGCGGCGCGAAATCGTTGCCGTCCTGCGGGAAGCCATCGCAGCCGGCGGCACGACCATCAGCGATTTCCGCACCGTCGATGGCAGCGAAGGCCACTTCAGCCGGCACCTCGCGGTCTACGACCGCGCCGGCGAACCGTGTGAACGCTGCCGCACAGGGCTGATCGAACGTGTCGTCATCTCCGGCCGCTCCTCCTATCTCTGCCCCGCCTGCCAGCCCGCGCCGCGCAAAAAACCGGGGACAGACCCCAATCCGGCCCCGCCGCTGATTTTCGCATGATCAACCCGGTTAAGGGGACAGACCCTAGGGTCTGTCCCCTTTCCACAGGCGTGGCGAAGTGATACTTTGTCAGCCGCAGGCCTGTGTGGTGGAAGCTCGCAGTCAAACAACAAACAGCAGGGGTCACTTATGTTGAATCGCTCGTGCCGTAGCCGTTCTTCTGTCCTGGTTCCCGTTGGGTACGTGGTCATTTTCGTCATGTGCATGCTGATGCCCGGTTCGGTAGCCGCTTCGGCAGCCGACAACGACGGCATTCTCATCGCTCGCGACGGATATGGGATCGGCCACGTCATGGCGCCAACCATGGCCGATGCGTGGTACGGGTTCGGTTATGTGACCGCCCAGGACCGCATGTTTCAACTCGAGGTCATGCGCCGGTCGATCGACGGTACGGCGGCCGAAGTCTTCGGCGCCCGGTTCATCGACAGCGACCTGATTGCGCGCCGTGATGCTGTGAGTCGCGCCGATCTCGAGCGCGAGCTGGCGGTTGCGCCGGCGACGTTTTCTCTGTTGCTGCGCCACTTCACCGAGGGGCTCAACGATGCGATCGCCGATGCCCAGGCCGGTCGCATTGCGCTCGACCCGCGCTTCGCCAAGCTCTCGGTCGCCTTGCGCCCATTCTCGCAAATCGACGTGTTATCGCTGTTTGCCGGCACCATGGCCGTACGCTACAACGATTTCAGTCAGGAACTCGACAACTTCAACCTGTTGCGCACCATGAACCGCCGCTTCGGTCCGCGGCAGGCGGCCAACATTTTTGATGATGTCATCTTTCATCACGATCCGCGGGTGACTTCGACGCTTGGTGGCACCGCCCGCGAACGGCGCGTCGTGCCGCACCACGACGAGCTGCTGCCCGGTTGGGCCGATCCGGAGGCCCCGGTTGTCGGTCCGCACAGCGAGAGACAGCGGCATCTCAAGACGATCAAGGCATTGGGGCAACCACCCAAATCCGGCAGTTATGCCCTGGCGTTGTCGACACGGCCACGCGGTGGCAATGAAGCTTTCTTGCTGGCCGGTCCGCAGATGGGGTATTTCAATCCGTCGTGCCTCTTCCAGATCGGACTGCACTGGCCTGGCGGCGACATCGTCGGGGCGACGCCGGTCGGATACCTCAACGTGATGTTTGGCGCCAACCGCAAGTTGGGTTTCACCGCCACGGCGGGCGTGGCGAATCAGGTCGATCTGCTCCTGCTCAATCGGCCGGCGGGGGCGAGTGACTCGGCGTTGCTCGATCGGGTCGTGGTGCCGATCCAGCGCCATCGGGAGACGATTGCCGTTTTGGCGAGTGCCACGCCGGTACAACGGGAGCGGGCCTCGACGGGGCTTGGCCCGGTGCTGGCCGAGGAGGGCGACCGCGTCTACGTGAAACATCGCGCGTGGCAGGGCCACGTGGTCGAAAGCTATGCTGCCTGGACCGAGATGAACTTCGCCGAATCACTGCCGCAGTTCATTGCCTGCGGTGACCGGATGGCGCTGTCGATCCACTGGATCGGCGTCGACCGGGGTGGCCATATCGGGTATTGCTACTGTGGCATGGGCAAATCGCGTCAGGTCTTCGGCGACGATCGCCTGCCCACGACACACCCGACATCGTGGAATTACCCCGATCGGCGGATTGCGGCGATCGATCCGCCGACCGGCATCCTGGCCAACTGGAATGCCCCGCCGACCGTCGACTTCCGCAACGGCGACATGCAGACCCTCTGGGGCGCCGATCAACGGACCGCGTTGCTCGAGCGTCTGGCTCGCGCCGCCCCCGAACGCTGGTCGGCGCGCTTTCTCGCCGATGTCGATCGCGAGGTGGCGTTCACCGATTTGCGGGCCACGTTCTTCAAGACGATATTGCTTGACAATGTAAATACAAAGCAATTGTCACCATGGCAGAAGCTCGCGTATGACGGCCTGCGCACCTGGGACGACCGGCGCGCCGACGACGACCACGATGGGCGGTTCGACAACGCCGCCCCCACCGTTTTTGACGCGTTCTTCAATCAGGTGGTCGCCAGTTTCACCGGAGCGACGCTCAACGAGTTTGTCTGGATGGTGTCTTCCGACCCGACCTGGACGCAGAGCGCGCTCCTCCTCAACATCATTGGCGGCAAGACCCGATACGACTGGCTGCACGGAGAACCGGCCGGGACCGTGATCACCCGCTCGTTCAAGTCGGCTCTGGCTTCGGTCGCTTCGGAAGGCGCCCCCCTGCCCTGTCAGCCGGTGCCGCCCATGGTCTTTGCCGGGGTCAACTTCGCCGGCGTGCCGCAGGAATGCGAGGCGGCCACCTTCACCCCCGCAATGAATCGCGGCAGCGTGGTGCAGATCATCTCGGCCGGTCCTCGAGGGATTGCGGTCGACAGCGTCATGCCGCCGGGCAACACTGCCTCCGGCGATCACGCAACCGATCAGATCGCGCCGTTTTGTCGGTTCGCCTTCAGTCGGATGCCGATGAACGCCCATGAGGTGCTCGCCGACGCGAAACACGTGTCGGTCCTGTCGCGTCGATCGGCGTCACCGCTGTCCCGGTAACGGTGGCCAACTGAAACGCTGCCTCGACCGGATCGAACCGCGGCGGCAGCGCGTCGGCGCCTGACCGGAACTCCGGCGGCAGTCGGTTGGCCATGGCCCGCCGCGGCAGTTGTTGATCGGCGTAGACCAGATAAACGCCGGTCACCACCACGCGTCCCGACAGCAGGGTCATCGTCGCCGACGCCAGGGTGTGGCCGTCGGACATGACCATGTATTGCAAAATCTTGTCGCCCGTTGAACTGCGCCGGGCCAGGCTAAACGTGCCTTGCGGAGCCCCGTTGAGCGCAAACTGCACCGACCCGGCGCCGGCATACATCTCGTAGTCATAGAATTCGAAGATGATCCGGGTGGCGGTCGCCGTGACGGTCATCGTCGAGCCGGTCGCGGCGCTGGTCATCATGTAATAGGTGGCCGGCACATTGACCGGCACGAGGTTCCACGCACCCTCATAATGCACCGGATAGATGTAGGGTGAGAACCGGTCATTGGGCATGAACGATCCGTTGACGAAGCCGCGGGCGTCGAGGTCCATGCCAAACGTTTCTTGACTGGTGGTCGGGGTGCCGACCGTTTCGGTGCCGAGCGGATTGTTCTTCTCGTTGTCACAACCGGGAAGAAACACAGCCAGTGTGACCGTGGCGATGACGCCGACCAACAGAACTTTCCACGACGGCATGGGATGCCCCCTTGTATCGAGTCTTTTTCGGGTCTGCAACAAACAGAACTTCCCTACTCGATACATCGGCATTTTGCCGCCGAAACTTGAGGGCCCCGCCTGCACACGACTGCCGCCATGGCTGGCGGCGACTCGGGGCGGCACCCGGATGGTGCCGTTGCCCCGGTGTGCGAAGGGGGGGCAGCGCCTCGCCGTCAGTAGCGCAGCGTGACTTTTTCTTCGAAGCGGTCGGGCAGATAACTCATTTTGGCGCGGCGCAAGCCGGGCAGGCCCAGATCCGATTCGCGGTTGAGATAGGTGACCGACGGCGGAATGCGGCTGGCCATCGCTTGATTGAGATATTGATACATGCCCTTGATGTCACCCACGGCTTTTTCGATGTGAACCACCCAGGTGTCGGCGGTCAGCGGCACGGCGATCGACAGGCCGATCATGCGCTCTCCGTGTTCGACGATGATGCCGATGCCCTCCATCGCGGGGATCAACGGGATCAGCCGCGTCACCGCCAGCCGTTCGAGTTCGAGGTCGTCGTCGTTCGGATCGTAACCGGCATACCACTCGTCGAGAAACCGCAGGATCCGTTCGCGGTCTTCGTTAACAATGGTGCGGACCGTCGGTTGGATTTCTTTGTTCACGCGATTCACGAAGTTTTTTTTCGCATGGAGTGCTCTTCCGGAGAGGTTTACCAGGGTCTCGCGCAGGTGCAGGTAATCGAAATCGTCGCGTTGTTCGATGACTTCGAGCGGCGCACGCTCGGCGCAAATGGCCTCGGCAAGGGCTTTCGGAACGTACGAGAACAGCGTGGGCAGACCCCGGTCGCGCAGGTTGGCGACGAGAGCGTCGATTGTGGGGCCGAATGGCGGCAACCCCAGCGGTGGCAGGTAGTCGTGGTCTTTGCCCTCCCACTCGACATCGATCAAGACGTGCCGCCCGAACCGCGAGATCTGCGGATCGCGCGAATACTGCCAGCCCAACAGATTGAACAGTGAATAGTCGGCCGAGCGGACGTTGCTGAGCATCAACATGTCGGCGATCATCGGCCGGTCTGCCGGAGTCAACCGCCGCGCCAGGGGGAACACCGGCAATGCCGCCACGGCGGCGTCAATCGGACCGATGGGAGGGCGGGCGGCTACGG
>CAZADH010000128.1:16025-16605 GCA_964483805.1 uncultured bacterium
CATGACTGTTGGCGGGACGTTCGTGAGTCGGTGTGGCCCTAGCGTTTTCTTCTCGGCCCAGGGGCTGCCCGGGCGCCCTATCATAACAGATCGGTTCCATGTCATCAAATTGACTCCCCGCCAACCCGCCGCTATGATGCGGCCTATGGTTGCTGTTTCGCCGTTGCTTCACCCCTTTTCGTTTCGCCACGTGACCGCGCGCAATCGTTTGCTGATTGCGCCCATGGCGACGCGTTACGCCGACAAAGATGGGCGGGCCACCGATCGGTTGCGCCACTACTATGCCGGCCTGGCGCTGTCCGGGGCCGGCACGGTGATCGTCGAAGCCGCGTTCATCGCGCCGGAAGGCCAGGGCTGGGCGCGGCAGTTGCGCCTCGATGGTCCAGGGGCTCACCTCGGGCTGTTGGCCGAAGTGGCAGCGGCGATTGCCGAGCGGGGTGCGGTTCCGGTGCTGCAGTTGCACCATGCCGGGCGGCAGACCACGTCGGCCACCAACGGCAACCGCCCGGTGGTGGCGCCGTCGGCCATCCCGTGCCCCGTGCACCAGAGTGCGGTGACCGAACTGACCGTGCCCGAGATC
>CAZADH010000129.1:0-7304 GCA_964483805.1 uncultured bacterium
CCCTTGCTGATGCGATCGACGTATTCGGCTGCGACGTTCAGCGGCCCGATGACCGAGTCGAGCGTCTTGTTGACGCCCTCGACGATCTTTCTGAAGTCGCCCTGGTGCTTGCTCGCGTCGGCGCGGGTGTCGAGTTTGCCCTCGACGGCCGCCTTGGCCAGCGTATTCGCGTCGGCGACGAGCATATTGACAGCGTCGACACAGTTGTTGAGATTGTTCTTGATCTCGTTGAAGTCACCCTGGTAGGTGTCGGTGATCTTCTTGGGAATGTCGCCCTTGCTGATGCGATCGACGTACTCGGCCGCAACATTCAGTGGCCCGATGACCGCGTCGAGCGTCTTGTTGACACCCTCGACGATCGGCCGGAACTCGAAGTTGATCTTGCTGGCATCGGCGCGGGTGTCGAGTTTGCCGGCGATGGCGGCATTGACCAGGTGCGTTGTTTCGCTCTGCAACGTACCGAGAATCTCGCTGATGTTGCTGTTGAGGAAGAAGCCCATGACACCGGCAAGCAGGCCGGCAAACAGGATGGCCAGCATCATGTTGCGGTTGGTGGTCGTGGCTGCCACCGTGTTGGCATCCGACTTGGCCTTGGCCTGCGTGGCCTTGAACTCCGACAGTTTGTCGATGGCGGTGTCGACCTCGCGCGCCAGCGTTCCCGCTTCGCCGCGAGACAGGGCGATCGCTTCGGTGGTCGAACCCGCGAGGGCCAGCGCGATCATGCGCTCGCGCATCGGTTCAAACTTCTTCTCGGCGTCTTTGACGTTGGCAAAGAGTTTCTTCGCTTCGTCTGAAAGGAGCGTCTTCTCGACAGCGGTCAACCCTTTGTCGATCTCGGTGTCGAGTTCCTTGAGCCGATCGATGAACGGTCGCGCCTCGGCCGCGCTCTTTGACAGCAGAACCTCGCGCACGTTGACGCGGGTGCGCTGGAAGGCCGTGGTGACATCGATCAACGACGCCAGCGGCAACGTGTTGATTTCATAGAGCTCGGTGTCGGCTTGATCGGCATTGTGTAGACAATTGATGCCGTAGTAACCGACGCCCACCATGACCAAAATGATCGCTGCCAGGGTACACCAGATCTTCATTCCCAGTTTCATGTCGCGTTATGCCTCCCCGTTGTTGTCGAAACTGACTGACTCACTATCACGAAACAGCACTGGCCCGCACGTTCTCGAGGGTTTGGCGGAGCCGGTCGTGAACCCCCTCTGTCATCGGTACATCGTGTCCAGGGTACACATGATCGAGACGGATGCGCAAGAGATATTCCAGAAACCCGACGAAATCAGCGTTGTACGTTCCCCCGGGCGAGCGCACCACCAATGGTGTGTCGCCGGAAAACAGCACCCCGTCCTGGGCGCAATACAGGCAGACCGAATCGTTCGAGTGCGTCGGTACATGGATGACCGCAAAATCGCGGTCGGCGATCCTGATCACCTGGCCGTCTTTCAGTAGTTTGTCAACGCCGTCGCCCGGCGAAAACGCGTACACGGTCGGGTGATACCGCTCGCGGATGATCTCGAGACCGCCGCTGTGATCGAAGTGGTTGTGGGTCAGGATGACCTGATCGACCGGTTTCTTGCCGACGCCGGTGTTGATCTGCGCAATCTCGTCGGCGATCGAACCGTCGGTGCCACAGTCGATCAGCGTGTTCACATCCGGGATGCGGTTCCATGCCCCAAGAACCAGATAGGCCCGGGCCGTGTACACCCGGCATGTCTTACCTAATGTGTGGATCTTCACTGTTTGACGATGCGCCGGTACAACTGCGCATCGGGAACGACGGGTTCGAAAATGTCTAGAAGCTCGTCTGGCAGTTTCTGGGTCTGTTCGGTTGCAAACAGTCCACCGGGAACCAGCACGCGATTGTACATACGCATCACCTCGATGCGCTCATTGGCTTGAAAGTGCAACAGCACGTTCTTGCAGATGATGAGGCTATACTCGTTGCCGGGCGGCTCCAGCGAAAGCAGATCGTGCTTCTGGTACACCACCCGACTGCGGATGAGATCGATCAATCGACTGTGGCCCGGCTTGTCTTCACACGGCGCGAAATACTTGGCGAAGAGGTCGCGTGGAATACGTTGTGTTTCTTCGTCGGGGTACACCCCGTTGCCGATGATCTCGCCGAACAGGTTGCTGCCATCGTAATCGGTCGCGTCGATGCGGACATTCTTGAACGCAAAATAACCCATGTTCTCGGCCAGCACGATCGCCAGGGTGTACGGTTCCTGACCCATCGCGCACCCGGCATCCCAGATGCGCACGCTGCTGCGGCCACGCGACGATTCGACCAGATGTTTGACCGCCAGGTCGATGGTTTGCAGATCCCGAAAGAAAAAAGTGAAAGCCATGGTTTGTGTCCTATGTTGTATGTATATCTGTGTGCGCCCGCGCGCCCGCGATCTCGATGAAGACCGGACACCGTGCCGCTCCCACGGTTCCGAATCTGTGTTCATCTGTGTTCATCTGTGTTCATCTGTGGTTCCTGGGCGGCTTGCCGTCTCACACCCCACCCTGGCCGTCGACCCGGGCCCGCTCGTCCTGTTCCTCCTGGCGCGCCAATCGGCCGGCATCGATGATCAGCGCCACCGCGCCATCCCCGAGGATGGTCGCGCCGGTGATCCCTTCGACATCCCGATAGAATCGGCTCAGTGACTTGATCACCGTCTGATGCTGGCCAACGACGAAGTCGACGACGAAGCCGACCTTCATCCCCTCGATCACGACGATGACGATCTGTTCGAGGGGCGGGGCCTCGCCCTCGATCGCGAAGCGCTCGCGCAGGCGGATGTAGGGCACGATCTCACCGCGCACGATCGTGACGTTGCGCCCGTGCGATCGGTCCAGATCGAGCGCGGTCAGTTCGACGCACTCGTGCACGATCGACAGGGGCAACACGAAGAATCGATCGGCGACCGCGACCAGAAGGCCGTCGATGATCGCCAGCGTCAGCGGCAGGCGGACGGTGATCTGGGTGCCTTGATTCGGTGCGACGGAGGCGATCTCGAGCGACCCGCGCAATTCATCGATGGAGCGCTTGACCACGTCCATGCCCACGCCCCGGCCCGAAACGCTGGTCACCTGCTTCGCCGTCGAAAACCCGGGCTGCAGAATCAACCCGTATACATCTTTGTCGGAAAGGTCGGCCGTTGCCGCGATGATTCCGCGTTCGACAGCTTTCTGGCGGATCGCCTCGCGATCGAGTCCGGCACCGTCGTCGGTGATCTTGATCAGGACGTTGGCGCCGGCGTGGCACGCGGCCAGATGGACGGTGCCCTGCCGGGTCTTGCCCTTGGCTACGCGCTCCTCGGGCATCTCGATGCCGTGGTCGATGGCGTTGCGAATCAAGTGCACCATCGGATCGTTGAGTTTCTCGATCACCGTCTTGTCGAGTTCGGTCTCGGCGCCCTCGGTGGTCATCTCGACTTCTTTGCCCAACTCGTTGGCCAGATCGCGGACGAGACGCCTGAACTTGCTGAATGTCGTGCCGATCGGCAGCATGCGAATGTTGAGGGCCGTATCGCGCAACTCATTGGTGAGCCGCTCGACGACCTCCGAAACCGAGGTCAACTCGCTGTCGGCACGCTTCTGCGACAACGCCGAGAGACGGGCCTGCACGGTGACCAGCTCGCCGATGAGATTGACCAGGTGGTCGAGTCGTTCGGCCGGAACCCGCACACTCGAGGCCCCTTCGGCCTGGGCCCGCGCCCGACGCGCTTCGGCAACCTGGTTTTGCTCGGCCAGGGCCGCATCAACCTGGTCGGTGGAAATGGCTCCGCTGCGCACCAGTTGTTCGCCGAGCGGAGGTTTTGCGGCCAGAATCTGCTCGATCACCGCAGGCGCAACCGCACCGCGATCGACGAGGATTTCTCCCAGGCGCGGCCGTGGATTGCTCGGTTCGACGAGGTCGGGGCCATCCAGTTCGAGAATCGTGATTTCGGCGAGGTCTTCGACGAAAATGAACACATCGCGGATCGCATTCTCGCCCCGCGATGTCGTCAGAACGACGTCCCACCAGAGGTAGCACGTCTGCGGGTCGAGCCCGGCGAACGGCGGCATACCGTCGAGCATCGCCTTGACGCGGCACTGCCCCAGTTCGCGCAGTTCACGCATCAACAGCAGCGGATTCGTGCCGGTCGACAGAATATCGGGGCGGGGGCGGAACTGAACTCGGTAGGTCCGCGCCGTTTTCGGATCGACACCCTCTTCGGTTGGCGTTGATTGATTCGCCGTCTTCGCGCCGGTCGGTGTTCCTTTGGGGTCGACTGTCGGCAGCGCGCCCACGCCGGTCTGTGCGGCAAGATACGCCCGCAGTTCGGTGACCAGGCGACGGGTCTCGGTGACGTCGGGCGCCGGGCCGCCGTAGTCGGCTTCGAAGAGAACGCGAATATGATCGCGACATTGCAGGGTCAGGCTGATGAGGCGCTTTTCGACGGTGGCCCGCCCCTGGCGCACGGCATCGAAAACGGTCTCGACCTCATGCGTGAACTGCGAGACCGCGTCGAAGCCGAACATCGCTCCAGAGCCCTTGATCGTGTGCATGGCCCGGAACACCTTGGCAATGGCGTCGCGATCGGTGGGCGCGCGCTCGAGTTCGAGCAGCGAATTCTCGAGGGCGGCCAACAGCTCGAACGCCTCGTCGCGGAAGGATTGCTTGAAGTCATCCATGCGGGGTCACGGTCATCCGAGCAACTTCTTGCAGGTGGCCAACAGACTTTCCGGTTTGAACGGTTTGACGATCCAGCCGGTGGCGCCGGCGGCCTTCGCGGCCTGTTTCTTATCGGCATCGGTTTCGGTGGTGAGAAACACGATCGGGATGAACTTGCAGTTTGACAGTCCGCGCGCTGCCCGCACGAACTCGATGCCGTCCATGTTGGGCATGTTCAGATCGGTGATGATCATCTGCAGTGAAACCCCGTTGAGCTTGGCGACCGCATCCTTGCCGTCGACAGCCTCGAGCACGGCGTACCCGGCGCCTTTCAAGGTGAATGCCAGCATCTGGCGCATGCTGGCCGAATCATCGATGATCATGATCGTCTTGCTCATTGTGGTTTCCTCACTTGTGCAGCGGGTTGGTCAGGCGGGGGAGGGTCGTCGCCGCCCTGGTTGAGCGGCACCCAGAGACATCCACCGGGCGAGTCGGCAACACAGCCGCGCTGGCGTGGCAGGCCACCGTCTTCACAGGCCTGAATCAGGGCGCGACCGAGGGGTTCGGCCAGAGACAGCGGCATCTTGCGCTCGGTGGCCTCGCGATGGGCTGCGCACAGAACTTGCAGAAACGTGACATCTGTGCCGGTCATGCCGAATGTATCCACGACAATCGGCCGCTCACCGGCCAGGGCGTCGGCGAACACCTGTTTGACCTCGGGGGCATCGGTTGCGGTCAGATCGCCGGTGCATACGATGGTCAGCACGTGATCGCTGTCGGTCTTGGGCAACAAGGCGATGGGCATGGTCAGAACATCTCCGTTTCATCGGTGGTCTCGTCGACCGGGTTCGGTGTCGCCGGGGAAATCGCGGTGCAGCCACGAAACAATACAGCGTATTGCTCGTCGAGGATGATCCGGCCATCGGGACTCAGCTCGACGTCGCCATCCTGTTGCGGCAGCATGGGCGCGACGGTCTGCCGGGCTCGCTCCAGCCAGCTCTGAATCGGCGTCAAGACTCGTTCGAAACGCTGCTCGACCACGACGAAGCTTTGCACCCGGGTCACGTCACGGTCGAGTTGGTCGAGGCGTTCACGCAAGGCCGTCAGTTGCTCGGTGGGACGCGGTTCCCCCTTGCGGGCCCGCTCGTTGACCGACCCGGCAACCAGCAGATGAGTGACCTCACCGATGAGGCTGCGGACACTGTTACGCAGGCTCACGAGGTTGTCGTTGATGCGCGCCACGGCCTGCAGCAGCTCGGTGCGGGATCTGGGCAGAGATTGCAGATACATCCCGAAAACCTGATGGGTCACGGCCATCAGGGCGGCGATGCTGTCTGGGCAGGTGTCCAGGGCCCGTTCCAGGGTCTTGCCGATATGCAGCATCGAGACCGATACCCGTTCGATCTGCTGGCGGGTCGCGTCCTGGGCCTGGATGCACACGACCACCGTATCAATGCACTTCTGGGCGCACGCCGACTGGGTTTCGAGAACCTCGATCCGGCGTTGGCCAGCCGGGCGGACGGGGTTCTGGCCCTCGGCCGCTGTCGCCGGCGCCAGGCCGCCCCGTGCCAACAGGGTCAGTTGATCCGAAAGGATGCGGAGCTTGAGCGAAAACCCCATGACTTCGTTGCCAAGCGCGAGAAAATCGACCTCATTGGCCTGGTTGAGTGTGGCTATCTCGATGCGCAGATGTGGAAACTCATCAACCCAGCCACGAGCCAGGCGGCGCAAGGCGAGCAGATCTCTCTCGGTCATTCGGCGAGGGTTCTGGCGTCTTAGGCGGCCAGGGGTTTGAAGCCGAGATCGGCCATCTGGGCATCGACCTTGGCCTTCTCGACCGGTTTGACCAGATACCCCTCGCACTGTTCGCGAAAAGCGGTCATGATGTTTTTGAAGTCGTCGAGTGCCGTGATCATCAGCACCTTGGCGCCGTCGAGGCCGCGAATGCCGAGCTGGTCTTCGTGGTTGCGCAGGCGCCGCAGCACCTCCTGACCATCCATCACCGGCATCATGATGTCGAGACAGACAAGGTCGTAGGGTGCTTTTTCGGCGTGGGCCGCGATGAAGGCATCGATGCCTTCCTGGCCGTTGGCGGCCATGTCGCAGGTGCCGTATTCGGTCATCAACTTCTGGATGAGCTTGCGGCTGACGAAATCGTCTTCGACGACCAGGATTCTTGCAGGGCGCTTCGTGTTCATGGGCACCTCACGGTTCTTGTCGTGGTGAAATACTTTGTAATGACATAGAGGCTCACGGGGTGTCGCTTGTCGCCGACCCGTCGGTGGGACGCCGGATCCAGCGACGGATCTTGTCTTCGAGGCGGACGAGGGTGACTGGTTTGGCGATGAAGTCGTTCATGCCGGCATGGGTGCAGGCGTCACGTTCGGATTCGAGGGCATGTGCGGTTAACGCGACGATCGGGACCGAGGCATCGAGCACCCCACCCTCGCCCGAGCGGATGCGTCGTGTCGCTTCGAGACCGTCCATTTCCGGCATACGCAGATCCATCAGGACGAGATCGAAGGCCTCGCGGGCCAGGCGGGTGATGGCTTCGGTGCCTGTTCCCACGGTTGCCGTCTGGAACCCCAGGGCTTCGATCATCATTTTGGCCACCCGTTGATTGGTCAGGTTGTCTTCGGCAATCAGAATGCGG
>CAZADH010000129.1:7314-16424 GCA_964483805.1 uncultured bacterium
GGTTGCTGTCTCGATGGTCCGGTGGCTGCGAGCGCAGGGCTGGCCGTCGGTCCGCCCGCCGTGCCGTCCTTGGCCGGCGGCAGGGCCGCGATCTCGCGCAGCGCGTTGAGCAAACGCCAACGGGATATCGGCCGGGGCAGATGAACGATGACGGCTGCACCTGCTTGTTGGTGCGCCGATGTACCAGGGTTCTCGTCGACGCAGGCAACGATCGGGAGCGTCGCCGCGAGGTGCGGCCCAGGGCGTTCGTCGGTGACGATGGCGTGAACCGGCGACCCCCGTCTGAACGAGTCTTTGATGACTGAGGCCAGACCGTCGGCGGATTCACGGGTATCGACCGCGATGGAGGAGGCCGTCAACATGTCGCACAGCACCTGACGCCGCAACGCATGTCGACTGACCACGAGAACGCGGAACCCGTCGGGAAGCATGGGCGTGCCGCGCCCCGTTCGGTTCTCGTCCTGGCGTAGAAACGACGCGGTGAACCAGAACGTGGAGCCGCGCCCCGGTTCGCTCTCGACACCGAGTTCGCCATCGAGCATCTCGACGAGACCGCGTGCGAGTGACAGTCCAATGCCGGTGCCACCGTACGACCGCGTGTGGGTGCCGTCGACCTGGGTGAACGGCTCGAAGATGTGCGGTTGCATCTCGCGCGGAATCCCGATGCCGGGGTCGGAGACCTCGATGCGCAGGCGGGCGCGTCGTGCCGTGGTTTCGCCGGCCTTGACGCGGATGACGATTTCACCACTGTTCGAGAACTTGATGGCATTGTCGAGCAGGTTCGTGAGGATCTGGCGCAGATGGCGGCTGTCGCCGCGCAGCGCGCATGCCACGTCGGGGGCCACATGGACAATGACTTCGAGGTGGCGGGCGTGCGCCTTGACCGCAAGCGCCTCGACGGTTTCGTCGATGGCGATGGCCAGATCGAAATCGAGGACATCGACGGCCATCTGTCCGCTCTCGACCCGCGAAAAATCGAGAATCTGGTTGACGATCGTCAGCAGATTTTCGGAGCAATTGCGCACTGTGCGCGCCAGGTCGCGTTGCTCGTCGGTCAATGTCGCCTCGGTCAGCAACAGGTCGGTCATGCCAACGATGCCGTTGAGCGGTGTGCGGATCTCGTGCGACATGTTCGCCAGAAACAGGCTCTTGACGCGGTTTGCCGCCGTTGCTTCGTTGGCCAGGCGATTGGCCCGATCGATGGCGGCGATCAACTGGCGGTTTGCCGCGGCCAGTTCTTCGTTGGAATGGCGCAATTCGGTTTCGGCGGCCTGTCGTGGCGTGATGTCGGTCAGGGTGCTGATCACGCCGACGATCTGGTTGTTGCCGTCGCGCAGCGGCGACTCGGTTGCCGTCACCCAGACGGATCGGTTGGCGCCCGGGAGTTTCATGTGACGATCGCGTGTGGTGGTGGCACCCTCGTCGAGCGCTTTGGCGATGTCGTTGACGATCTGGGTGCCCATGAGGTGAGGAAACGCGTCGAGCACATGCTGATCGAGGACCTGGCTTGCGGCGAGGCCCGTCAGTTTTTCCATGTAGGGGTTGAACACCTTCACCCGCAGGTTGCGGTCATAGACCACCAACCCCTCCTGGATGCCCGCTATGACCTGTTCGTTGAACGCGCTCGTGTCACGCAGAACCTGTTCGGCGAGGACGGCGGCGGTCACATTTTGAACGGTGGCGATGACCCCGATGATCGTGCCGTTGCCGTCGCGCAGCGGTTTGTGGCAGTCGTCGACCCAGATGCGCGACCCGTTCGGCAGCAGGCGGACCTGACGGGTTCCGGTGTTTGTCTTGCCCTCGAGCGCGGCCGCAAGATGTTCTGGAACATTGGTCTTGGCCAGGAAAGGTTGCGCGACCGACCAGTGCTTGCCCAATACGTCGTCGGCCGAGCAACCGGAGAGCGTTTGCAGTACCGGATTGTACACGCGGATCTTCAGGTCGCGGTCGTAGACGACGATGCCGTGGTCGGTCGACTCGATGACCTGGCGCGCAAAGAACTCGGCGTTGCGCGTCTTGTCTTCGTGTTGCAGGCGCTCGACCTCGAGGGCAAGGTGCTGGGCGACGACCTGCAAAGACGGCACCAACGTATGGATATCGGGTCGCCGCTGCCGGTCGCCGACGAGCAATACGCCGTAATTACCCTCGTGAATACGGATCGGTACACACGCCACGGTGCACATGCCCTGCTCGCGTGAGAATGCGTGTTTGGGGCTTCCCGTTGACTGCACATCGATCTCGACGAGGGGTTCGCCGGTGGTGAGCACGACTCCGGCCACCGACTCGTCATTGGCCACCCGGGGGTGTTCGCCGAGACCGCCGCGCAGCCCATAGGAGCCGACGATGATCTGGTCGTTGAATTCGGGCCGATACAGGTGAATGGCGACCACCGAAAAACCGCTGCCAATCGCCAGTCCTGCCGGCAGTTCGCGGAAGATCCGGTCGAGATCGTCGCTTTCGAGGAACAGCCGCGAAATCGTGGCGATCAACGCCGCCTCGCGTTGCGCCCGGCGCAACTGCGTGACGTCTTTCAGTATCGCCAGCGAGCGGACCGTCTTGCCCGCGGCGTCGCGGTCTCCGGTTGCCGACAAGAGAATGTCGATGATCTCGCCCTGTCGCGAAACGAACTGGTAGGCAATGTCGTGGACCACGCCGCGGGCAAAGAACTCCGGTAACACCGTGTCGATGGCGTATCTGCCCGAAATCTCGGTCATGAACTCGGTGACGGAGTGGCCGATGACCTCCTCTCGGGTGTAGCCCATGCGTTCGAGCCACCGGTCACTGACGGCCGTGATGCGACCCTCGCGATCGATCGAGTGCATCATGATCGGCATGCGTGACTGCCAATCGATGATCGTGCCGAGGCAGCCCGCGAGTTCAGCCGCGGCGCCGTGCTCGACCCGCTCGTCGATGGCTGGTGCAGGGGCGGGCGTGGTTGGTGCGGCAGGGTTGCGTCCCGTCTCGGTGGTCGCCACCGACCTGGATGCGCCCCGCACCTCTGCCAGTCGCGAGGTCTGTTCGACCAGGATGGCCAGTGCGTCTCCCACGCTCGAGAAACGTTCGAAGGGCATGGCCGGCATATCGTTGACTGCGGCCCGATACTCGTCGAGGTTGAGGCCGAGTTGGTGCGCGTAACTGACCAACGTCTCGGCCGGCTTATCGGCGTCGCGAACCTGGCAGATGCGCCATGTCGCCAGATGGCGGCCCGCGAGCACGATCGGCACGCCGGCTTCGAAGAAACCGCACCCGGCACAACGGCGCACGGTGACCGAGCCGGCCACCGCGATGTGACCAAGCCCAACCGAGGTCTCGAGGCAGTCGTGCTGTCCCGCGTTCGTGCTGCCAATCAAATCGCGGCAGACGCGACACTGGTTGCTGAATCGAGTCAACGGGCAGCCATTGACATCGGTGATGACCGAAGCCACCCCCATTGCCCTGGCAAAGGTATCTTGCACGCGCTGAATCTCAGCGAGGTCGACCCACTGAAACAGGGGGTGCGTTGTGGGGAGCGTGCGCGGTTCGGTCACTGTACCCTCTTCGATTCGTCAATCCTCGAAGGTATCTGCATGCTCGCCGGTCGGCAACAGCGAGCGCATCCACCAACCCGATCATTATGTACCAAATCGATGCTTTTTCATAGCCTGAGATTCATGAATCACGACAGTGTACCGTGTTTTCCGGCAACGCCGGGTTTTGCGTGCACTGTATGTGGGCAGGAGCGGTGGCTCCCGCCATACCTGCGTTGCGGGCGCCACCGATTCGTCGAAAATCAGCGAACGGAGAGGATTCCAGCGCCACCGCGTGGTTGGCGCGGCGACTCCCCGGTCAACTGCCACAACTCGAACGACGACCCGCCGATCTCACGCACGAAGCGCGAGGGTTCGGTGAGCACGCCGCCGCTCTGGCGGTCCCAGGCCGTGGCGGGATAGAGCAGGGCGAGATTCTCCTGGGCGCGCGTAATCGCCACATAGCAGAGGCGGCGCTCTTCTTCGAGCCCGGCTGCGTCTTTCAATGACTGGAAGGTCGGGAACCGCCCTTCGAGGAGCCACAGCACGAAGACCGAGTGCCACTCCATGCCCTTGGCCGAGTGAATCGTCGACAACACCAGCCGGTCTTCATTGTCGTCATCGGGCGCCATGATG
Source organism: uncultured bacterium (assembly GCA_964483805.1). Lineage (GTDB taxonomy): Bacteria > Muiribacteriota > Ozemobacteria > Ozemobacterales > Ozemobacteraceae > CAZADH01. The sequence continues at coordinate 11,457 of CAZADH010000129.1, forward strand.
CCGGCCACGCTGCGATTCGGCGGTTCGATGGCCAGATCGGAGAGCATCGTTGTCAAGTCATTGTATTTACCGGCCAACACCGACAGGTGGTCGAGGTCGCGCCGCCGGGTCGGGTGATCGTCGGGGAACCGATCGGGCAGCAGCGGCAGATAGTAGTCGCACACCCGATCGATCATCGCTGTCGGGACCATTGTGTTTGCGGCCAGTTCGCGCAGTACCGGGCCCAGTTTCGTCAACCCTTCGCGCACCCGCGGTTTGGCCGGCAACTGTTCGAGGGTGAACGGTTCCTTGTTGGCCGTGATCGTGCCGATCAGTGTCGTAATCGTCTTGGCGCCGCAACCGGGCAACAGCGACAACACCCGTTGCCACGAGACGCGGTCGGTCGGGTTGGCCACCACCCGCAGATGCGCCATCACGTCTTTGACGTGGGCGGCTTCGATGAACTTGAACCCACCCCACTTGACGAACGGTATCTTGCGCCGGTTCAGTTCGATTTCGAGCGCCCACGCGTGAAACCCAGAGCGAAACAACACCGCCTGCTGCGACAGCGGGACCCCATCGTTGCGCAGTTCGAGGATGCGTTGCGCGATGAAGCTCGCCTGCTGCTCTTCGTCGGCACACGGCACGAGCGCCGGCAGTTCGCCGGTGCCGCGGACACCGTGCAGTGTCTTTTCGTACCCCTGGGTGGCATGGCCGATCAACCGGTTGGCCGCATCGAGAATGCGTTGGGTCGAGCGATAATTCTGCTCGAGTCGGATGACCCGTGCGCCGGGAAACAACTGGGGAAACGCCAGGATGTTCTCGACGCAGGCGCCACGGAATCCGTAAATACTTTGTGCATCATCGCCAACGACCATGACGTTGCCGTGTTCCTGCCCGAGGCGCTGGGTGATGCGGCCCTGCAGCGCGTTGGTGTCCTGGTACTCATCGACCATGATGTAGCGATGGCGCGCCGCCAGTTGCGCCCGCGTGGCCGGCGACTTGTCGAGCAGCATTTCGAGATGGATCAACAGGTCGTCGTAGTCGAGCAACTGGTGTTCGAACTTGTAGCGGCAATAAGTCTCGAGCAGACCAAGGATCGTTTTGGCGTGCTCGGCGAAATGCCCATACTCGCGCTCGATGATGGTGGCCACCGGAATACCCCGATTGATCGACTTCGACAGCATATCGCGCAGTGCTGCCTTGGTCGGGAACCGGGTTTCGCTCGGCGGCAGGTCGAGCGAGTCGCGCACCAGTTGGATGGTGTCGGCCGCATCGCCTTCGTCGAGAATCGTGAAGTTCGTGTGCAGACCGATGTCGCTGCCGTGCCGCCGCAATACATTGCAGGCGAAAGCATGAAAAGTGCCGCCGGCCACGCGGTTGGTGGCCAGACCGACCAGTTTCGCCGCCCGGCCGAGCATCTGCTCGGCTGCTTTGCGGGTGAACGTCAAGAGCAGAATCGATTCGGGCGCCACGCCCTGATCGACCATATGCGCGACCCGATAGGTCAGCGTGCGGGTTTTGCCGGTGCCGGCCCCGGCGATCACCAGCGCCGGGCCGTCGAGATGCCGCACGGCCTCATATTGCGCCGGGTTGAGCTCGCGTTGATAATCGATGCCGCTTCGGCAAGGTGACACCTCGACTGCGGCCTGACCCTCGCGCGGCCGCACCGTGTATTGCCGCACCATCAGGGCTTGGCGACCTTGAGATGGGCCTCGACGATCCTGACGACCTGGGCGATGTAGTCACCGATGACCGGCAGGTTGAGCAGGCACAACTGGTGCATCATGTAGAGCAACACGGTGACGACGACGGTCATGCCGAACACGGTGCCGGTACCGTAGGCGACACCCATGAGCAGTGACCGCCACATCAACGAAAACGGACTCTGCAGCAACGCGATGAACCTGTGGATCTGCGCCTGTTCGAGCATATCGACCAGTTCTTTGACCCGCACCACCTCGCGCGCGATCATGCCGCAGTCGGGCGGATTGCCGGGAACTGCTGCCGACACAGCGGTTGGGTTGGGGGGCGAAGCGGGCGCGGCCGGTGCCACGATCGCCACGGTCGGGGCGCTGGGCGCCGCCACCGTGGCCCCAGCGATGCCGACCCCATTCGGGCCGCCGGTCATAGCCGGGACCGCAGCCACAACGGTGGCTGCGGCAGTCTCTGGATTGCTGGTCTTGTTCGTGCCCATGGCGATTGTCGGGGCCCATCTTACACGAACGGGCCGCCGACGCCAATAGGCTCAGAGCAGGCTCAACCCGGGCAGCGTGCCCGGCACGTCGAGTTCGAGCAGGCGCAGCATCGTCGGGAAGAGATCGACCGTGCGGGCTGTCGCCACCCGGGTGCCCGCCGGCACGCCGCGGCCCCACACCAGGATCGGCACGCACAGTTGCCCACGATCGACGCCGCCGTGCACGCCCTTCTGACCCTCCGTCCACGGTTCGTAATCGGGGGCGGCATTGATGATGATGTCGCCCGAATCCGGGGCGTCGAGCAACTGCATGATCTGGAACAGCGCGTCGGGATACTGCTCACCGGCGGTGTGGGCGAACCACTGACGCTCCGACAGCCAGCGACCGTCGGCCATGGGTGCCGCTGCCCGCATGTTCAACGGGTCGGTGCCGGTCACCACCCGGTATGCCAGCTTGTCGCCGTGCCGGTCGATCCGGCTCTCGCCGCTGCGTGAATAGACGCGGGCGCGGTTGACGCCGTCGCGCACGACCAGAAAGCCGACGCACGCCTCGTTCAGCAACGTGGTGATGATGTCACCGCGATACCAACCCTGGGTGTAATACTTTGTATTGTCTATGGAACCGCCGGTGACCGTGGCCATGTGGGCGCCGCGCTCACGCCCGTCGAGCCCCCGATAGCTGCGAATCTCGGCCAGCGTCGGGCGGATGTCGAACCGCCCGGTGACCCCTGCCTTGCCGCCGGTGCCCCGCAGGTAGATCTGCACGCAGGCGTTGCCGCTCACCGCCACGATCGCATCGTGCGTGGTGTGGGCCTTTTCCTCGCCGCGCAACGCCTTCAAACGGGCTTTGAGATTGAACCCGAGGCTGAGGCGGCCGAGCGCATCCTGCACTTTGAGGCCGAGTTGCGCGCGCAAGGCACCGGCCAGATCGCCGTTTTTGTGGGTCGAGTCGAGGCCGTGGTCGGCCGAGATGACGACGATCAGGTCGTCACCGTGTCCGGCCTTGTGCATCTCGGTCAACCAGTTGCCGATCAGTTTGTCGGCCTGAATCAGCGCGTTGCGGTAGTGCTCGCCGTCGACCCCTTCTTTGTGACCGATCGAATCGAGGGTGTGCAACGTCACGAACGAGAAACGCGGCAGACCTTTGCCGGCCAGTTTTTTGAAAGCGGCCATCGAGTGCACATCCATCGCCGCCAGGTTGCCCGACAGTTTGTCCCACAGGAATTTCATCAACGGCATCGAGGTCCGCTTGGCGCCGCGATCGATCATGCCGAAGACCGACAGGCTCTCTTCTTTGGGCAACATCTCGAAAATGGTCTTGGCACTCGGGTTCAGATCGTCTTTGATGGCCCCCGAATCCTGGCCGCAATAAACGCGGTATTGCCCCTTGGCCCGCTTCAGTTGCCGGATTCCGGCCAGTCCGGAGGTCGCCGGCAACAACCCGTTGATGAACGGCGCGTAGGCCGGGCCGGTCGTCGATGGGAACACCGAAACGCCCGTGTCGGCCCACAGCCCACCGTCACGCAGACGCGCCAGGGTCGGCACCTTGCCTTCGTCGCACAGGCGCGCAAACGTGTCTTGCCGACAACCGTCGAGCAGGAAGAACACCATTTTGGGCGTTCCGGGTTCGGCGGCAAAAAGCCGGTGCGGATTGGCGCCGGTCAGCGCCATGCCACCCAAACCTGCCAAAGTCGCCAGGACCTGTCGTCGGGTCGTCATTGTTGTTCCTCCTGCAAATGCCGTGTGGGCTTTGGTTGTGCGCCTTCTCGCGCGGTGCGGTTGCCGATGGTCACGGCTGCACCGATTCGTCGATCCATTGCAGATAACGGGTCAGGCCGGCCTCGATGGCGGTGCAGACAATCTGCGGCACCTGATACGGATGCAGGGCGGTGATCCGCTCCTGTAGCCGTTCGTAGAGGTCGGCCCGGGTTTTCATGATCAGCAATACCTCGGGTTCGCGGCACCGTTTGCCGTCCCAGTGGTACAGCGAAAGCAGGCCGGGGACCAACTGCGCGCAAGCGATCAGGCGGTCGTCGAGCAATACATTGGCAATACGTTCGCCCGTGGCCGCGTCGGGAACGGTCACCAGCACGATGCGTTTGTCGGTCACGAACTGCCTCCATCGACCGGTTTCTATAATTCTATGCAGCGAGACCCGGGGGGTGTCAAATTTCCGAATCACACCAGCGCGGTTGCCATTGCCGAGTGGTTGCCGTACAGTGGCAGCGGACGCGGCGGCGTGTGCCGCGGGATTCACACCAAGTGGAGGTCGGGATATGCTGTGTCAGCAGATTCAGGTCGGTTCGGGGGCCAATTTCGTTTATCTGATCGCCGCCGCCGAGGGCGGTGCAGGGATCCTCGTCGATCCGGCGTACGACCTCGATACGCTGATGACCGAAGTGAAAAAGCACCGCATCGATGTGAAATATATTGTATTGACACATCACCATGGCGATCACGTCAACGCCGCCGCCGCCGCGCGAACCAAGACCGGCGCGAAGGTCGTCGCCCACCCCGGCACCGGCCGTCTGCTTGGCGGCGGGTTGGCGCTCGATGCCGAGTTGGCTGATGGTCAGGTGCTCGAACTGGGTCCCGGCGGTCGCGTCGAGGTCCTGCACACGCCTGGCCATGCACCCGGGTCGGTCTGCCTGCTGGTTGGCGACCGCTGGTTGATTACCGGCGACACTTTGTTTATCGGCGATTGCGGTCGTACCGATTTGTCGGGGGGTGACCCGCACCAGTTGTTTGCGAGTCTGCAGCGCCTCAAAACGCTGCCCGATCACCTCGAAGTC
>CAZADH010000130.1:0-16420 GCA_964483805.1 uncultured bacterium
GTAATCACCGCCCCTCTGTACGCAAGTGCAGTTGGGCATCAACACGGAAGTTGCTCGTGGCACGAAACGTGCTAACATCATCCCAGGGAAGCCGCTATCAGCGCGCGGTCCGGTGCGGGCGGCGCCGTTGCACTGCGCGAAACTGGCGTTTTGGGCCGCCATCCGTGGCAGCAAACGCACTTGGCGTGTGCCGGCATGGGCGCCTGCCCCCCTACGCACATCGTGCGCGGGAGGGTTCTGGGTGACATGTGGGGCTGGTAAGGGAGGTTTGATCATGGGTGAACTCGGACTGGTACACTTCTACGGCGGTTGCCTGTTCCTTGGCGTCGGTTACGTTGTATTGCTGAATCTGCTGGGCCAACTCGGGGCCGATCACGACACCGACACTTCGATGGACGGCGGCCAGGACCTGGGTCTGGGGGACCCCGGGCATCTGGGCGGGCACGGCGCGGGCGGTTCGCATGGGGGATCGGGCGATGTTCCGCCGCAGGGTTTGTCGCCGTTCAGTCCGATGATGATCGCCACCTTCGCGGCGGCATTTGGCTCGACCGGTCTGGCCATCTGGGGACTGCTCCGGCTGCTCGTCTTCGTCCCCGAGTCGGTCAGCAAGCTCGTGAGTTTTCTTGCCGCGATCGTGTTGAGCCTGGTGATGACCAGTTACATCTCCATTCTCCTGGTCAAGCTGTTGACACGCGTCCAAAGCAACACCGACATCTCGAATCGGCGTCTGGTCGGTGTCGAGGCTGAGGTCATTCTCGAGATTCCGCCGGGAGGCTCAGGCGAGGTGGCCTACATTCTCGGGGGTGGCCGGCAGACCAATCGTGCGAAGGCTGTCGATCCTGCGATGCACATCAGCAAGGGAGCGACCGTCGAGATCACGAGCATCAATGAGAGCATCTTCTGGGTGAAACCGGCAGAACCGCCACATGAATGATGGTTGGCGCATGGCGCCTCGACATACAATGTATTGTTTGCGTTCCATGTGACCGGAGAGCGGCGGTGTTCAGAGACACGAGACATTCGGCGAGACGAGACTTGCCCAACGCACCCTCCGGCGGTTAGCATCGACTTCGACATCACGTTTCCCACCTGAAGGGAGGAAGCAATCGTGGAGTATCTCTTTCTGGGGCTCGGTGGATTCCTTGTCTTCATCGTTCTTGCCTTCATTCTGTACGCCAGCCGCGTCGTCACGGCCGGCCCGAACGAAGCACTGATCATCTCGGGTCGCACCAAGGTGACGACCGACGCCAAGGGCGAGCGACAGGAGTTGGGCTTCCGCGTCGTCAAGGGCGGCAACACTTTCGTCTGGCCCATCATCGAGCGTTGCGAACGCATGTCGCTCGAACTGATCACGCTCGACATCAAGACCCCCGAGGTCGTTACCAAGCGCGGTGTACCGATTCGCGTCGAGGGCGTGGCTCAGATCAAGATCAAGGGCGAGATGAGTTGCATCTGCACGGCGGCCGAGCAGTTCTTGGGCAAGAGCCGGTCCGAGATCATGGACATCGCCATGCAGACCCTCGAGGGTCACCTGCGCGCCATTCTCGGTGACATGGACGTCGAAGACCTGATCAGCAAACGCGACGCATTTGCCAGCAAGGTGCAAGATGTCTCGGGCAACGATCTTGCCAACATGGGCCTATGCATCGTCAGCTTCACGATCAAAGACATTCGTGACGAGCAGGGATACCTCGACGCCCTCGGCAAGAAGCGGATCGCCGAGGTCCAGCGCGACGCCGCCATCGGTCAATCGGAAGCGAGTCGTGATGCCGAGATCAAACGAGCGCAGGCCCAGGCCGAGGCACTCGAGAAATCATCTGAAGCGAACCAGCGCGCCCAGGTTGCCAAGTATCAAGCCGAAACAAAAGTCGCCGAGGGCGCCAGAGACAAAGCGCTCAAGGTGCAGAGTTACGAAGGCGAGATCAACCAGAAAAAGGCCGAGGCCGACGGCGCTTACGATCTGCAGAAATACAAAGTAAATCAGTCGATCAAACAAGAAGAGATGCAGGTTCAGGTCATCGAGAAACAGAAGGCCATCGAGATCCAGGACCAGGAAATCAAGCGTCGGGAACGCGAACTGACCGCAACGGTCGAACGCCCCGCCGAGGCCGAAAAGAAGAAGGTCGAGTTGCTGGCATCGGCCGAGCAATTCAAACTCAAAGCAACGGCCGACGGTGAGGCCGAAGCCACCCGCAAGCGGGGTCTTGCCCGTGCCGACGTCGAGCGTGCCGAAGGTACCGCCATGGCCGATGTACAGAAGGCGAAGGGTATGGCCGAGGCCGAAGTCATCCAGGCCAAAGGTATGGCCGAGGCCGAAGTCGCCCGCGCCGTCGGTTTGGCGGAAGCTGAAGCGATGGAGAAGAAGGCCAAGGCCTGGCAGGCCTACAACGACGCGGCCATCTCGCAGATGTTCATCGAGAAGCTGCCCGAAATCGTGCGCGCCGTGGCCGAACCACTGGCGAAGACCGACAAGATCACGATCGTCTCGACCGGTGGCGACGGCATGGGGGCTTCGAGAGTCACCAAAGACATTCTCGATATCGTCGCCCAGGTGCCGCCGCTGCTCGAAGGGGTGTCGGGGGTCAACCTGAAAGAGATGCTCGGCAAGATTCACGGTGCCAGCGCCGACGAGCGCAACGCCGCCAAAGAGCCACCAAAGCCACCGAAACCCCCGACGCCCGCCAAGTAGACACAGACCGGGCGCATCGCTCGCAATCACCAAAGCAACCCCGCGGTTCCCGTTGTCGAACCGCGGGGTTGCTCATTTTTCTAAGCATCGCCGCACCTCATTGTGATGCGTTGTGATGTGTATCCGGGCGCCCCAAGACAACCGGACTCGCCAACCCGGCGGCTCCGTCCGAGTCAAGCACAGACTCGCAGTGCTGTCGGCGGATCTGACAGAGACCAGCAGGCTGACACGTCCGCCAACGCATTTGCAAACTCCGAAAAAGTTCTATACCCTACGTCGACACACATTCCCCCGTGCCGACTCGACGACCACCGATCCGAGGTAATGCGATGAACAACTGCAAATTCTGGCTCTGCCTGTCACTGGTGATCATCACCCTGTTCTCTGCGCAAAGTTGGGCGCAAACGACCGGCAGAGATGAAACCGAAGAGGTTTCCGTCGACGACATTCTCGGCAACTCATTGCAGGATGGGGCCCAGTCTGGCAGCGACGAGTTTCCGGACGTCGGCCGCAACATCCGCCGCCTCCCGCGGGATGTGGCAAAGCCCACCGACGCCGAGCTCGGTTTGGTCGCTACTGAGTCGACACCCGTTCGGTCGCAGGCTGTATTGCGGAAACAGTACGAGAACGTGGTTCGCCTGTTGCGAGACGTCTTATCGACCACTGAACTGAAGAACCAGCTCGAACAGCAGGAGCGAACCTCGGACACGGAACTAGAGTATTCGGAACCGACGCAAGAGACCGCATCCATGTCGGCCTGGCGCCGAGACAGCCTGGCGACCAAAGTGCGCCGCGAAGTCGACCGCCGTCTGCAGGACGCCGTCGCCCGACAAGCGCTGCAGCCGTTCGGCATGGATTTCTTCACGCAGGGGCGCATTTCCGAGCAGCAGTTGTCTGACATGCCAGCCCCGTCCGACTACATCCTCGGGCCGGGCGACAAGTTGAAGATCATCATGTGGACCGACGTCGGTGACGAAACCGTCTACGATGTCAGTGTCAGTCCTGAAGGCCAGGTCTACGTGCCAACGCTGGGCGTCGTTGGCGTGCAAGGTCAGACCATGGCCCAGTTCGAACAGACAGTGCTCGGGCTCATTGCCGCGAAATTCAAACACTTCAAGGGCCAGGTCAGCCTGACCCGGGTGCGTAACATACAAGTGTTTGTTGTTGGCGAAGTGCACCAACCGGGGGCTCACGTATTGTCAGGTGTTTCGACCCTGATGCATGCGTTGTATCGCGCGGGTGGTCCGACTGAGCGGGGCACGATGCGCCAGATCAAGTTGCTGCGCAACCATAAAGAAGTGGCGAAGATCGATCTCTACGACTATTTTCTGCGCGGCAACCGGGCGCACGATGTACCACTCGAGAGCGGCGACACGGTTTTCGTTGGTCCGGTCGGGCCCCGCGTGCAGATCCAGGGCGAAGCGTTGCGGCCGGCGACGTACGAACTGTGCGAGTCTGAAAAGACGCTCACCGACGTCATTCGCATGGCGGGCGGAAGCGAACCCAACGCATCGGCGTTGCGCATCGTCGTCAAGCGGTGGAACCCGACGGGTCGGCGCATCGCTCACGACATTCCGGCAACGGCTGCGGCGCAGTTTCTGGTGAAGTCGGGCGATGAGATCGTTTTGGAACCAGCCGAAGGAGAACCCGGAAACAACGTTGAGGTCGATGGCGCGGTGCTGCGCCCCGGGGTTTATGCGTTGAGTTCGGATCGACCGACAACGACCGGCGACGTGATTCATCGCGCCGGCGGCCTGGTTCTCGAGAGCGCTTCTGGCATCGGTCAGATCGTGCGGCTCGACGCCGGCGGAACGCAAACGCTTCTCACCTTTGACGTCAAGCGTGCGCTTGCCGGCGACACGCGAGACAATCTCCAACTCAATGCGCGCGACCGCGTCCATATCTTTGCCAACACAGACGTCGCGCCCGACCGCCATAAGATCTGGATTCGTGGAGCGGTAAGACGCCCTGGCGAGTACGTGGCCCGTGACGGCATGACGCTTCGTGACTTGATCATCCGGGCACAGGGGCTCTCCATCGACGCTTCCAACGAAGCAGAGATTGCCCGGCGCGAGGGAACGAGCTCACAAACCAAGATCATTCGCGTCAACATCGACGACGCGATGAAGAATGCGTCGGCCCCGGCCAATGAGAGATTGCATGACTTTGACCAGGTCAATGTTCTTGCACGCGGCGACAACCCGATCGTTCCTGAGAACGTGACGCTAAAAGGCGAGGTCGCACGCCCGGGCACGTTTGCCATCGAGCGCCGTGGCATGCGTCTGTCTGACCTGATCAAGCGCGCCGGTGGGCTCAACACCGTCGCGTTTCCGCAGGGTGCCATCCTGTTGCGTCGCGGTGACCAGTTGCTGGCTGAACAACAGATGCAGGTCATCGAGCGTGTTCAAAAAGACTTGTATGACCAAGCCGATCTCGACCTGCGGGCCGACCTGCTTCGCGCAGGGGCAAAACTGAGCGAGGTTGGCGCCAATCAGAGCACGATGGCGGTCGACGTTTCGTCGACACTCAGCAGTACTGCCAAGAGCGACAGTGGCCCCCGACTTGCACAACGCAGAGGAGCGACCGGCGAAGTGAGCGACGTGTCACGGCAGGCAAGCGTCGGCATTTCTTCTCCTCGCCTGTGGGGTCGAAAAGGACGTGTACCCGTTGATCTGGTGGCCGCACTGGCCAAGCCGGGCACGGGGTCCGACATCGAACTGCGTGACGGCGATGAACTGCTCGTGCCATTGCGACCGACAACGGTTGGCGTGATTGGCGCCGTCATCAACCCGTCGAACATTGTGTGGCGTGAAGGCCAGTCGGTCCGCTACTATCTGGGCCGTGTCGGTGGGTTTTCGGCAAACGCGAATCACGCCCGCACCGTAATCGTGCGAGCAAATGGCGAGGTCATGCCGTTGTCGCGCGTGCGCCGGGTCGGACTCGGCGACGTCATCGTTGTACCGCCCAAGGCGAACCTCGTGCGACCGACGAAACTGCAGAAGATGCAGGAGTTCGGCGAGATTGCCAAGGTTCTGGGCAACCTGGCGCTGGTGTACCAGGTTATGGAAAACACCAATTGATTCAATGGCACTGCTGACCGCACGGCTTCTGCACGGCAGCAAGACGGGAACCGAACCTTCGGAGAGCCCGACGCGAACAAAAAAACAAACACGAATTAGTTGACACACACTTCGAGCCTGTGATAAAAGCTTGGTTACCTTTCAAAATTTGCTTAGGAGGAGTTCAGGGATCATGAGAAAGCTTTTGGTTATTGCTTTGATGGTGGCATTGCTGCCTTTCGCTATCGGTTGCCGCTTGGGTGGCGATTTTGAGAACAATGGCGACAACGTTGTTCCGGCTGCAGCCCTCGGTTTCCGTCCTTCGATCACGTTGCCGGCAACGGTTGCTGCGTCAATGCGCGGTGCATTGGCCGCCGGTACCGACCTCACCCAGGCGACGGTGACTATCGCCGGGGTTGGCACCACTCGTGTCGGCTTGACTTTCACTGCTGTCAGCGACGTTCCGGTGAGCGCTCTCACCAGCGCTGGCGGCGTGTATCAAGTCCCCGTCACCATCACGGTCGGTGCAAATTCGGTTCAGATTATTGTTCCGATTCCGGCCACCATTCCTACCCCGGTCCTCAGCTCGTCGAACACGACCAACGTGACGATTACGATCGCGACCCTGTCGGGGTCGGCGGCAGCCAACACCGTTGTTGCCGTCACGGTCACCTACGTTCCCGCTGGGCAGACCCAAGCGGTCACCGTGACTGCCACCAGCACTGGCGTGAACACCGGTGAAAGCACTGGCACCGGAACTGGCACTGGCACCGGTACCGGGACTGGCACTGGCACTGGCACTGCGACCGGCGATCCGACCACCGTTACGGTTGCCAAGTTCGATGGAACGACCGGTACGATCACGAAGAATTCGATGACCAGCGTCGTGACCGGCGTGCCGTTCATCAATCCGGAATTCACGCTCACTTTCGGTGGCACGGTCACTGCGCCGACGACCTTCCAGGTCAATGTTGCAAAACTTGACGCGGCAGGCAATGTTGTCAGTTCGTTCACCGTTGATCAGAGCTCGGGCATGACGCTCACGCCGAACGGCAGCACCCTGAAGGTCACCGTTCCCACCAGCGTGAACAGCAAGGCTCTGAAGCCGAACACGACCTACAAGGTTACGTTCATGTCCGGTTCGATCACAGTTGGTGGTCAGACGTTCACCAACATGGCGACCGACTACTACGCGTTCAAGACGGATGCTGCGCATCTGGTCAATTGGACTGGCCTGAGCGGCACCACGACGACGGTGACCGCTGCAAATCCTCAGATCATCACGTTGACCTTCGACTACGATCTGGCCCCGATGACCCAGCAGCTCCAGAATGGTTGGCAGGTTACGTTGACCCGCACGAATCCGACCGGCAGCCTGACGATCAATTCGTCGAATGGTTCCGCGACGGTCAACGGGAAGACGATGACCATCACCTTCCCGCAAGGCCTGACCGCGGGTGCCACCTACGTCACCACCTACGCAAACGGCTCGATCTACGACGTGTTGGGCCAGCCGGTTGCAACGCACGCACCGATCACATTCACGGCCAACTAATCTCTCGACGATTCAGGGCGGTAGTCGCTCTGAGTGCAACCGCCCGGGGGGTTCGTCCCCCGGGCGGTTTCTCATTGGCTCTCGATTTTCTTACGTGGCGCCGGAGTGGCGTCCCCACAGTGGTTACGAGTTCGCTGTCCCGCAGGTGATTTGAGTAACAGTCGCAAATGCGTTATCATCCGAAACCGACATGAACCGTTCGCTCCAGATTCTCACTCTGATGCTGCTCATCGCTTTCGCGATTCCCGGCGCGACAACGCGTGCCGACGACCGCGACGATGAAGCAGTCGACAGCGAAGCATTCACCGGCGTCCGCCGCCCCTGGCGAGGCCCAGACAACAGCACGTTTGGCTTCCTGGTCTTTCGCGGCCAGGAGCAACTCGAACTGTTGGTGCCCGCTGAGTTCGAAGGCCGCAGCGGACGCGAGGATCGCAAGGTCTTTGGCATCGAGCTGTTCGAAGGCGTGCGCGCCACCCGGACCGAGAGCGAGGTGCAGTTGCGTGGTTTGTCGTCTGTATTGGATTTTGAATACAAACGCGACGAACTGGAGGCGATCTTGTTCGAGTCGCACCGACTCCGGCCTGGTGCCAACGCGTGCATGGAGTGCCACGGCGGCCAGACAGCGCAGACGACAGTCACGATCGGGCGAGAATCAACCGAGTTGAACGCCACCCCGATCCGCCGCAACAACGGCGTGGTACGGCTTGCCCCGGCCAACGAGACATCGGTGAAATACACTGTAAGTCATTGGCTCACCCCGCGCCTGCAACTGATGGCACGTTATCGCAACGGTCGGGTGCAGAACGGCACGTACGAATTCGCAGCCCGCGCGATGACGTTCGGCGCCAATGTCGAACTCGCCAAGGCACTGTTTCTCGACATCTCGGGCATCTGGTCGAAGACCGAAACCTATGACCGACGACGCATCATCGAGTCGCACCTTACGTGGCGACCGGGGCGTCGACTCAAGCTGACCGTCGGCGGCGGCGCTTTTCTCGATGGACTTGCGCACTTTGGCGCCAACATGGTTGAGATGGGGCAGATGAGCATGGGTCTCGAAAAAGAAGACTCACGTTTCCTGCCAGCGCTCTTCAAGACCCTCAAAGACAAGCAGTTCGGTTACTTGCAATCGTCTTTGGTCTACGAGTATCCTTTTTAGGGGTTGGGCCCACGCGACGGGTGCGATCGTTGCTTCTCGACGCGGTGGCGACAGTCACATATGTGTATCTGACGATATCGTTGCTTCAGTGCCAAGGAGACAAACAATGCGTCGAATGGGACTTCTGTTGTTCGTGTTGGTTGCGTTGCCCGCGTTTTTTGCCGTGGCAGGTTGCGGCGGCGGCGGCGGCGACTCGGTCTTCACCCCGACTGCAGAGACCGCGACGCTGAACGGAACTGTTGCTGTTCCGGTTTCTAATGGGCTTTCTGTGCGCAAATTGGCTGTCCCGACCGGACTGGTCGCCCGTTGTTACACAGCCGCGGGTGTACAGGTCGGCAATGATGCTCCGGTCGCCTCGGCAACCGGTGATTTCTCGATCGGCAACGTGCCGGTCGGGTCGAACTACCGCGTGGTCGTGTTTTCGCCGGCCGGTCGTATCATTCTGCAAACGATTGTCGACAGTGTCGCTGCCACGGCTGTAACGTCGATCGGCAACGTTGACGCCACGACAACCTCGATCGCGATTCTTGTTCTGCGCAGCAACTTCACGCGCTCGTTTCAGAACTTTCGTGATGCGGTCAGCGCGAGTCAAATCGACATCACAGCACTGCTCAATGTCGTCAACAGCGTTCTGGGCGGCACCATGGTCGTATCGGCCAACACCGATATCACTGATATTGTAGTCGCCGTCGTTGGCACCAACACGATCAACACACTCATCCAGACGATCACGGCAACGGTAACTGGCACCGGTGTCAACACTGGCACCGGCATCACCACCGGCCAGTCGACGGGCACCGCAACCGGCACCGGGACCGGTACGGGAACGGGAACCGGAAGCGGTACGGGGTCCGGAACGGGAACGGGCACTGGCTCCGGAACCGGCACGGGCACGGGTACTTCAACGGCGCTGTCGATCAGCTCGGTGCAGGTTTCGGGCGTCTCGACACCGCTCAACACCACCGGCTACACCGCCGGCGTTCCGTTCACAGCCGCAACGTTCACGGTTACGCTCAGTGCTTCCTTGACCGCTGCGCCCGGAACCTTCACCGTAACCGCCACCGACAAGACAACCAATGCCACGGTCACCTTCACGACGCTCCCGGACCAAGGCGTGTCGATCAACTGGAGCGCCGCTGCAGCCAATGTCGTGACCATCACGGTAAACGGTGCGGCCGGCCCGAAGACCTTGAAACCCTACACCAACTATGACGTGACTCTGGTGTCGTCATCGCTTGCGGTGGCAGGGTCCACCACACCGGCAACGCTGACCTCCTCGGCATACAAGTTCCAGACCAAGCGCACCCAGTTGGCCACCTGGAGCGGCCAAACCACTCCGGTTTCGGCAACCGGACGCGCTCTGGCTCTCACGTTCGACTACGCGCTCGATGCTGCGCAATCGTTCTCGGGTTCGGTTGTATTGACGCGGTATGCCAGCCTTGGCGGCAGTCAGGAAGCCCAGATGACCATCAACCAGGGCGCCGGTTCCTATGCGCTTTCGAATGGCAACAAGACCCTCAACATCACCTTGAATCAGGACCTCGTGGCCAACAAGTACTACACCGTCACCTACGGCTCGGGCAATCTGCTCGATGCACGGGGCAATGGTGTCGACACCACGACGCCGAGCGTGGTCAGTTTCACCACGAACTGATCATCCTTCTGTTCTGGGCGCCCCGGGGCGACTTCCGCCCCGGGGCGTTTCTTTTGCCTCGGAGAACGAGCCCAAGCACCGCACGCGACCTCATGGTCGCCGCAGCAACTTTGTATTGACGTTGTATTTTCACCCCACATATGGCGCAAGGAGTGCGAAGTGGCACAACAACGCGCAATCTGTTATATTTGATCATCGAAAATCACCCATCAGGAGTCGTTCCATGCGTTACCCGCTTCCTCTCTTGCTCATCTCCTGCCTCATGCTCGGTTCGATGCTGGTCGTCGGTTGCGGCAAGGGCAGCAGTTCGTCGTCGACCGATAATCCAAGCGGCCCCGTGACCAACACCACGGTCACGGTCAGCGGCAATGTAACCTGTCCGTTGCTGCACGAGACCTTCGCTTCGGTGCGCGGGGCAGCCACATCAACCGTGAACTATGGGCGGTTCACCGTGGCAATGACGGACGGCGTCGCAACCTCGACCTCCGTGACACCGGGCACGTCGACCGGCGATTTCGCCGTGACCCTGCCCTCGATTACCAACTCGATCCTTACCGTGACCGCACGACACGACAGCGGCAAGATCATCCTAAAATACCGCGTGCTCGGCGTTACACCCGGACAGTCGTTCTCCGGAAAGGTCGTCAGCACCGTCACAACGGCAAAAGCGCTCATGATGGAAGCCAACGGCTTGCTCACCGAATCGTCGTTCGACAATCCATCGACCCAGATCACCATGAACACGCTGCTGCAAGTGCTCAACGATTACGTGGCCAACGGTTCGGCCGCCTCGCCTACTGCTTTGCTCGATGAGCCCCGCATCCCCGGCATCGTCAGCACCATTGCCAACGACGCGGTTCAGGTGGTGACCAACGCCTACGCGTCGATGTCGACGTTGTTCACCAACAACAGCCAGAGCGGCGCAACCCGCACCTCGGCTTTCATGGCGTACATCGCGCCTGATTTCGTCGACATGGCGGGCGTTGCGGCGCGACCGGAGCTCGAATCCTCGACCGCGAGCCGCTTCGATCGCTACGACATTCAGCAATACTCGTTTGTCATGAAGAGCTTCAGCATGAATGCCCAGGGCACGGTTCTGAGCGTACCGACCCAGATATCGGTCAATATCACCAAGAAACCGGGAGCCCAGGGTGCGGTCGAAGCGTTTGAAGGTCGCGTTCTCGATCTGGCGAACAACGACCCGACCCTGATCTGGACCAAGCAGACCGACGGCACCTGGAAGATTTCCGGCGGCTTGCCGTTCCGCACCAGCGAGGTCAGCTTCTAACCCGACGCCATCAAGCAGATCGCCTGCGCCGGCGGCCCGCAAAGGTCGCCGGCGTTTGTTTCGATCCAGTATCGTCGCTATGCCAGTGCCGCGCAGAGCGAGATGTGAGCGCACCTGTCCACGACTTCCGCCCACATCATGACTTGCGACGAACCAACCCCGGCGACTAGAATGGGGTTCAAGCAACATCACTCCGGAGGCTTTGCCATGCCGCAACGAGTCTATCAACACCCCGGTTTCGCCAAGGTCAGCGCCGCGTATTATGACGAGGCGATGCGCCTCAACCCGGTTCTGGCCACGTTCATGGGCGAGCACGCCTACGATGGGCTGCTTCCGGAGGTCGGTGTCGAGGCCGTCGAGAAGCAGATCCAGTTTTGCCGCGCGTCCAAGGCTGCGTTCGCCGGACTTCCGGAACGCGAACTGTCGCTCGATGAACGGATCGACCGCGCCGGCATCATCCATGTGCTCGAAATGGAGTTGTTCTGGCAGGAAGACCTGAAGCGGTGGCAACACGGCCAAGACCTGGCTGACCTCATCGGCAGCAGCTTATTTCTCTTGTATGCACGCGACTACGCTCCGTTGTACCAGCGCGTCGAGTCGATGATCCTGCGGTTGAAGTCGGTTCCGATCCTGCTCGAGACCGGCAAGTCGCTCTATCAGCGCGTTCCGCAATTGTGGGCCGAAATCTACATCGAATCGGCACGGCAGTTGCCCGGGCTGTTTGGCGTCATTGGCCAGGGCATCAAAGACCAGGTGCCCGATTTTCTCGCGACCCAGTTCCACCAGGCCGCGAACGAGGCCGAACAGGCCATCAAGCACTGGCGTCACTGGTTCGAACACGCGGTGGCGCCCAAGGCCGATGCCGACTGGGCTCTGGGAACCTCGGCATTTCAGGCTCTGCTCGGACTTCGTCGCCTTGGTATGGGCAGCAGTGAACTGCGCGACCTGGGGCAGATGTATCTGGGCAGCGTCGGTGAACGGGTCACGCAACTGGCCCGCAAGCTGTCGCCGAGCGGCACCCGTGCCGAGGTCGACCACCGCATGAAGCAGAAGCACCCCCGCAATTTCGACGAGGTCCTCGACACCTACCGCGACGCGGTGGCCCGCTGTCGTGCGTTCGTCGGCCAGCACGAGTTTGCCTCGCTGCCCGCCAACGAGTCGCTCGAGATCATCGAAACGCCGAGCTACCTCAGCCACCTCATTCCCTTCGCGGCCTATCTGCCACCCGACCGTAAGGCCAGTCGGCAACAGGGCGTGTACATGGTCACCCGCGGCAGCGACGGCGATTCGTTGCAGCGTCACCATTACGCCGGCATTGCCAACACCTGCGTGCACGAGGGGTATCCCGGTCACCATCTGCAACTTGCCTCGGCAAACCTGCATCCGTCGCGCGTGCGACCGTTCTTCGATGCGGTCGAACTCATCGAAGGCTGGGCGCATTACTGCGAAGAGACCATGCTCGAAGCCGGCTTTGAGGCGAGCGATGAGAGTCGCTACGCCCAGGCTCACGACGAGTTGTTCCGCGCGGCCCGCATTCTCATCGATGTGAACCTGCATGAAAAGCAGTGGAACTTCGACGTCGCCCTGCGCTTCTTGCGCGAGCAGACCGACATGGACGAAGATGCCGCGCGAGCCGAGATCCGGCGCTATACGCAGACCCCGGGGTATCCGCTGAGTTATCTGGTCGGCAAGCACCTGCTGTTCGATCTCAAAAAAGACCTGCGCCGCACCTTTGGCGGCGATCTCACCGATCGCCGGTTCCACGACCTGGTCATCGGCGAGGGTTCGATGCCGGTGTTTCTCGCGCGCGAAGCTTATCCCGACCTGTTGCGCCGTGAGCTGCAAGCACGGCGGGCATGACATACATTACCAATACATCGTCAATATAGTCGCGGCAAGCGAGGTTCTCTCATGCCATTCAAGAGTCATCTGTTCGTGCCGGGAAAACGCGAGTACATCCGGGGGCGGCGGCGGCCGCCGGTCGATTGCATTTTGTGCTCGATCGTCGACCAGAATCCCGAAGTGCAGAGTCTCGAGGTTGCTCGCGACCGTCTGGTCGTGGTCAGCGTCAACCTGTATCCTTACAATCCCGGGCATCTGCTGCTGTTTCCGCGGCGGCATGTCATCGATCCACGCGAACTCACCGAGGCTGAGACCCGGGCCATGACCCGCTGGCAATTGCGCTGCCTCGACATTCTCGAGCGACTCTACGAACCCCTGGGCTTCAACATCGGCATGAATGTCGGCGAGGCTTCCGGGGCCAGCATTCCGCACATGCATCAGCACATCGTGCCGCGCTATCACAAAGAACTCGGCTTCGTCGACATTCTGGCCGGCAGCAAGATCGTCATCGAGGACCCGCGCGATACGCAGCAACGCATCAGCGAAGCCTTTGCCGGCGAGACCTCACGTCGCCGCAGTCGGTGACGGGCCGGCCATGCTGTGCCCCGCGTCCACACGCTGTATTCATGGGCAACACGTGGTATTGAGTGCACACGGCGCCATGTGTTACCATGGTGTGCGGTTTTTAGAAGATACTGAAGGAGGGCAGGAATGAACCGTGCCGTTCGGGGTTGGGTGTTGATTGCAGGATCTTTGCTTCTCGGTTGTGTCAACAGCGCGGTGGCCGATTTCGACCACGATATGCGCTACTGGGGATACTCCAACGACGTCATGCGCGAAGCCCGCAAAGCGGTTGACGAAACCCACGTGCAAGAGTCGACCAAGCCCACGCCGGCTGCGGTCGGCGCCAAGGCCCCTGCCCCTGTAGACGAGGCATCCCTCGTGCAGGAACAACTCACCGAACTGGGGCGCACTCGGTCGTTGCATCCCGAGACCCCGTTCGCCATCGAGCGCGCCAAGAGTCGTCTGCACAACTATTGGGATGAAATGGGCGGAACCCAGCGGACCCGCGAGACGATCGCCATGCCCGCCGCCGAGCGCGACGAACTCAACCGCCGTATTCGCGCCGCCCTGGAAGAGAAGGGCTATCGCATTGTGCGGTTCGACCTCATCGACACCATTCCCAACCTGGGCCAGCCCCAGGTGCGCGCCTGGATCCGCGTTTCACGCGCGCCCACGAGCAAAGACCCGTATCGCGAAGCGCAGAAGAACCTCGCCGAGGTTCGTGAACTGGCGACCGGCGCGGCCACCCGCGACGGGTTCTGCGCCTTGAGCGAAATGACCATTTTTGTCAACGAAGATCCGAAGAGCAAGAAGTACTACGAGAAGACGATCCTGGTTCCCTGACGAGGTGTGCTTACGTCGTTCGCGGTGAGCCAAATCGCCGGCGGTCGCGACGGCCCTCCCGAAAGCAAAGGGGGGCCGTCGCTCGACTTCGGCAACCTGGTCGGGTCATTGCGCCAGGTCAACCGGTTTCTGCTCTACGGATTGGTCAGCACGCTGATCATCACGTTTGCCGCCATCGGCACCTTGATCGCCGCGTTCTTTGTTCCCGAATACGCACTGGTCGGGTTGCTTCTGGGTTCGACGCTCGGAACCATGATCGCCCTCAACGACGCGACCATTTTTGGCTGCCTCGCCGGCATGCTCGTCGGCCTGGTTCTTGGCGTCCCCACCTTCCTGATCATTGATTTCGAAACCGCATACATGGTGGTGTTTGCTGCCTCGTTGTTGGGTGCGGTCATGGGCCAACCCATGGCCAGCGCCCTCGGTTCGCCGGGGCCCGCATCCGACACCGACCGCGCCGATGGCGCGGTTTCTTGACGGCCCGCCATACATACGTGAGCAATATCCGCGTGGTTCTGGCCGCCGCTGGGGGCGTCGAATCCGGAGTGCTCCCGTCACGAACACTGCCGTGTCTTGGTGCCGCGTTGCGCACGAATCCCGCGACGCCCCCAGCGTTCTGGGAAGCGGTCGCGGGCGGCACCGATGCCGGGGTGGCCCGCCTGTTTGCCGGGCTTCGTGACCATCACCCGGTCATGGAACCCGCGGAGGACGGTCTGGTCCTCATCGATTTGTCGCGCCGCCTCGTCCGCTCGTTTCAGCGCTACATGCCGTTCATCCTCCCGCAGCCGCGACTGTTTGCAGCGGCGACTGTCGTCGCTCAGCCCACCAATGCTGCGGCAACCGCCGGCAATGCGGGTGCGACCGCAGGCTCCGTCACGACAGATTGTCGGACCACCGTCGAGTTACCGGCGGGGTGGTCGTTGATCGACCACTATTTTTCCTGACCTCGCTGCATCTCCAGACACAGAGAAGGAACCGGTCATGCAACACTGCCCACGATGCGGTGCCCTGAATCAGAGTTCGGAATTTGTCTGCGTGGCTTGCGGCCGCCTGTTGGCTGTCGAGTGCCCGCAATGCGGATCGCGCAGCGCGCCATCGTGCCGTTTCTGCCAAGCCTGTGGCCGCATTCTGCCGGGGCAGGACGACGATCCGATTGCCGAGATGGTGCGCACCGAGCGGGTCTCGGCGCGGGTGTTCCCACGTCGCTCGTATTTCATGGCCGGCATCGGCCTTTTTGTCCTGATCCTTCTTTATGTCAGCGGGATTCTGCAAGGGCACCCGTGGCTGTCGGTCGTTACCATGGCCGGCTTCGCGGGTCTCGCCCTCGTCGGCCTCTGGGACCTGGTGCGCTGGGCGATGGACATGATCGAAGAAAGCCGCGCCGAGCCAACACGCAAAACCGCTGCAGAAGCAGAACTCGCCGAAACCCTGACCGAGATGGGCCCCGACCCGCTCGGCGCCATGGGTTCGTTTGCCGACGCCGAGCAAGACGGCCAGCAGCAGACGGGAATGGTCAGTTCCATGGTGGCCGGGGGTGTCGAGCCCCTGCGACCCGCACCGATACAAACCGAAGCAGCGGCAACCGCGGTTCCTGCCCAGCCCGCACCACCGACGACCAGCGAGCAACCCGGCACCCGCGACATTGCCGACAGAAACACATTATCAACACACGATATTGCGCCCAAGGCGGCCCCGATCGAGGCACGCACCGAAGCGGATCTGGCAAGCGGCGAGGGCGCCGAAGAGACCAACGACGCTTCCCCCGAT
>CAZADH010000131.1:0-16151 GCA_964483805.1 uncultured bacterium
CTGGTCGGCGCCCGGTCGGGCCATCTCGGCTTGCAGTACGGCCTCATACGCATCGTATTGCCGTTGCTCGATCATGAGCTTGCGCACGAGTTTGCGCACGGGAGGCAGATTGACGCGGTTGTCGGTGATGGCGGCAAGGCGGGTCAGGGCGTCGTTGGGCGCGTGATCGGCGCATCGCATTGCTTCATTGAGCAGTCGCAGTTGCGCAGTCAGATCGGGTTCGGTGGTTACCGACTGGAGTTGGGCCAATAACCGGTCGCCGTCGTCGAAACGGGAAGCCATGGCGGCCGCCTGGGCCCCAAGCGCCAACAGGCCCGGGTGCTGGGGATCGCGCGCGAGCGCCTTGGCTGCCCGATCCCAGGCAACATCGTGGGCGCCGGCCTCTAGATAGTCGCGTATGGCCGCCAACTCGCCGGAAAGGTGATCGTCGTGGTTCAGATCGACGAGCATCTCGCGGGCACGCACTTCGTAGTCGGCATCGCGGGCCGCGATTGACAGATACCGCCGGGCATCCGCCCGTCTGCCTTCGCGCAAGGCAATCTGACCCAATAGGAAATGCGCACCCGCATGCTTGGCGTTCAGTTTCAGAACCCGCATGCAGTCCTGTTTTGCTGGCTCGGATTGGCCCTGGCGCAAGGCGGCCTCGGCTTTGAAGAACAACTTGGTTTCGATGGTGTCGTCGGCCCGCACCTCTGTGGCGAACGGGCTCCCCAGCAGGCCGGCCAGCAACAGGACGTGGCCGCACCGGCGCAGATCGAAGTGCTTGCGGATGGCAATCATGGCCAGCGCTCCGCCAGTGCATCGGGGAGAGTGTGCCTGTCGTTGAGACGTGCCAGCGACTGGGCTGTACGTTGTCCGAGTGCCGATCGCGGCGAGATCAAGAGGATGTGCTCCCAGGCCAGGCGGGCGGCATCGGCATTGCCGTTGCGCAGGTGCAACTGGCCGAGGTTGTACCAGGCCGGCAGATAGTCGTCGAGTTGCGCGGCAGTCTCGGTTTCTTTGATGGCCAACGCCATCCAGTCGGTGCCGTCGCCGGGCAGACCTTGATCGAGTCGTCGGGTGTAGGCCACGCCGAGAAGGAAGTGGGCCTCGGCCGACAGCGGCTGCAGTTTGATGAGTTTGCGGCAGGCCCAGATGGCTTGTTCGACCTCGCCGCGACCGAGATAGTTGCGGGCGGCCGACAGCCAACTGTGGGCGCTGGGGCCGTCACCGAGCAGATACTGGCGGCCCACGGCTTCGGCGGCCCGCCCGTTCATGCCCGGTGGGGGCGGCGGCACGGCGCGACCGCGGGCTCCGATATCGACCTCGTCGGTCGTCGGATGCACGGAACTGGCCATCCACGCGTGTTTGCCCGGCAGGAGCGCCGCGAGACAGAGCGCGGCCAGCAACGGTCGCCACAGCGACCGATCCGTCACGGACGGCAGGCGAAACAGCAAAGCGGTGGCCTCCTTTTCGGCATCCGGGAAGTCGGAACGATGATGCCTCTATAAGCACTTCGGCATTCTGCGGCCGATGCCTGAGCGGATAGTTCGGGATGGCGTCCGGTCGCGACGATCGCGCCGGTGTGGTAATCTGCGGGCGACTCGCAACGCCAACTTGGAGGTGCCGCATGCGTGTTCTCGTGTCCCGCCCGATTCCCGGGCCTGCGCTCGACATTCTGAAAGAAGCCGGTCACAGTCTCACGGTTCTCTCCGACGAACGCGACCAGGCGCTCTTCGAACTCGAGGTCGGCACCGCCGACGGCGTGCTGGCAACGCTGGCTGATCCGATCCCACCCGACCTGCTCGTGGCCGCCCCGCAATTGCGTGCAGTGGCCAACTATGCGGTCGGTTTCAACAACATCGATATTGCCACCTGCACGCAGTTGGGCATTCCCGTGACCAACACCCCCGATGTGCTCACCGATGCGACGGCCGACGTCACCATGATCCTGATCCTGATGGCCCTGCGGCGCGTGCCCGAGTCGGAGCGCTTGCTGTCGACCGGCCGGTGGCAAGGGTGGCGTCCAGTGTCGCTGCTCGGCTACGACCTTGCCGGCAAGAACCTGGGCATCTATGGGATGGGGCGCATCGGTCAGGCCGTGGCCCGACGGGCGGAAGCCTTCGGTATGAGGGTGTTCTATCACACGCGGTCCGGGCCGAAGCCGGGACTGCCGTGGCCGCATGTGTCGTTTGCCGCCCTGCTGGCCGAGAGCGATGTGTTGTCACTGCATGCGCCGCTGACCCCGCAAACCCGCGGTCTGATCGGGCCCGGGGAGTTGGCCCGCATGAAGCCCACCGCGGTGTTGATCAACACCGCCCGGGGTCCGCTGGTCGACCAGGGTGCTGTGGCCCAGGCGTTGCGCGACCAGCGGCTCTTTGCCGCCGGTTTCGACGTCTATGCCGAGGAACCGAAGGTCCACCCGGCTTTGCGGGATGCACCTAACACCGTATTATTACCTCATATCGGTTCGTCGACCCACGAGACCCGCGGGGCCATGGGGCGGATGGCGGCCGAGTCGCTCTTGGCCGCTCTGGCCGGGCGCCGCGCGCCCAACACCGTCAATGACGAGGTGTATGACTCGGCAGCCTGGCGGGCGCGCCAGCAGCGGTGACCGCGCCGGGCGGTCTCACTGCGGCAGCGCCTCGTTCTGCCGGGCGATCTCGTCTTCGATTTTCAGGCGGTAGAACTCGCCGTCGACTTCCTGCAGGGCCCGGTTGAGGGCATCGAGGGCGTCGTCCTGGTTGAGACAGGTTGGCGGGATGCCGGCGCCGAGGGTGAGACCGGGGGTGGTCATCGGCGTGACCTCTTGCAGGGTTGCCCTGGCCTGTTGGGCGACAATGGCTTCGCGCAGGGGTTCGGCCGCGGTCAGTGCCTGCTGAAGCCGCTCGATGCACGACCGGCCATCGGCGGTCGCGGCAGCAGCGGTATCGCTCTGCCAGGCGGCGAGCATCTTGCTGCCGGCGCCGGTGGCTTCTGCCACGGTGCGCATGGCGTCATCGCCCTCGCAGAAGGTCAACCCGGTCAGGCCGGCGACGATGGGTTCGATGCGGTTCTGCCAGCGAATGAGCTGGATCTCCCACAACAGGACGCGATGGCGCGACTTCTGGCGCTCGATGACCTCGACGGAGTTGCGCAGTTTCATCAGGGTTTGCGTCAAGGTCGGCGTGGCCTCCATCTGGGTGATCCGCTGTTCGAGGCGGGCGATGGCCGTCAGGCTCTCGTCGAGCTTGTTGAGGCGGGCGCGGATCTCGGCCTCGCGGGTGCGGAGATTGGTCGGGCTGGCAAGACGTCGCTTGATGGCTCCGAGGGCCCACGGCACGAGAAAGAAACCGATGAAAAAACCGAGCGCAATGCACGCCAGGGGTTTGGCGATGAACAAGCCGACGGTCAGGGCCAGCCCGAGTCCAAGACCGAGCGGCAGCGACAGGCAACCGGGGAGGCGCGACGTGTAACCGACCACCACGGCAAACACCATGACGAGGGGCACCAGGCCCCACGTCGCCGCCGGGAGTCCGATGCCGTTGGCCTCGAGATACAGGTAACACAACAGGCCACCGGCGATGCCGGTCAGGGCATTGACGCTGCGGACCGTATCGCTGGAAGGCGCCAGCCGGGGCCAGCGCTCGCCGCATTCGGGGCACTGCCCCCGGTTGCGGCCAACGATGTTGAACCCGCATTCACAACAACGCTGAGTACTCATGGTGACCTGGTGGATGGTTCAGAGCATGCGACCGCGGGTGGCGCCAAGCGGCCGGCCCGCGGTCGTTGGTATGTATTTCGTATTTACTGGATACAGATCCCGTATGCGGCCGTCCGGTTGTCGAGAAGACGCAGCCTGCGCTCGGCAAAGCGGCCGGTATCGAGATCGTAGGCGAGCAGGTACTTGCCCAACGCTTCGGCGACCATGGCGATGGTGAACGCTTCCGACCGCCAGTGACCGAGATCCCAGAACGAGGCGGCGAAGAACAACCCCGACTCCCATTGCTTGCTCTTCTGGCGCTTGCCCGGAAACAGCTCACGCGTGGTCGGATACTGGAAGTCGCGGTCACGCCCGACCCGGACCAGATAAGACACTGCATTGGCGATGGCGCGGTCGTAGCGTGCGGTCAACCCGTGGCGATCGGCCAAGCTTCGGCCGATGTTGAGCAGCGAGGTCAAGCCGAGCGCCGTGGCGAGATGATCCGAACGGTCTTCGCCACCGGGGAATGCGCCGAGCCGCTTGGGATTGGCCTTGGCCCAGGCGTCCTGGGCATCGAGCAGGTCGCGCAACAACTTGCCCATCGCGGTGTCGAGACGAGGGGCGTGGGCGCCACCGTCACGCCAGGCGCGGGTGACGGCGTAGGGGAATATCATGTATTGCGGGTAGTAGAGACCGGCCTCGGGCCAGGTGCGCTGCTCGATGGCCCGCGCCAGCAAATCGAGCGCGGCTGCGTAGCCGGGCAGGTCGGTCATGCCATTGGCGGCCAGCGAGAAGCAAACGTTGGCGTTGACCACGCAGTCGACATTGTTGACGCCCAGCGGAATGACGCCGGTTTCCGGGGTGGCGAAGATCGGTGCCCGTTCGTCTTTCATCCAGGTGAGATAGGCGCCGGACTCTTTGCCTTTCCAGTTGTCGCGGCCGTCTTCGCGGTCGCGGTTCACGTCGCGCCACTCGGCGACGGCGGCCAGGGCGGCCAGGTCAGGCTTTACCCCGGTGTTGGGGAAACGATCGGCATACAGTTTCTGGAAGGCGACCGCCGTGGAGGTGTCGTCAGCATCGTTGGGAATGTTGAACAAAGCATCGGCGCCCGTCGGATTTTCTTTGGCATCGAGGCACCGCTCGACCCAGTATTTGGGCGGGGCTTTCAGACCGCGGGTCAGCCACGTCCAGAACTTGTCGAACTTCGGGTTGCAGAACGCCTTGCCGAGTTGTTCGATCATCTTCACGGGGATGTTGAACGGCCCGGTGCGCTCGGCCTTGCCGATGGCGCCGGGCAATGTCGCCCAAAAATTGTAGGCGTTGCCCCGCTTGAAACTGGCAATGTTCTCGACGGCTTTCGGCAGCATGGAGCTGGTCGGGCGGCGGTTCTCGGGCAGGGTCGCGTCGTCGAACAGAAAGAGCGGATACGCAATGAACGCCGTCATGAACAGGTTCGAATCTTGCACTGCCACCAGGGTGCGCCCCTTGATGCCGGTCTTTTTGGGCAGGAAATGAATCGTGCTGGCCCATTCGCCGGCCCGGTTGCGCGCCTGGATCACCGGCGGCAGCGGCAGGCCGATGCTTTCGCGCCACGGCAGGTTGAAGAGCATTTCGCCTTTGCAGCCGTCGCCGAGATCGGAAGCGTCGCTCAGCAGGTGCCCCCGCCCGGGCCGGAAGCGGATCTGGAAATCTTCGAGGTAGGCGATGGCCCCGAGCAACGCGTCGGTGATGGCGGGTTGGGCAACGCGGACGCGTCGCCCCTTCTCAGCCGTTGCCGGGCCGTAGAGCGGGCCCGCCGTCGCCGGGCGCACGACCTCGGCCGCACCGGCCGTCAAGTTGCCCGCCGGTGTCTGCCCATTGGCCGGTGAAGACACAAATGCCAATGTGCTTGCGAGGGTGAGCGTACACACCACTTTGGCAATGTCACGGAGACCGAGTTGCATGCTGGGTGCCTCCCGTGTGGAGATTGCGATGTACCAGTATACCTGTCATCATCGCCTCAGCCAATGCATCATTTCGCGTGAGGATCGCCGGTCCCGCCATCCGCTGATGCGGGCGATTGTCGCCATTGTCGATCTTGCGCGGTAGAGCCTGCCGCGCTAGACTGACCGCGGTCTCGACATACCATGCCGATCATTCCGCCGCCAATACTCAAAAGCCTTGCGGGTCTCGTTGCCCTCATCATCGTGGGTTGCATCGGCTATCGTGTCATCGAGGGCTGGCCTTGGTTTGATTGCCTCTACATGACGGTGATCACGCTGTCCACCACCGGTTTCGGCGAGATCGGCCACCTCGGTACGATGGGGCGGACCTTCACGATGGTTGTGTTGCTCATGGGCATGGGGCTGATGGCGTATTTCGTGACCAATCTGTCGCAATTCATCGTCGAGGGAAAACTGTACGACCTCTGGGGGAGACAACGTATGCGCGAGCGGATCAAATCCATGCACGGCCATTACATCATCTGTGGGGCTGGTACGACCGGCATGGTTGTCGGCGATGAGTTCCTGCGCCGTGGGATTCCTTTCGTCGTCATCGACCAGGATGCAAAGGTCGTCGAAGATCTGCGTCTGCGTAACTTCATGGTCATCGACGGTGACGCCACGCTTGATGAAACCCTGGCTGCGGCCGGTCTGGCCGCAGCGCGCGGCCTGATCACCGCATTGCAGAACGATGCCGACAACGTGTTTGTGACCCTGACCGCCAAAGGCATGAATCCGGCGGTTTTCGTCGTCTCATCGGCCAAGCGGCAAGAGTCGGTGGCCAAGCTCAAGCGGGCGGGGGCAAACTACGTCGTAACACCAAACACGATCGGCGGCCATCGTATGGCGTCGGTGATTCTGCGCCCCTCGGTCGTCGATTTCCTCGACGTGGCGATGGCGGGCGAGGCCCAGGATTTCCAGATGGAGGAGATCGTCGTCGAACAGGGATCGGCGCTCGAGAACCGGGCGATCCGCGATGCCGACCTGCGGCGCCGCTCGGGGGCGATCATCGTCTCGGTGAAGCAAAACGGCAAAACCTACGTCAATCCCGAGCCGACTCTGGTTTTCAATGTCGGCGACCGTCTGATTGTTCTGGGCGATGGAGAGCAGATCGAGCGCATGTGTCAGATTGCCCGGGCCCCGGGTGGGCGTGGGGCCGGCGAATAACGGCAACGGTCACATCGTCGGTCCAGGTGCGGCGTTGGGTGAAATCGGCCAGCGCGTCGAGCACCGGTGCGAGCGGGGATTGCTCGTCGTTCACCGGAATCCGCGCGAGCGTGGTCGCGAGACGGGTTTCCCCGAATGCCTCATTCGCTGGGTCGCAGGCTTCGACAAGGCCGTCGGTGTAGGCGAACAGTTCGTATCCCGGGTCGAGCCGGTGGATGGCGTCGGCGTAGGTTGCCTTTTTCCAGACACACAACGGGAATCCGGGTGTTCCAGACCACGCATTCACGGTGCCATCCGGCTGGCGCAAGAAGGGCCAGGCATGCCCGGCGCTGGCCAGCGTCACAACCCCGGTTGTGTCGACAAAGCCCACCAGTGCCGTCATGGCCATGGCGGTTTTCTGTGATGGCAACAGCAGGGCGTTCATGCGGGTCAGCACCATGCCGGGGGATGCGATGCCGTCGGCAATCAGGGCGCCGAACGCCGCCTTTACCATGGCGACCATCAGTGCGGCCGGGACGCCGTGGCCCGTGGCATCGCCGATGATGAAGGCGAGGCGTCCGTCGGGCGTCGCGACGGCGTCGTGGTAGTCGCCCCCAACCGCCAGCGACATGATGCTGGTCCCGTGGTAGGTGCCCGCTGCATGGACGATCGGTCCCCCGGGCAGGAGTCGCGTCTGCACTGCCTGAGCGACCGCGAGTTCCTCCATGCCGCGAATCGCCTCGTTGAACACCTCGGCCAGTCGGTCCCACTCGTCACGGGTGCCGATCTGGATGCGATGCTTGAACTCGTGCGTCTCGAGCGCGCGCAGCCCGGCGAGAAGCCGGCGAATCGGGAAAACCGTGCCGGAGAAGAGGCGCCAGCCAATGGTGGCGAGCACCAAGACCACGGCAACCGCGAGCCAGCAGAGGCGGTATTGCAGATGTTGTATTGACGTTGTCACTATGTCGTATGGCATCCTGCCGACGAGGATGTAACCGGTGGCGCGTTGGCATTTCAAGGCGGCGCATAGCACGCGACGTCCCTGGCGTTGACCGACCCGGCTGACGAGAATGCGCGGCGGGGTCACCGTCGGTTCGACGGCGCGGCGCAAGCGCTCCAGGCGGGGAGCCGGCCAATGCTGGGCCCGATGCAGCAGGGAGACGGCGCGCAACTCGAGACCCGGAATACGGGGTGTGCCGGCAGCGAACAACTCCCGAAAGTAGGTCTGTTCGAGGGTCATGCTGTGGTGGAAGAACACCGCCAGATACTCGGCAACGCCACGGGGAGAGCGCATCGCGGTCGCCCAGAAGGCGACCTGGAGGCCATCTTTGTTCAGAACGATGAACTCACCCAGGGAGGCGGCGACCTGGCGGGCGAAATCCCAGCCATCGCTGCGGGGCAGTGCCTCGATGACCGCCGAGAATACGGTGTCGTCGAGACGTGGACGTTGCGGCACCGCCCCGGTGTGTTCATTGATCAGTCGCATTGCCGACGTATGGGCCTCGCACAGCGAATCATCGGATTCGCGGTCCTTGGGATCTGAGAGTGCGATCCATGTCTCCCAGTCGATCGTTCTGGGCAACGGCATGTGCAGGCGAAAGATCCGGCGGCACGCACTCTCCTTCTCGTCGGATTGTTCGTAGAAGCCCTTGAGGGCTTCGACCCGGGCGGTGGCGGGCATGAAAGCGAACCGGCGGATGCCGAAATCATCCTGGGCAAAGTCGCGCAGCATCACACCGGTGGAACTGACCACCGAGATGCTGTCGACCTCGCCGCCAAACTCCCAGGGGCGGGTCTCATCGACAAGGGCGGCGAGGGGGGTGCCCGGCGGAAAATCGTAGCGAAACGGATGGCGGCGGCCGGCGGGTCGGGGCCGGGCAGGAGGCGGCAGAGGCGCGGCAATGGCGGCCTCGAACCGTCGTTGCCACTCTTTGTATCGGGCGTCGAGGCGGCGCAACAACGTGGGAAAGTGCGCGTCGATGTTGATGAGATAGCGCTCCAAGTGGGTCAGCGCTTGTCGGGTCATGGCTTGTTCGTGCGTGGCGAGAAACTGTTGCCAGTAGAACGCGGCCAGCAGCACTGGCACCCCCGCTGCGCCGACGGCCAGCATGGTCAATGCCCCGGCCAGCGGCCACGCCGCCGTCGTGGGCCGGACGACCTGGCGGAAGGCCCACGGAATCCAGAGTGCCGCCAGCGCAAGCAACCATGGTGACGCATGGGGGTGCCCCTGGGGCACGCGGGCGCACAAGAGGTGTTCTTCGTCGAGAGGAACGACCACGAACCGCTCGTTGTCGTGGTGAACCGTGGTTGTTGGGCACAAGAAATACTGTTCGGCGATTGCGCGGGCGCGTCGTGGTGAGACGCGGGCGGGCAACAGGGTTGGCCCGACCGCACGCAAAGGGCTTGGCGCCCCGTCGTTGCGGGCTATCAAGGGGATGATGCCGAAGTCGCAGCCGGCGGCGCGCAGCGCCTCGATGCGCCGCTGGGCCAGGGAGGTGCTCGACAGGGTGCCGACTTCGGCAAGGATCAGGGCAGCACCGATCTGCCCCGGGTGCACGGTTCTGCCGCTGTCCCACATGCCGAACACGGAAGGTCGGCCGGCCACGTCGCCAACCGCGACTGTCCGCGGCATGGCCTTGAGATTCTCGAACATCCACGCCCACCAGTGGCCGAAGTGTTTGTTCGTGATGAACGCCGGCTCCCACCATGGTTTTCGCACCGTGCGCAGCCAGCATTCGAGGAACTCGACGAGGTGGTCCCGCCGCCTGCTGTAGGTGCGGTCGTCCATGCCGGCGATCAGGAACGGGCGGGTCGTGGGCAACTGGGGCTCGCGCCCGAGGTAACGACCCTGGCCATCGAAACAGTGAACCTCCCAATGGTCGGTCGGGATATCGGTCAGCAATGCGCGACAATCCGCTCGCCAGGCGTCGTTTGCCCAGCGGCGGCCGAGGACGGTCCGGAGTACTGCTGGGGCCGTCCTCTCGAAATGCTGCAGGTGTTGCGTCTGGCGCGCCACCCGTTCGAGGTGGAGACGGGTGCGGTCGGTCTTGGTCGCGACGTCGGCGGTGTAACGTGCCGAAGCGACGAGATACATAAATACGATGTATGCTATCACCAATCCCGAGAGGATGGCGAGCCGTCGTGCGGTCATGGAGAAACCTCGGGTCGCCGGGGCAGATCGAGCCACAGGGTGGTCATGTCGTCGGCGGGTCTGGGTTGTCCGGACCAGTGGCGGACCCGGCGGTGCAGTTCGGCCAGCCGGGCCGCAGGCGAAGCCGTGACCTTGGCCAGTTCGTCGGCCAGGGCTGCGAGCCGTTCGTAACCGAACGACTCGCCATTGGGGTTGGTCGCTTCAGGAAGGCCATCCGAATAGAGCAGGACGTAACCGCCCGCGGCCAGGTCGCATGATCCCTCGGTGTAAGCCACCTGACGCCGGGAGGCGAGCGGATACCCGGGGACGCCGGCGAAC
Organism: uncultured bacterium; assembly: GCA_964483805.1. Taxonomy (GTDB): domain Bacteria; phylum Muiribacteriota; class Ozemobacteria; order Ozemobacterales; family Ozemobacteraceae; genus CAZADH01. The sequence goes on from CAZADH010000131.1 coordinate 10,259, forward strand.
TGCGGAGCCCGGCCGGGAGAGCCGACGATGGCGTATGGATGGCCGGCCACCGAGAAACGCAGGAGGCGTGAACCGGGCGAGAACATACCCAGCCACAACGACATGGGGCGGATGGCCCCTGCCTGCCGCCGCAACCCGGTGTTCATCGAGGTGACAATGGCCAGTGGGGAGTTCGCCTGTGTGGCGGCATAGGCCAGTTCGACCTTGGCGGCTGCCGTGATCAGGGCAGCAGGAATGCCGTGGCCGGCGACATCACCCAGGCAGATGACCCAGCGATCGGCGTCGACCTGCAGCCAGTCGTAGTAATCGCCACCGAGGCTGGTTGCGGTGTCGCACCGACCATCGAGACGCCAGTCGGGGCCAGCCACTCCCGTCGCGGGCCACAGGTGGGTTTGCACCGTGCGCGCGATCTGCAGATCCTGTACCCCGTCGACGAGATGGTTGAAGCCGGTCCCCAGTCGGGCAAACTCAGCGATGGTGTCGTGGTCCAGATCGATACGGCTGGAGAAGTCGCCATCGGTCAGTGCCGTCAGGCCGATGCCGAGGCGACGGATCGGGGCCAGCATCAACGCGCCGGCGACACGTGCGAGCAGGAGCCCGCACACCAGTGCCGCCACCGCCATGACTGACACGTGGCGGTGCAGCCGCTGGGTCTCACTCTCGATCGTGGCGAACGGTTGGGCCACCATCAGCACGTAGCCGTCAAGGTAACGCCCACGCATGGCCGAGACCAGATATTCGCGCCGGCCGAAACGCAACCGTTGATGCTCGGGACGCCGCGATGTCAATACAAGATGTTGCAGTTGGCGGAGCTGTAGGTCGGCGCCGGCCCGGGTGGTTGGGATCGGCGGGAGGTCCGGGCGGCCCGCGTTGGGCAGGGCGGCGAATACCAGTGGATTTGCCGGTGCTTTCGGCCACCGCCGATGGGTCCGTTGCAGGAACAGCGACTGCATGTGAAACGCGCCATGGATCGCCGAAATCAGCGCGGTCGGCCGTTCCCGCGGGCCGATGAGACTGGTGAAATGGATCATCTGTTGGCCCGGCACATTGAAGAAGTTGATGCGCTCACGGCCCGACGTGCCCATGCGGGCGCGGCCGCCGAACACGGCGCTGAGCCGCTCCGAGCCCACGGTTCCCGGTCGGACCTCGGGGGCGCGCTCGCCTCGGATCTGCCCCAGGGCGTTGAAAGCCATGTCGCGCATGAATGCCTTTGACGCCGCCAATCGATCGGCACTGCCCACGGCCTGGCAGAGCAGTTGCCGTCCGGCCGCAACGGCGACCAGGCCCTGGATGCGTCCGCGCGCCCGCGCAAGAATGCGCGAAAACGCGCGCTGTAACTGGGGCGGCCACTGATCGGTCTGGCGCTGCGATAGCCGCTGGCCCAGGTCCAGATAGAGCCGTTGAAAGGCATACAAATGATTGATGTAGGCCTGATCGATCTTGCACAGTTGGTCGAGATGCTGGCGTTGCCGCGTTTCGATGAGCACCATTTCGCGGTTGTCGCGGTCGATTACCGCAGTACCCCACAGCAATGCCAGTGGCAAACCACCTCCGGCAATGAACAACCACGCGAGCTTTCCGTGCAGACCAAAGACGGGAGGCAGAATCTCCCCGCACAGGCCGAGATAGGCCAGGGCAAGGAGCACGACGGCTGCCCCGACCAGCCACGGTGCCGTGACGGTCACCAGCGGGTCGGGGGTGTTTTGGGGCCAACGATCGACGGCGAACAGCAGTTCACCATTCTCGGTGCATTGGCGAACCAGGCAACCATCGGGCGTTGGTGTTTCCGTGCTCGCATAAGGCATGGCGGCGAGCTGTGCGGCCAGCGAAGCCGGCCAGGTTTGCCCCTCCGGGCGCAACTGCCCGGTGGCGGTCGGTTGTTGCCAGCCGAGCATCATGAAATTGCCGACCAGTCGCCGGGTTTCGCGTACGGCGCGATCGACGAGTTCGTCACGGTGAATGGCCCGCCGGTGAACCAGGGCGAGAATGTGGGCGCAGGTGCGTTTGTGTCGATCCCGCAGCGGCCACCAGCCGGCGTAGGTGCAGGTGTCGCCATTCACCAGATCGACGAGGGCACCCGGTGACTGGCCGAGCATACGGGCTGCGGCCGGATTGCGGGCGAAGGCCGCGATCAGACTGGAGGGGACTTTCGCGGTCGGGTCGATCACCGCTTGGAGAAAACGCTCTGCGGCCCGGCGGGGCCGGGGTGGCAGGCCCGGCAGGCGCAAGAGATGGCCATCGCGGTCGAACACCAGGCACTCGAGAGCACCGCCCTCCGTCTTGACCAGGCGGGCCGCCCGCAACGTCAATGATCGGGTCGACCAGTTGCACTGGGCCAACCGACTGAGCAGGTCGTCGAAACGCTTGCGCGGATGCGCCTTGGTCGCTACCCGGTTGAGAACCGCACGCATCTGATCCTGGTGGAACGCTAGCGCGGCCGTCTCCCGGCGGGCGGCGGAAAACTGCAGGAATCCGAACGCCAGCCAGACCGGGATTCCGACGAAGGCGAGAACCCGCCACGTCAGCATTGCCCGGGAACCATTCATGTTGCCCATCATGACGGCAGGCCACCCCGGCCGTCAACCTCGAAAACTGCGATTGCAAGACGATTTGCATGAATCGGCGCACTTTTTTTCCCCGCGGTCGGTTGGCTCGCAATGTTGGTGGTGGAATATCCGGAAAACGCGATATTCGCAAATTCGACCGAATCGGTTCAGGAGGAACAAACCATGGTGGCGGTTAACAGGGTCTTCATTGCCGGAAACGTGACGCGGGCTCCCGAGATGAAGAAGGTCGGCAACGGCGTCGATCTGGCCAAGTTTGCGGTGGCGATCAACAAATACGGTCCCGGTAAGGACCCGCAATCGCGACAGCATTCGGCGATGTTCGTGAACGTCGTGGCGTTCAACCGTTTGGCTGAACAGTGTCAGCGACTGCTCGACAAAGGGCGGCGTGTGTGGATCGAAGGCGAGCTCAACATCAGTCAATACCAGGATCGCCAGGGCGTCCAACGCTACTGGACCGAGGTGGCGGCGCGCTCGTTGCAGGTGCTCGATCGCGGGACCGAGGTCAAGGGGGAGCGCGGCGACACTGTGGGTGGCACGGGTCAGGGAACTGACGACCATGCGATCGCGCACGATGCAGCAGGGGATGCCGAGTCTGCGGCGGGCGCCGATGACCAAGGCAACGGAAGTGAGAAGAACGGCAACGCAGGCGAAACGGGAGATGCCGTCGGCGGTCGGGCCTCGCGTCAACGCCGGCGCTCCGTCGGCAAACCTCAGGATGTCGCGCCGGTGAGGGGCGAGGAGGAGGACCTGCCGTTCTGAATCTCAGCGGGCGCGTGTGCTGGTGTAAACACGTCGTATTGATCCATTGATCGTTGTGGGCTGCCGTTCCAGAAAACCAACGCCGCCGGCGCGCCGAGCGTAGAGCGGGGTCGGCGAACGAGACCGCCCGTGGCCTGTTGGCCACGGGCGGTCTGGAAAGGAGCCGGATCAGGGCGGGTGTGCCGCCCCGAACGGCGTGTCTGTTTAGGCGGCCTGACGCGCCAGTTCCGGTTTGCGCATGTCGATCTCACCGCGGCTGGCATCGTACAGGCGCTGATTGATGCGGGCCTGCAGGATGTCGAGGCCGTTGGGCAGTTCGAGCATTTTGATGTCCTCTTTGCTGAGGATGTCTTTGAAGCTCGTCTTGATGTAGTGAACCATCCGGATGCGGAACTCGGCATCGCTCTTGGCTTGGAACAGGGGGGTATCGGGCAGGATCATGGTGGCCTCCTTAGAAAGTCTCGGGATCTTTTTTCTCGTCCCTACCACGTCCTACATCGGCACATTGCCCCGCCAAGTTTATGCGTGTTGTTCGGTGAGCGAACTCGCCCTTGTTTGCGGTTTCTCACCGCCCGTTCCAGTGCCTTCCCGCAGCCAGAGCGTCTCGACATGCAGACCCCAGGCTGGGGCATGGGCCTCGACACCGTCGACGACCTGGCGCGAAAAACGGTTGCGATCGGCCCGCAACTCGTCGTGGGTCATCGCGCCGGCGATCTCGTGCAGCGTCGCTTCCGTGCAGTCCAATAGGGTTCGCACCGAGTCGGTGTTGCCGAGCAGTGCCTTGGTCGGGTCGGTGACGGTGACCCGGACCGTGCCGCTCAGCGCAACGATGATGCGATCGCGGGTGATCAGCGAGAGTGCGGGGAGTTCGAGTGACTGCGGGCGCGTGTCGAAGAACCGCACGGTGTCGAGTCCGGGTAGCAGATACATGATGCCGGGGCCGCGAATGTCGTGCACCTGCCCGAGTCGCAAAACCAGAGCGCGTTCCCATGCGGCGGCCACGCGAACCCCGGTCACGAGCATCCAGGCAACCGCGGCGACAACCAGGATCCCGACGGTCAATCGCCACGGCCCATGCAGGATGCCGGCGCCGACGCCGATGATCCAGGCACCGATCTGCAGCGCCAACCACAGGCCGAGGCGCAGGGTGCGACCCAGAGAGTTGCGCTCACAGTCAAGTGTCGATGCGATCATTGGTTCAACCGCCAGATGGCCCAGTTCAATACGGTGGCAAACGAAACCCAGAGCAGATAAGGGATGAGCACCAGACCGGCGGCCGTGCGAATTCGCGCAAACACGACGATGTTGGCGACAATGCTGACCAGCAGGGCAATGATGTCGAGAAACGCCAGAAATGGCGATCTCAGGCCAAAGAACAACCACGACCACAGGCCGTTGCAGACCAGTTGCACGCCGTAGATCGAGAAAGCCAACCATCGTTGGGCCGGTATGGCCGCGCGCCACGCCATTGCCCCGGCCGCGCCGATCGTCAGATAGAGAACCGTCCAGACCGGGCCAAAGACCCACGACGGAGGATTGAATTCCGGCTTCTGCAGCTCCCGATACCAGTCGCCGGGGCGATTGTTGCCGCCACCCAGAATGGCCGGGATGAACGCCAGAACGACGAAGGCAACAACGGTTGGCCACTGGCGGGAACCGACTTCACCCGCGGCCAGAGTGGTGCACGACCCGGACGTGCCCGAAGACGACGGGGATGTCATACGTTATATTGCTGTCTGGGTGGGGCTCGGCCGGTGGACGGTCAATGCCGGAACAGCCCCATGATCACTTCGACCAGGATCAACAGGATGATCAGCAATTCGAGGAACATCGCGTTGCTGGTGTCGAACCGCTGCATGATCATCGCTTGCACACCCTCGATCTCCGTGACCTTCTCTTTAACCGAACTGAACCACTCCGATACCCGGAAAGTCTCGAGCAGGCGGCGATAGACGAGCTCGAAGTAGGGGTCGGCGGTGACCTTGGTCGAGTTGGTGATGTCTTTGATCAGGTCGACCAGTTCCATGCGCATGGTGGTCATGCGCAACACGTGCTGAACCTGGGCCCGCGTGCCCCGGCCAAGCCACGAGAGCGGCAAAGTCGTGCGCGACAGGGGCACGTCGTCGAGCAGTTTGTAGGTCTCTTCGATGGTCTTGTCGAGCAAGTGGTCGAAGATCTTCAGCTCGTACAGTTGCACGCGCGACAGGCGCAGAAACGAGAGCACCTCGGCGGGCGGCAGGGAGGACGACAGATAAGCGCGGTTGCCCATGATCAGGAAGCGATCCTGGTCTTCCCAGAGGTCGATCTTCTGGATGATATTGCGCTTCATGACCAGGTTGTAGCTCTCTTCGCCCGGCAGCAGGATCGCCAGGGCGTCTTCTTCAGATCGCCCCGGGTCGTCGATGAAAATGCTCAGGCGGTCGGTGAACCCGGGCGCATCGTACTTGCCCTCGAGGTAGGGGGCAACGATGGGGGCAATTCGATCTTGATCCTGGTCAAACAACGTCTTGAAACTGATCGACCCACGCGATGGCAACTCAACTTCGCGAATCTGAAACACCCGTGCC
>CAZADH010000132.1:0-16077 GCA_964483805.1 uncultured bacterium
GAAACCGAGCGTGACTCGCTCGCCCGTATTTTCCTCGCCGCCGATCCCGCCAGCCAGACCACGCCGTCGTAACCCGGGCGGCCCCGTGGCGGGCGGCTATCTGGTATACTCGTGCCGGGGCGAAGGCCCGCAAAATCAACCCGGAGGCGACCCCGATGGTGCCCTTCACCGGCCGGCGGATCCTGATCGTCGGTGCCTCATGCGGAATCGGCCTGGCGCTGGCCGAGAACCTCTGTCAGCAAGGTTGCCACCTGACCCTGTTCTCGCGTCGGGTGGCCGAATTGCAGACCCGACCGGCATTCGCCGCTGCCGCGGGGCGCATCCGCATCGTGCCGGGTGACATCACGCGGCAGGCCGACATCGATCGTCTCGTCGAGATTCTGGCCCACGATCCGCCCGACGGCGTTTTTGTGGTGGCCGGGGTGTCGCGCCCCGACCTGATCGAGGCCATCGACGTCGACCGGTCGATCGACACGCTGCGGGTCAACCTCGAGGGGCCGATGCGCCTGCTTTACCGTGTATTGCCATTGCTGATCGACCGCCCCGACACCTTCATCGTGGGCTTTACCAGTATGGCCGGCGACCGCGGCATGCCGCGCGCCCATGCGTACAGCGCCGCCAAGGCCGGCCTCGACCGGTTCCTCGAGTCGTTGCGCATCGATCTTTACGACCGGCAGACCCGCGTGATTACCGTCGTCCCTGGCTATGTCGACACCCCAATGTCGCAACAGAACCGGTTTCCGATGCCCGGCACGTGGCCGGTCGAGCGGGCCGTCGGCCACATTCTGCGCGAGATCGGCCGCGACCGCCAGGTCATCCGGTTTCCGTGGCATCATGCGCTGGGCATGCGGCTGCTCTCGCTACTCCCCGATCGGCTGTTCTGGTGGCTGATGAACAAACAACGGCCCCAGGTCAAGATCGTCCCCCGCGCCGACGACCGGTTCACCTGGCCGACCGACGACTGAGCCGCACAGCGATGATTCTGTCCTGCCCGGCCTGCCGGATGCCGATGGTCGCTGCACCGCCGCTCTGGCGCTGCGACCGCTGCCTCCGGCTGATCCGCTGGCGCGCCGAGGCCCGGTGTTTCGACGCCGCCGCGGGTGACGCCCCTGCCGACGCCCGCGACCACCAGGTTGCCCTCGCGTATGGCCTGTATGCGCACGCTTATGCGCCACTGGCGCTGCTCAACATGATCGCGGTCTGGCGCGCCTCGTTGGGTCGCCTGGTCGAGCACTACGCCCGCGCGCTCGACCAGGGGCACCATGAGACGCTCGACATCGCCATCGGCGACGGCGCACTCACCGCCACGGCGCTGCGCCGCCTGCGACGACGCCGACCGCACCGGGCGCAATCGCCCGACCGGCAAACCTCGCTGCCTCCGGTGGCCAGAGAGCGTGACAGCAACACCGACGATGCACATGTTATTGACACTGTATGTTCTTCTGCTCCACGGTTGCTTGGGGTCGATCTGTCGCCGGCCATGTTGCGCCGCGCCCAGGCGCGGCTCGCCGGGCACCGCGGCTGCCGGTTCATGCATGCCGACGTCGGCGCCCTGCCCTTCGCCGATCGAAGCTGGAGCCGCATCTGTTGTTTCGGCGGCTTGCACGTCTTCGCACAACCGGAACGGGCGATGGCCGAGATGGGGCGCGTGCTCGCTCCCGGCGGGACCTTCCACGCATCGATCCTGACCCACCCCCGCGGCCACTTCGGGCCCGGGCTGGTGCGGCGCTACCTGGAACTGGGGTTTCTCTCGACCGACTTCACCCGTGACCGCGCCCTCACCCTGCTCACTTCGGTGGGTCTGACCATCACCACCTGCACGGCCAATGGCCAGATGTTGCTGATCTCGGCGGTCAAACCGCAATGAGTGCGCACCCGGGTGGCCGGAGAGACCGGTAGCCGCATGCACGTTGCCCGCATTCTTGCCGACGACCCTGCCCTGCGCGCCTCGGCGCTGCGCCTGCCGCAGCAGCCACAGACCCCGTTTCCGATCCTGTCGGCGAAGCTCAAGCTGACCTGGCGTTGCAACCTGCGTTGCACCGCCTGCGGTCTGTGGCGGCGCGCCGCTGCCGACCCCGACCATGCCGATCTGCCCCTCGAGCGCGGCCACGCACTGCTCGACGATCTGCACGCGCAGGGGTTGCGCAAGGTGCATTTCTCGGGCGGCGAGGTCTTGCTCGTGCCGGGCTTCGTCGACATGCTGCGCCACGCCCGCCGGCTGAACCTGCAGGTCAACCTCACCACCAACGGCACGCTGCTCGACGGTGACATGGTGCGCGAACTGCTGCGTCAACGCGCGCACACGGTGAACGTCTCGATCGATTCGCACGAACCGGCGGTGCACGACGAGATGCGTGGCGTCACCGGGGCATGGCGGGCCACTGTGAAGGGGCTCGAACGCCTCCGGCGCAAGGCGGCCGAAAAGGAGCGCTGGTCGGTCGTCGCAGTGAACACCGTGATCACGCGCAACAACATCGACCACCTCAACGATACATACACGTTACTTACAGACCTGGGCGTGCGCCGCTGGCGTCTGCTGCCCATCGACACTCCCGAGGCGCACCGGCGGCCGACCGCCGAGCAGTGGCAGGTGCTCTTCGACCGGCTGCCGCAGTGGCAGCCGTTGCTGACCCGGTTCCCCGTCCACCTGCGACCGACACGCCCCGAGAAAAGCGCTCGCCTGGCCCACAAGGGCCGGTATGCCGGCGACTTTTTCGGCGAACGACGCTGTTTCGCGCCCTGGTACAACCTGTTCGTCGACGCCAACGGCGCCGCCTTTCCGTGCTGTATGGCCAAGAACCGCATTCCGACCTATGGCAATATCGCGTATGCCACCCTGCGCGACCTGCTCGGCTCGCGCAGTCGCCGCGAGACCCTGCAACAGATGGCGGCCGGGCACGTGTTCGACGTCTGTCACGAGTGCGACGACTTTCTCGAAGAGAACGACGCGTTCGAGCGCCTGCACACGGGCGCGAACCCACCCGACACCATGGGCACCCTGGAACTTCGGGACCTGTGACCGGGTTTTCGCACGCCGCCCCCACCCCGCCGAGCGACGCCGCGCCAAGAACGCGTTCCCATGCGCAATTTCGCGCAGGGCAACGGGGCCGACGCCCCGACCTGGTGATCGCTGCACCCGGCGCCGGCCTCGGTCACCTGACGCGGGCCAGTGTTCTGGCCACGGGATTGCGCGCTGCCGGCGTATCGACCCGCATCGTCACCTACTCGCAATTCGGTCCGGCGTTGGCCCGTGTGACCGGACACGAAATATTTACGATATCAACACACCACTGGACCACCCGCGTCGCCGAGGTGGTCGCCGGGTGGCGCCCGGCTCTGGTTCTGCTCGATGTGTTCCCGTTGGGGATTCGCGGCGAGTGGCGCAACACCCGTCTGCCCACGGCGTTGCTCGCCCGGCGTCTCGATGTCGGCGAGTATCTGCACGCCGCCGGCCTCGACGGCCCGAGCATCGAGGCCGGCCTCGGTCGCGTGCTTGTCTGCGAGCCGCTCAATGCACCGTGGCACGACCTCGTTCGCGACCGAGCGGCCGAGGTCGTCGTCCTGCCAGGTCCGCTCCGGTCTGTGCCGGCCACCGATGGACGACGCGAGGGTCAACCGTCACCGCGCACGCCTGTTGTCGAAGCATCCGCCAGGGCGGGCGCCTTTTCCGCGCACGGTGACGGTGGTGCTGCGCGCCCCGGCCCGGCCACGCTGGTCGTGCACTCGGGGCCTATTGCAGAGATGACGCTCCTGTGCCGGCGGGCGCTCGACGAAGTGCGGCAACGCGGGCTATCACCCAACATTGTATTGATTGGCCGTCCCGACGTCGCCTCGGCTGTCTGCGGGCACCTGCACCACGTCGCCGAGACTGCCGGTATTCGCCTGGGCACCCGCGATTGTTACCCGGCCAACGCCCTGTTTGGCCAGGCGGAGCTGGTGGTCACCGCGGCCGGGTACAACAGCATGGCCGACGGCGTCCCGCTCGGGCGGCGTCATGTCGCCGTACCCCTGACCCGCCGTTACGACGACCAACCGGGGCGACTTGCCGCGGCGACGATCTCACCGGCTTTTTGGCTCAACCTGCAGGCGACTTCGACCGCAGTCGGAACCCTTGTGTCGTGGCTCAACGACACACAACGACATCGGTGATTCTCACACCATGACCTCGGATGCCAGACCACACTGCCACCGTCGCAATGGCCACGGTCCGGTTGTAGGCGGGTCTGAAACGGCAGTCTCGGGCGGTGCCAACGACCCCCGAACTCGTTTCACCGAATGATGTTGCGGATGAGGATCCCGTCGGTGAGGGCGAACTCCATGTTCTGGTCGTCGAGGATGCGCGCGAGAAACTGCACGTAATCCTCGGTGCCGGGCGGGCGAATCGCGGTGAACTCCATGGTGCGCCGCGCCAGCAACAACGGCTGCTCCTGCCGCTTTTTCAGGCCATCGTAATTGAGCAGAAAGAGTTTGTCTTCGTCGTTGAGGTAGAGCACATGCAGCTCGCCCTGTTCCGAGAGAAACACGATCTGATGATACGGCTTGCCGTTCGGTGGCGGGAAGAGCAGGCGGGTGGCGTGCCCGAGCTTCTGACTGATCTTCTGCGAACTGATGCGCAGGTCTTGAAAGATGCCCAACCGCTTGCGCCCCGCATCGGCTTTGCGCCCGCCCCACACCAGTTGCAGCACGAAGCCGGTGACGATGAATACGAGGATGAGATAGACGATCATCTCGATGAGGGTCAGACCGCGGCGTGTTATTGACGTTGTATTCATTTCTTCAATACTCTGGACGCAAGGTGCGGATGTATTTCAACCCGAACGCGTGTTTCTTCTCGACCTGGTCGAGCCACCGCGTCTGCACAGTGATCATCTGGCTGCGCTTGTTGATACTCTCGAGCACTTCCTGCAACAGCTTGGGATTGTTGTTGCGCTGGTCGGCAGTGATCGCTGCAGGTTCGATGGCGAAGCCACGAAACTCGACCTCCGAGGTCATGGCCGGGATGAACTTCGTCGCGATCCGCCCCGAATCGTCGTTGAAGGCCTGCCCGAGGAACTCGTAGTCACCCGACTCCTCGATACCGATGAGGATCTGCGCGGTCACCTCTTTGTGCAGCGGATCGAGCGGGCGCTTCACCTTTTCGAGTTGGTGATCGACCCGGTTGAGCACCTTCTCGGCGAGGTTCGCCATGGCCAGAAAGTCGCGGATCATCCGCTGCTGGCCCAATCCCTGTTGAAAGTAGAGTTGGTAGAGAGGCAGACACATGATCGAGAAGATCAGGATCGCCACCAACACCTCGATCAAGCCGACGCCAGCCCCGCTCCGCTTCACCGATTCTCGCGGGGGCAACCGGCAGGCCAAGAAGGCAGGCGCGTATTGCATTCGATTGCTCATGTATTTATGAACTCAACCCGGTGTATGCCGCCCCGAGGAGATCGGGCGGACCAGGCACCTGCGGTGTGTCGGTCTGTTCGTTGGCCCCGCGAATCCGCTTGCCGTCAGGATTCAACTCGGGCTCATCGAAGTACTTGCGAAAGTAATCGAGCAGGTAGTCGAGACGGGTGCGGATGCCGGTGCCATTCTTGAACTTTACTTCGTAAGTATACGGCACATCGACGTTGTCGACGAGATCGGTCGGCCGGATGCTTGCCGGGTCGATGTGCTCGCCGCTCGGGTCACCCTTCGGCCGCCGCAACTGATCGGGCCAGCCCTTGGCGCCAAACGTCGCACTGCCGTACACCGCCTTGCCCTTGGCACTGCTGAACTTCGAGGTGTCGGCGACGATCTGCCGCTGGTCGCCCCACCACGGCCAGTAGTTGGCCGCATTGAACCCGATGACGTTCTCATGCGTAACCGGGTTGCCGTTCAGAAAACTGTCGATCATGTCCTGGAAATCCCAGTCCTGCCAGGGGATCCACCGCATGAACGTGAAGGTGAGTCGCTTCGCCGCATTCTTCAATAACGACATGCGCCGCACGAACTCCTCGGGTGGCGTGTTGGCGAGAAACGACTCGTAGCCGCCGTCAGACTTGGCACCAAACGCGCCGTATTTGCCGCCGAAGTTGCGGAAGCTCAGGAACTCGTCGGTCGGGTTGGTCGAGTTCGCCTTGTTGAAAACATACGGCGGCGTGGTGTTCGAGCCCTGTTTGGCAGTCGGAAACAGTGCCTCGCGAATCTCGCGCGACAGAGTGCGCTCGAAGTGGTCCCAGACCGGCTTGAGCGGATACCGGCTCGGGAAGCCATCGGCCCCCGGATAGCGCGGCACCCAGGCGGTGAAAATATTCCATTTGTTGGCACCCCGATCGGCCGGCGGCATCGGGTCGGCCAGCTTCCATTCAGAGAACTGTTGACATATCGTGTAAATATCGCGGCAGGTTTCGCGCGGATCGGTCTCCTTGACCCCCAATGCAAAACTCGCGATTTTCGCAATGTTGTCGGCCTCGTCCGGCGCCAGATCGAACCCGCGCGGCCGCCACTTCTTCAGCATGTCGATGATGAAGCCATTGCCGGCCTTGTTGTAGTCAACCGGTTGCAGTTTGCCGATCGAATCGAGCACTCCGATGATGCGGCTGTCGGGAACCTTGGTGCCGGCCGAACCCACGGAAGGAAACGCCGAGGCAAACGCGGTCGGCACGTTCGCTTCGAAAACATCTTTGTCGGCCGAACGCAGCACGAACTCACGCGCCACACCCTTGGTGTACGACCCGACGCGGTTGAGAACCTGGTAGGTCTTGGCGGCCCCGATGGTCAATGGGTCGTCGTTGAACAGATCGTTGGGAATCTGCAGAATCATGACCATGCGCTTGAGCGTCTGGCTGGGGATATCGGAGCCGACGTTCGAGTCTTCTTCGATCACCGCCATCTCACACGGCAACACCACGGTGTCTCCCACTTTCCAGGGGGCCCCGGTGGCCGGGTTGGTCATCGAGGTGATGCGACCGTGTACCGCCGCCTTCGGATTCGCCTCCTGCGTGGCGAGCCAACCTTCGGCCTTGTGGGCCGCCTCGTCGTCGGCGATGCGAAACAGCGTGTCGTTCGGCCCGACCACGTCACCGGGTTGCTTGAACACCGCGGTGATCTTGCCGTTGCGGAACGGAGTGTACCCCTGGGCGATCTGTTCTTTCACCAGTTGCGGTGGGTCAACCATCACCCGGTAGATCGACTTGGGCACCGAGGTACTCGACGCCAACTCGATGTCGGGCGAATTGAGCAGCGGCGACGGACTCATGATGAACTTACCGTAGACCATGACCCGTTCCCCGCGGTACTCGCCGATCGAATAGACCTTGATGTGATCGAGCAGGTCGGCGGTCTGCAGTCTGAAACGTGCATACAACAGGTTGCCGGTCAGGTTGACCGCGCGCTTCGCCACTTCTTGAAAAAACACGCGCACCTTGCCTTCGCCAGCGCCGTCGGGTTCGAACTCCATCTCGGCAAAGTTGGGTCGATCGATCAGCGACGATGCCGCACACTCATCGTATGAAATGACGCCATCTTTGTTGAGATCGACCGGGGGTTTGTACGGCGGTTGATACCAGCGCCCCTTGGCCAGCGCCATCTCGGCCACATTGATGCCGGAAAAGGCCAGCATCGCCGCCTGTTTCTGCAAGGCACTCTGCGCAGTGAAGTGCATTTCGCTGCTGGAAAAACGCATGACCGCGAAGACGATGACGGCCATGAACGCCGCGAAGCCGACGACCAACGGCAGGGCGATGCCGCGACGCCGTGCGACCGGCACCTGCACCGCGCAATCCCATGACGTGTGTTTTGTATGCACAATTGACTCCTGTCCTCTCAGTAGTTGGACTTGCGATTGCGCTCGAAACGCTCGATGTTGTCGCCCAGGCCGATGGCCACCGCATCGGCGCTCTGCAACACCGCCGGCGGAATCTGGGCAGGCTCGGCGTAGATCTGCACCGGTTCCGTCTCGTGGCCCAGACACGCCGTCGCCGGCGCCGCGAGCGACGTGACCTTGCCCGCGGTCTCGATGTCGAGTTTGCCGCTCAACATGCGCACGGTCGTGGTGCCGTCAAGCGACGCCACGACGATGAACTCGGTGCCCCGAATCGCCAACGCCGCCTTGCGCGGCAGCACAATGCGAAACTCGCCGTCGACCTTCTTGAACTCGAAGCGGGCCCCACCCTGAAACAGCGTGATCGTCCCATCGCCGACCTGCACCCGCGCCGCCGGCGCCAGGTTGAACCGGTGGTCTTTGGTCGTTTCGTGCAGCGTCGCCGGCTTCTTGCCGGTGTTTTCGACGGTGTCACCGTCGAAAAGGACGCCATCGGGCGGCAACTTGCTCTCGCTGCGCTTGCCGCCATGCTCGATCGCGACCGAGGTTTTCTCCTTGGCCTTGACCCGGTACAGAGCTTCGGTCTTGCTGCGCGATGATTTCGTCGCGCTGCCCTTCTTGCCACAACCCACGACCGTCACCAGCAGTGCCACCAGCAACAGGCAACCATACCACCGCACCCGGAGCGTCATCGCGTTATGCATCATACTGTGCATGGCGCCCTCCTTTTCCGATCCCCACCGAGCAGTCTACCCAATCCGTCTGCGAAGTGAAAGAGCTTACCCAATGCGTCGTCATGGTGAATGCAGAATTCTTGACGGCCAACCGTGATTGCCCCTACCCTGCATGGGCCGCAGACCCAGTCTCGCCGCCACAGCTTGACGCCGCGGCCAATGATGCAGCTTCGAGGTGACGATAAGATGACCGACGTGAGTCCGCCCCCCGGCACTGAACGCCCCACTCCTCCTGAAGACCCCGCAACCGCCCCCGCAGTGACTGGTGAACACCATGCAGGGCGCACCTCTGTGCCGGCCATCATCGCCTGGATTCTGACGCTGCTCGCGGGTGCCGTTCTGGCCTCGCAAATCTTCAGCTATCGCTCGGCCCGCCAACTACTGGCCGAGAGCGAAGTGAAGCTCTTCAAGGACGCGTCCACGCAGGCCGTTCGCCAATTCGATGCGGCGTTCAAAGAGGTCAAATCGGTGGCCGATCGGTTTGCAACGCAGGTCGAGACCGGCCAGATCGGCTCCGACACGTTGACCTCGGCCATGCGTCAGGCCGTCGCCAGCAACACCTTCATCCGCTCGTTCGGCGTCGCGTATGGCGAGTATCAATTCGCCTCCGACACACGCTTGTATGCGCGCGGTTTCACGCAAACCGGCGACACGTTCACCTACAACAATATCGACGCATCCGAGAGCTACGTCGAGCCCACTCTGCGCAACTCCTGGTTCACGACGCCAATGACCCAGGGGCCCAGTTGGATCGAACCGTATTTCGATCCGATCGCCAGCACCACCATCGTCGAGTATAGTTGCCCGTTCTATCGCACTGGTCCTGACGGCAAGAAGCACGCGGCTGGGATCGTCTATGCCGACCTCTCGATGGAGGACGTGCGCACGATCCTGGCGAAGATCGAGTTGGGAGCCGGCGGCTACGGCATGCTGTTGTCGAAGACCGGTTCTTACGTCACCCATCCGCTGGAAGAATACGTGATCGCCATGAAACCTGCGCTCGAGGACCCGATGGTGGCGAACGACCCGATGCTCAAAACCGCTGTCGAAAAAGCCCTGCGCGGGGAGACCACGTATGTCGAGTTCCTCAACAACCTGACCAAGAAACCCTCCATGCTGTATTTCCAGCCGGTGCCAACGACCGGATGGCCGTTCGGCGTGGTCGCGCTCAAGGATTTCGACAAGCGCAGCGGCGATTTCGTTCGCCAGAGCATGATCCAGATTACGCTGTGGTCGGTCATGTTCCTGCTGTTGCTGTTCATTGCCGTCATCAACGCCGTTGACCGCTCGGAATACAAATTATGGCTCATGGTGGGTTGCTTTACTTTCCTCGTCATGACCGCCATGGCCGTCGTCTGGTATCTGGCACTGAACTTCACGCCCTATTCGAATTCGGAGTTCGTCGAAGTTCCCGATCGTCCCTCGCTCAACCGTCTTCAGTCTGCCCTGGTCGCACGGGCCGCCGAGATGCGCCAGGCCCAACCAAAGTTTCTCCCCACGGGTTTTTTCATTCACTCGATCAACTTCGAGAGCGCCAACGACGTGCGGCTGACCGGCATCATCTGGCAGAAGTTCACCGACGGGGTTCATGATAACGTCGCGCGGGGTGTCGAGTTTCCCGAGGCCGTCGATCTCACGTTGACCGAGAAGTACAAGTCGCGCGAGGGCAACATCGAGATCATCGGCTGGTCGTTTTCGACGACACTGCGCCAGCAATTCGACTACTCGCGCTACCCCCTCGACAACAAAGATGTCTGGCTTCGCGCCATCAGCGCGGACTTCGGCAAGAATGTCGTGCTCGTCCCCGATCTCGAGTCCTACCCGATTCTCAACCCGACCTCGCTGCCCGGCATCGAGGAAGACATCGTTCTGTCGGGCTGGGACCTCGACAGCAGTTTCTTCAATTATGTATATAATAAATACAATACCGACTTCGGACTGCCCGATTCGTCAGGCAAGAACGTGTTTCCCGAGTTGTATTTCACGGTGATCATCAAACGCAACTTCCTGGCCCCGTTCGTCACCTACGTGCTGCCGATCTTGATCATCGCCTGCATTCTCTTCACGGTGTTGTTGATGTCGACCCGCGACGAGAAAAAGAACGAGATGTTCCAGTTCAGCATCACCAGCGTCATCGCCACCTGTTCGGGTCTGTTCTTCTCGGTCCTGGTCGCCCACTCGCAACTGCGCGGTTCGGTGTCGGTCAACAGCCTGATGTACCTCGAATATTTCTGCTTCGTCCTCTACCTCGCCATCCTCGGCGTGGCCTGCAATGCCTTCATGTTCGGGCTCGACACCTCGATCCGCGTGGTCCGCGAGCGCGACAACCTCATCCCAAAACTGATGTTCTGGCCGCTGTTCATGGGCCTGATGCTGATCGTTACCGTGCATACTTTTTATTGATTTCGTATTGATGTCTGTGTTCTGCCGCCGCTCGCGCCGAAGCGACAACGAAAGGTTGTTCCCATGACCATGACGCGTTTTCATCGGTGGTTGCACGCGTGTTTTCTTGCTCTCGCCACCGCAGTGCTGTTTGCTCCCGGCGCCGTCGCTGCGCCCTTCGAGCCCCCGACCCCGGGTACGCGCATCGCCACGCTGACGCCGGCGCCGGCGAGCGGCGGTGCCCCTGCCGTGCTCTCGTGCATCGGCAACGGCACCCGGCAACGCACCGTCGACCTGTTGGTGGCCTCGCACGGGATCGCCCTGCAACCACGGATTGCTGGCGGTGTCGCTGGCGCAGCCGCCTTCTGGCGGGCCGACGACGGCACCGCGGAGGAGTTCACCCAATTCTGCCTCGAGCACTTCATCGCCGACCCGGCCAGCCGCTCGGCGGCGGTCAAGAACCTGAGTGCCAAGCTCGAAGCGATCTGGGGGCACTATCACTGTGTCTCGCGGACCTTGAGCGAACCGATCGAGCTCGACCGGGGCGGCGACCCCACGCCGATCGACCATCTGTTCGCGCGCTGGTCGCCCTACACGCACTTCGACGAAGATCTTTTCGCCCAGAAGATCGCATTCTTTGTATTGCTCAACTTCCCGAACATCCCGCTGGCCGAAAAGCTGCGCGATGGCCCAGGCTGGACCCGCGAGCAGTGGGCGATGGCACGCCTCGGCGACCTCGTGCAGCAACGGGTGCCCGGCGAGGTGAACCGAGACATCAGCAAGGTTGCCGTCGACAACGACAACTACATCAATGAATACAACATCCATACCGATCGGCTGACGCACCGGGGACTGCCGCTGTTCAAGACGAACGAAGCGCTGATTACCCATTGGGGTCTGCGCGACGAGATCAAAGCCCAGTATGCCGCGCCCGACGCCATGCCTCGCCAGCAAGCGCTCTGGCATGTCTTGATGCGCATCGCCGACGGGACCGTGCCACGCCAGGTCATCGGCAAACGCAACCTGCACTGGGACCCGGAAGCCAATGTATTGACAAAAGAGCACGGGGAGACCGTCGCCGTCGCGCCCGAAGGCGACGACCGCTACGCCCACTGGCTTGCCGTATTTCACGCCCAGCGGCAGGCCGATCCGTTTTCGCCGAGCGCGCCGACGGTTGTCGCGCGCACCTTCGACCTGGCTCGCCAGATCCCGGTCGAGGAAGTCGAACGGTTGTTGCTGTCGGTCATCCAGTCGCCGTTGGCCAGCGATGTGGCAACTCTGATTGGCAAGCGCCTGGGTCGCCCCCTGCAACCGTTTGACATCTGGTATCCCGGTTTCAAGGGTGGTCGCGACCGCGACGAGGAAGAGATCAGCAAACTCACGCGGGCACGCTACCCCAACGTGGCGTCGTTTCAGGCCGACCTGCCCAACCTCTACCGCCGGCTGCAGTTCACCGACGCCCAGATCGCCTCGTTGACACCGTACATCGCGATCGAGTCGTCACGCGGCGCCGGCCACGCCATGCAGGCGATGATGCGCACCGATCAGGCTCATCTGCGCACCCGCATTGCCACCGACGGCATGGACTACAAAGGTTTCAACATCGCCATTCACGAACTGGGCCACTGCACCGAACAGACGTTTTCGTTGCAGGGCATCGATCAGTATCTGCTCAACAGCGTGCCCAACAGCGCCTGCACCGAGTGCTTCGCCTTCGTCTTTCAGAGCCGCGATCTCGACCTGCTCGGCATCGCCCGGCCCGACCCGCAAGCCACCCACCTGCGGGCCCTCGACACTTTCTGGAACAGTTGGGAGATGGCCGGGGTCTCTCTGCTCGACCTGCGCGCCTGGCAGTGGTTGTACGCGCATCCCACCGCCACGGCCGCCGAGTTTCGTGCCGAGGTGCTGCGTCTTGCTCGCAACTTGTGGAACACCCACTACGCGCCGATTCTCGGCGGCACCGACGCCCCGATGCTCGCCGTGTATTCACACATGCTGACCAATCCGCTCTACTTGAGCGATTACCTCATCGGCCACCTGATCGCCTTCCAGATCGAGACCCACGTCGAAGGCAAACAACTCGGCGCCGAGATGGAGCGGATGTGCCGGCTCGGCTGTGTGACCCCCCGCCAATGGATGATCAACGCGGTGGGCAGCGACGTCTCGGCCGAACCGCTGTTTGCGGCATCGCGGGCCGCACTGCACGCGTTGGCGGGCACCGGCACCGGGAGCGGTTCCAGCCGCTAGCGCCCCGGCGCCCAGTTCAGGCCGGTCGCGAAATCGAGACAAACAGACCTCTTTCCGGGCACCCTTCGGGTCGGTTACAATTCTTGTCACATGGCCCGTGCCGAGACAGCCCATTCACAGCACATGCACGAGTCTGGCCGCACCGCGGCCGGCTCTCTAAGCCATCTGCCCGTTGCCGCCCACCCTGGCGGCGATCGCGTCGGCGGGCTGGTCTTGCTGCTCCTGGCGCTCCTGCCCCTGGTCGTTCTGGGTTTCGGCTGGGCCAACGAACGGCGACTCCGGTCCGAGGCGGCCGCCACGGCGCTGCGCGAACGGGCCGATGTGGGTCTCGACATCCTCGAACGCGAGCGCACGCTCGATTTCCAGGTCGGTCGTTACGGCCTGCAACTGCGCGAGCACCTCGCCCGCCATCTCCGAGTGCCCGTTCGCCAGCAGGACAAGGCGCGCGTCTGGGCGCGCCTGGCCCAGAGCGTTCCCCCGTGTCCGCTGCCCGATACCGACGTCTGGATCTTGACCGCCGCGCCGTCACTGACCGGATCGGAGTTGATCAGCGGGCCACCCGAGCGCAGTCGCAAGGGACCCCTGACGGGCGGAATCAGCCGCCGCCTGGTCACCGGTGCCTTCGCCGCCCTCGCCCGCACCGCCACCGGCCGCTCCACGCCTCAGAGCGACCGGCCCGGTGCCCGGCTCGTCGAGTTCCTCTTCGGACCGGGCATCCCGCTGCAGGCTCTGGCGGTCGCGCAACGCGCCACACCGACGCCGGTCGTCTATCGGGACCATGCCGCCCGCCTGCTCTGGGACGTCATGCGCTTGCCCGATCGTCGTCTCGTCGGTTTTCTGATCGTTGCCCGCACGACCACGGCCGCTCGCCGGGCGGCGATGCGCCTCGCCGTGCAGCGCGCCGCGGCTGCCTGCGGCGGCGCCTGTGGATTGATCGCCCTGCGCCATCACCCGGTCGGCGATGTGACCGTCGGGTCGGCCCTGCGACGCACCGGCTTTCACCACTGGGTCGCGCGCTGGCGGCAGCCTGGTGCGGTGTTCGCCCTCGAGCACCACTCGCCCCAACGCGCATTTCGCCTGGGCGCCATCGAGGTCCGGGTACGCGCGCCCACGCATGACGACCATCTCGCGGTCGTTGCCCAGCGGGGACCGGCGACACCTGCGTTGCCACCGCTGCTGTTCTTCGGCCAATTCTTGGCCTGGGCCGTGCTCGGGCTCATCGGCTTTCGCGGCCTGATCCACAACGTGTGGCCGCGCATCTCGCTGCGCGTTCAGTTCATCTTGCAGTTGACGCTGGTTACCCTGACCCCCGTCATCGGCCTCATGGTCTGGGGAAACCAGTATTTGGCCGGCCGGGAGACCGACCTGGAAAACGCGTGGAAGAGCAGATTCGTGCAGGCACTCACGGGTTACGACGTCGCCCTCGATCAACTGGCGACCCGGTACATCGACCGCATGCAGGAAGCGACCAAGGATCCGCGCGTTCTTGCCGGCATTCCCCGACTCGTCGCCTCTGAATCCACGGCGATCGACGCGTTGCTGCACCGGTTCACCTGCGTTGCTCCACCGTTGCCGGTGGCGGTGGCAGCCCTCTTCGGCCCCGATGGCACCACGGTCGCGCGCGTGGGCGAGCAGATCCCACCCGGCACCATGGACGGGTATCTGCACTTCGGTCGGGTGTCGCGGGTCGAGGCCCTGCGGGCCAACATGGCCGCCCGGCGCGAACAGCCGCGCACTGCGGTCACTTTCAGCGATACCGAACAGGCGATCAAGGGGGCGTATGAAACCTCGTTCGGCGTGCCCATCCATGTGGTTCTCGAGGAAGACCGCGACACCGCAACGCGCATGCAGTTTGGCCGTGACGAGTTGTGGCAGTTGCACCGATTTGTGTCGGCCGGCACCTCTCATGCGGCCGTGCTGCTCGCCTGGCGACTGAGCGATCTGCGACCCCTCGCCATCCGCTCGGCGTCGGTCCGGTGGCAACGCGACCACCCGCAGGCACGGTGGGCCGTGGCTCGCACACGCTTCGATACCGTCCGGCCGCTGGCGCTCATCCCCAACGCAACCAACCACGGCTCCGACGCCATGGCCCCCGAACTCGCCGCCGCCCTGCGCGAAGCCGCGCTGACCGGGCAGACGGTCATCCGCCCGTCGACCACCGGGGATGGCCTGGTCATCGCCAGACCGTCGGCACGGCAGCCCGACACGGTGCTCGGCGTCTGCACCGGCCCGGCCCCATGGCGGCACCAGACCCGTGCGGCCAATTGGCATATCGTGTATTTACTCTTGGCCGGGCTTCTGCTCAGCGGCTGGGCAGGATCGCTCACCACCACCCGGGTCATGCGGCCTCTGCTCGAGGTTACCGACCGCTTCTCGGCCGCCCGCCAGGGCTCGTTTCGTGCCGAACCCACGCCGCCGCGGGCCGACGAACTCGGTGCGCTCAACGACGCGCTCGCCACCATGCTGGCCGGGCTCGAGACCCGACGCCGTCTTGCCGCGCTGGTCGCGACCTCGACGCCCGGTGGTCTCGATGCGCTCGTCGATGCACGCCAACCCGGACCGGCTCAACGCCAGACCATCGTCGCCGTCGTTTCCGATATCCGCTCGTTCACGACCCTGTGCGAGGCCCATCCGCCCGAGGCCATCACGGCCCTGCTCAACGCGCACTTTTCGGCGATGGCCCGCGTGGTTGCCGAACACGGGGGGGCCGTCGAAAAGTTCATCGGCGATGCCGTGCGGGCCGTTTTCGTCATCGACGCGGCTGTGCCGCATCGCGCCGCGGCCACGGCCGTCTCCGCGGGACTGGCCATGCTGGCCGAGGTCGAGCAGATCAACCGGCACCGCGCCGCGGCGCAACTGTTCCCCTACCGCACCGGCGTCGGCCTGGCCATGGGACCGGCCCTGCTCGCGGCGTTCGGCGATCCG
>CAZADH010000133.1:0-10196 GCA_964483805.1 uncultured bacterium
GGTGAGATCAATAACTGGAACGACCCCAAAGAGCTCACCAACAATACGGTGTTCGGCTTGCCCGACTTCGCCCACGAGAACGGCGCGGTGCGGTATTTTCACGCCGGCGTCGCGCGGCACTGGCTGGAGCGGACCCATCCGGCCGGTCTGCGGCTCGATGCCGTGAAACACGTGCCGCTCGATTTCTGGAATTGGTACAACAACAGGGTGCGGACCATGGCGCCGCCCGGTTTCTTCCTGCTCGGGGAATTGCTGACCGGCGACCCGCGCGAACTGGCGCGCACCCTCGAAGCCGGTGCCTTCGACTCGCTCTTCGATTTTCCGCTGTACTACACCCTGCTCGACGTCGTCGCGCGTGGCGGGTCGTGCCGGCAGTTGGGGTTGCGGTTCTTCAGCGACCGCCTCTACCGACGCCCCGACCTGCTGGTCACCTTGCTCGACAACCACGATGTCGAGCGATTCCTGCACAGTTGCGGCGGCAACGAAGACAAGCTGCGCCTGGCGCTCGCGCTGATCACCACGTGCCGCGGCATCCCGTCGATCTATTACGGCACTGAGGTCGGCCTCACCGGGGCCGGCGAGCCCGACAACCGGCGGGACATGCCCTGGCACAACCTCGCGAAAGCCGATTTGCGCGTGTATTTACAACGTCTGCTCATGCTGCGCCACCAACTCGTCTCACTGCGGCGCGGCGTGCAGTTGCCCCTGGTCGTCACCGACCCGGTGTTCGCCTTCGCCCGCCTGACCGCCGATGAGATCGCGGTCGCGGTGCTCAACAACGGCTCGGCGACCGCCAGTCTGACCGTGCCATTGCCCGTGTCGCTGCCCACCGGCACTCGATTGACCAATCTCGCCCCGGCGACCGCCACGAACACGCCGGCATTGGGCGGCAACCGGCCGGTGACGGCCGTCGTGGGCAGCACGGGGTTGCAACTGAAGCTGCCGGCCCGATCGTTTGCCTTGTTCAGTTACCACGCCCATCGCCCGGGGGCGTTTGCCGGCGCCGAGCAACGGTGGCGCGTGTGGTGGCGCGATCCTGCCCGCCTCGGCCGCGTCCCCGTCACGTTTGCGGTTACCGGCAAGGCCTCACCCGGCACTGAGGTGTTCATCATCGGTGAACTCGACGAGATCGGCGCCTGGAACACCGATCGCGTGACGACGCGGGTGCCCGCCGACGCCAACGGGGAGTTGGGTAGTATTACGGTAATGTTGCCCGCGGGCGCCATTTTTGAGTTCAAGACGGTCGCCCGCACCGGCGGCAAGATCGCCTGGGCCGAAGGCGCCAACGGGTTCGCCCATCTGCCGATGACGGCAACGGCACCGCTCGTGTTGCCGTGCCACTGGCCCGGGCGATAATCAGCAATACAAAGGAGTACATCGATGTCTCGCGCCAAGGTCGCAATTCTTCGCACCCGCCCGGCCACAGTCCTCGCCGATTACCACGAACTGCTCAACCTGGCCGGTTATCAACAGACGATTGCCCGCGACGCCGACACGGCGCTGAAGATCAACATTTCATGGCACTTCTTCTACCCGGGGGCTTCGACAACTCCCTGGCAACTCGAAGGCGTGATCCGGGCGATGAAGCGAGACGGTTACGACCCCAACCTGATTCACGGCTGCCACAACCGCACGGTGGTCATCGACGCGCACCTGGGCGAACGCGAAAACAAGCAGATCAACGTCGTGCAGGCGCACGGGCTGCGCAATGTGCATTTATACGAGGGCGAAGGCTGGATCGACGTGCGCGAGGCCGTGGGTGATCTGACCAAGAAGTTTCTGTGCCTCAACGAGGTGTACCCCGACGGGTTCTCGATCCCGCGCCGGTTCATCGGCGAGAACATCATTCACCTGCCGACGGTGAAGACGCACATCTTCACGACAACGACGGGGGCGATGAAGAACGCATTCGGTGGGCTTCTCAACGAGCATCGCCACTGGACGCACCCGGTCATCCACGAGACGCTCGTCGACCTGTTGATGATTCAGAAGAAAATACACCGGGGCATCTTTGCCGTCATGGACGGCACCTTCGCCGGCGACGGCCCGGGGCCGCGGTGCATGGTGCCGCACGCCAAGAATGTGATACTCGCCTCGGCCGACCAGGTGGCCATCGACGCGGTGGCGGCCAAACTGATGGGCATGGACCCGCTGCGCGACTGCAAGTTCATCAAGCTGGCCCACGACCTCGGCCTCGGGTGCGGCGACGTCCGCGAGATCGAGATCGTCGGCGATCAGGAGGCCGCTGCCGAGAACTGGCATTTCGACGGCCCCTTCAAAGAGATGACGTTCGCCTCACGCAACCAGCACCGCATCTACTGGGGCCCTTTGAAGAAGCCGCTCGAGTGGTCGCTGAAAACGTGGCTGGCCCCGTGGTCGTATGTCGCGTCGGTCATCTACCACGACCTGTTCTGGTATCCGATGTACGCCAAAGCCAAGGCGAAGAAGGCGATGCGCAGCCCTTGGGGCCGCCTGTTCGCGAACTGGGAACTGGTCAAGCCCGACGCCGAGGGGCGCGGGTATCCAGGTGTGCTCGAACTCGAGCCCCAGAAACTCAAGATCGACATCGGCCACTACTGGCGCGGCATGCGTCTGGTCGGCATGGCCGTCGCCGAATCGCCCGAGTGGCAGGCCAAGAAGCGGCGAGCGGAGCGGCAGCAGGCGCAAACGCCCGCTGCCGTCGACCCGAAGTAACCGCCGGGGCGAACCGCTACCGGCTCACCGGCCCACCGTCGGCCAGCAACAGCCAGACGCGGCCGTAGTGGTGCAGGTCGCCAGCTTTCATGCCCTGTTCGCGGCCGATGCCTTGGTACAGGTCGAGATGGCCGGAACCGCGAATCGCGCCGCCGATGTCGTGCACGAAGAGCACCCGCAAGTCGTAGCCCTGCAACTTGCCGGCCTCGTCGAGACGAGGCACTTCCGCCAACAGGCATGACCCCTGCGGGAAGTACTCCAGATCGGCCGCAACCGAGCAGCCGGCCACCAGGTCGACGTTGGCCGCTCCCCGCGTTTCCTCGTTGGTCGGCTTGAAGAAGACATACGACGGATTCAGGTGCAACAGCGGCACCAGTTCTTCAGGGTGGGTGTCGAACCACTGGCGAATCGCCCGCAGCGAGATGGCCTCGGGCGCAATGCTGCCGCGCGAAACCAGGTACTTGCCCAGGCTCTTGTAGGGATGGCCGTTGCTGCCGGCATAAGCAATACGTTGTATGGTTCCGTCGGCCCATTGCAACTGGCTCGACCCCTGCACGTGCACGAAGTAGAGGTCGAGCAGGTCGTCGACATAGGCCAGTTCGAGCCCGCGGCTCGCCAGGGCGTTGTGCACATCGATCTGTTCGCGCGTCGGCCACGGTTTGGGCAACCCGGTGGGCAGCTGGTAGATCGGAAAGCGAAACCGCGCGTCGCGCGTTTTGGTGGCCTGCAGCCGCGGCGTGTAGTAGCCGGTGAAATGCAGGTTCCCTTGGTTGTCTTCGCCCCGGCACCGATAAATCTGCAAACCGACGCTGGTGAGGTCGTGCCCCTTGGCCAGGGCATCTGCCACAATCTGACCAGTTTTCAACAACTGGGCGCCGGTCACGGTGATGTTCCCGCACTTGATCTTGTAGGCTTTGCGGGCGCGCTCGAGCGCTGCCAGATTGTGTCTGGCCGCATCTTTCGCCACATCCGCATTGGCCAGGGCCCCGACGGGCGCTGCGTGATCGCGGCGCCAGACCTCTTTCTGGGCAGGCCCCGGGCGCTTGCCGTTGCCGACGAAATCGTATCCATGGCCCAGTTGTTTGGGCGCACTGGCCACCGGAGCCGCGGACGATACGGGCGCTTGCGCGGCCGCCGAGACCGTGAACGACAATGCCAACAACACCGCACCCAGAACCAACCTCATCATGACCTCCCTCGCATCAGGCGACGACAGAAACGTTTACAACGTATGCACATTCACGATTGCTGAAGCGGCGGGCGACGTTTCCGGCAGTGCAACGGGCCCGCCCGCCGCTCGACGACTCACTTCTCCGCCACGCCGGTCGGTTTGCGGTCATCCTTCACCGCCCGCGCTTGTTCCGGCGTCGGGATGGGCAAAATGGTGGCGAAGAACATCAAAACGCCCAGGACCGTCACCAAAATCGGCATCTCGAGTTCGAGCGTCAGGCCGCACATGGTGCGCAGCACCGAGCAACCGGACGCCGCGACGAGGAAGCCGCCGACCACAAACGTGAACTTGTCGAGCCCGCCGAGGACCACGGTGAAAACGCCACCCGCAAGCAAACCGACGGTCCAGAACCAGTCGATGCTCGGCAACAGGCGCATCACATCGAGCATCCACGTAACGCCAATCAGAATGACAATGACCGGGATCGCAAGTCTCTTGGCCATAGCAGGCACTCCCTGTTCATGTGCGTTTTCCACTCGGGGACAGACCCTAGGGACAGACCCCAATATATGCGGGCCGGGCAACCCTGTGCAATAGATCGACGAACTGGGTTCATTGTCGGCAACCGCAGCGGCGACTATCATTGCAGCATCATCGACCGCCAAAGCAGGCGGCCCGACAGATGCAACAAAAAAGGAGCCATTCCAAATGAAGACTCTGGTCAAACTGACACTGATGATTCTGGTGTGTGCGATTGCCGTGACGGCCAGCGCCAAAGAGATGACGTTCACGCCCGTGAAGTTCGACGAGGTCGATGCGGGCATGCCTTACAAGATCAAGGAAGTTCCCGCGACCGATCCCAAGAGCATGGCCGGCGCGAAGATCGCAATCGTCTGCGCTCACGGATTCGAAGAGGTCGAGGCCACGTATCCCCTCGCCTATTTTCTTGCCCGCGGCGCCGAAGTCGATATCGTCACCCCCGACTGGATCAAGGGCCGCGTCATGGCGGTGCAGTTCCTCAAGCCGTCAATCTGGATCCCGGTCACCAAGAACATTTCCGAGGTCAAGGGTACGGACTATTGCGCGGTCGTTATTCCCGGCGGCGCCTGGAATCCGATCATCATGCGCACCGACGGCAAGATCCTCGACTTCGTCAAAGAGGCTTACAAAGCCAACAAGCTGATTGCCAGCGTCTGCCATGGGCCGCAGGTGCTGATCAACGCCGGCCTCGTGAAGGGCCGCGACATTACCGGTGTCGGTGATATCCGCGGTGACCTGCGCAACGCCGGGGCGAATGTGATCGAGGATCAACCGGTCGTGGTCGACGGTCACCTGCTGACCAGCCGCGACCCCAACGACCTGGCCGAGTTCTCGGTGGCCATTGAAACCTACCTGAAGAAGAACGTCGCCTTCTGCAAGAGCCAGGAAGCCGGTTCCGGTGCGGGTTCTCACGCCGGACCCCAACCGCGCCCCGAGCAGGCCGCTCCCGACCGCGGCGCCGGTTACACGGTCGTTTGCGATCAGTGCCAAGGCACCGGCAAGGTGACCGGCGGCCCCGGCAACTACCCGTATGCCTGCCCCAAGTGCAAGGGTACGGGCAAAGTGCCGGCGAACCCCGGGCAAGCCCCGGTCAGCACTGACCATTGACCACGGCACGAACCGGGCGTCGCCCACGCGGCGACGCCCGGCGTGGCGACGCCCGGCGTGGCGACGCCCGGCGTGGCGACGCCCGGCGTGACGACGCCCGGCGTGACGACGCCCCGATTTGCCCAACAACACCGATCTGAAGTAGACTGGCGCCGCATTCGCGTTCATGGTGATTTCTTGATCGTTGTGGAGGTACCCAGGTGAACCAGATCAACCGTTATCTGGCGTTGGCGCTCATCGTCGCCGTGGTTGCCCTGGCCAGTGCGGCACTGGCCGCGGAGCCGATCCCCGAACCGTATCGCGAGGCTGTCGCGCAGCAAAACGCACACACCTTCAATCGCAACGCGCTGACGGCGTTCGTCTACAACACATTCTATCAGTTCGACAAGCACGTTCCGGTCGAGCAGTTCCTCCACAACCTGGTCGACAAAGACCTGAACATGCAGTTTCCCGAGGCGACGCTCAAGTCGCACGATGAGTTCAAGAAGTGGTATGCCGGCATCGGCGAGAACATCAAGTCGAACACGCACACGGTGCAGTCGGTCGAACCGCGCGTGAGTGAAGATGGTAAATACAGTGTGCATGTCATTGTCTTCTGGCAAGCTGAGACGGTCAAGGGCGAGTATCTCAAGTTCACGGCCGACCAACAGTGGACCCTGGTCGACGATCAGGGCCGATTGAAGATCAAAGACTACATCGTCAAGCCGGCCAAGTAGGCAGGGCGCGCATGGAGCTGCTGGACCACCCGCTGGCCCGGCATCTGCACACGGGTGACGGATTTGCGGTTCACCTCTTGCGCGGGCGCCTCGACAAGACCACCCGTTTCAGCTTCACCAGCGACCGGCTCGGGATCTTCATCTGCTTCGAGGGTCACCTGATGTCGAGCACCCCGACGCTCGACTACCAGTTGCAA
Organism: uncultured bacterium; assembly: GCA_964483805.1. Lineage (GTDB taxonomy): Bacteria > Muiribacteriota > Ozemobacteria > Ozemobacterales > Ozemobacteraceae > CAZADH01. The sequence goes on from CAZADH010000133.1 coordinate 6,426, forward strand.
AAGAACCTGGTCTCGTTTGCGCTCGAGCACCGGTGCGGCAAGACGGTGCCCGCCGACACCGACATCGAGCTGCTCGTGCTGCTCTTCGATCGCCGGATCCTCGAAGAGATGATCGAGCGCTCGGGCGAGAACGTCAGTCTGGTCATGCAACGGTTCACCTCGTGTCAATGCACCGTAAATACATGCAACCGCGAGATCCTTGGCCTGGCGCGCCGCCTCTATGGCGAAATCACCGGCCGGTTGTGGGGATTTGCGCTTTCGGTCGACCTGGTGTTTCGCGAGCTCGCCATCCAGTTCGTGCGCCTGTTCTCGAACCCTGCCGGTCAACCGGAGGATCCGGTGGTGCGTGAACTGAAGACCATGATCGAAGCCGACCTGGCGCGCGAACTCGACCTGGCGCCAATCGCTGCTGAAATGGGCATGACCAAGAGCCATCTGTGCAAGATCTTCAAGCACGGCACCGGCCAGACGATGACCCAGTTCCTCAACGCCTGCCGGGTCCGGGCGGCGTGCGACCTGCTCAAAGACCCGACGCAGACGATCGCCGCCGTCGCCGAGCGCGCCGGTTTCAACAATCTCAACTATTTCTACCGCGTGTTCAAGAAAGTGACCGGCACGCTGCCGGCGGAGTTTCGCAAGCGGCTGTCTTGACCTGGGGCCACGGCAACACGCCGACGCGGGACGCAGAACATAGATTACATTGTAATTACAATGTAACCCTACGATTGCTTTCTTCTGCCCTGGCGTGCCGTGATCGCCTTGGCCACGGCCTTGCCCAGTTCAGCAGTGCGGAACGGTTTGCGCAAGAAGCCCTCGACGGCGAAGCGTCTGAGGTCATCCATGTCGGCGTCGTGGGAGAACCCCGAGCAGATGATCACCGGTACGTCGGCGTCGAGCGCGCGGATCTGTTCGAGGCAATCGCGCCCACTCACGATCGGCATGACCATGTCGAGAACGACGACATCGATCTCGGCCCGCCGTTGTTGGAACATCGCGAACCCCTCGCGCCCGTCGGCCGCCAGCAGCGCCTGGTAACCCAACTCGCCCAGAATCGCCGACGCGGATCGCTTCTTCGTCGTCGATCAGCAGAATCGTGCCACTGCCGCGGACGATATCGGCCGTCGGTTCGGTTGTCGCGGCCCGATGACCGACAACCGGCAGCAGCACGTGAAACACCGTACCGCGCCCCACCTCGCTGTAGACCGTCACCGAACCGTCATGCTGCATGACGGTGCCATAGACAGCAGCCAGGCCAAGTCCCGTGCCTTTGCCCACTTCCTTGGTGGTGAAGAACGGGTCGAAAACCTTGCCGATGTTTTCGACCGGAATGCCGCACCCGGTGTCGCGCACATCGACTTCAATGTGCCAGCCGGATTTGAGGGCAAACGCACTGTTGCGACAGGCGATAGGGTCGAGTTCGGTCAGCCGCGTCGAGAACGTCAGCGAGCCGCCCTCGGGCATGGCGTGACAGGCATTGACGCCGAGGTTCAGGAGAGCACTCTGCAACTGCACGAAATCCCCCATCACTGTGCTGGGCTCGGCCGTCAGGCTGGTCTCGATGCGAACCCGCTTGTCGGCGGTGTGCTCGAGCATGGTCACCACGTCACGAATCACCTGATGCATGTCGACCACCACGGTCTCGACTTCGCCTTTGCGCGAAAACGCCAGCAGCTTGCGGGTTAGTTCGGCGGCTCGTTCGGCCGACTTCGCCACGATGTCGACGTATTTCCGAGTGAGGTCGTCTTTGGGAATCTTGATGGCCATCAAATCAGCAGCGCCGAGAATGGCAGCGAGCATGTTGTTGAAGTCGTGGGCGACGCCACCGGCCAATTGCCCGACCGCTTCCATTTTCTGGCTGTGGCGCAGCTTTTCCTCGAGCGCATACCGCTCGGTGACGTCGCGAAAAACCAACACCACACCGACGACGGCCCCCTTGTCATTGCGAATCGGCGCACCGCTGTCGGCAATCTGGAACTCGGTTCCGTTCTTCGCAATCAACACCGTATGGTTGGCAAGAGCGACCACCTCGCCGGTGGCCAACACCTGCTCGACCGGGTTCTCGCTGGGCTGCCGCGTCTGCGCCTGCACGATGCGAAACACTTCGGGCAGCGGCCGTCCGATGGCGTCGGCCGCCGACCACCCGGTGAGGCGCTCGGCCACCGGGTTCATGCGGGCGATCTTGCCATGAACGTCGGTGGCGATCACCGCGTCGCCAATCGAATCGAGGGTGATACGCAGGTCTTCTGCAACGCGCCGAACGGCGCCCGCCTGCTCGGCAATCACCGCCGTGTTTCGCGCCACCACCGTGCGCAGGCGGCGGTTCAGGCCCAATAACCCCAGCGTTCCGAGGCCGACCAGCGAGGCAGCAATCAATACAACGTATGGCACCGCCATTTCACCTTGCAGCGGCGCCCGCAACGATTCGATCGCCCGAATCCGGCCCAACTTCTCGCCATAGCCGCCCTCTTCCGGGTATAGTTTGCGCAGACCGGGCGGTGCATCTTCCGGCCGGCCGTGACATTTGAGGCACGCCTCGGTGTTCGGCAGGAAGGGCAGGGCAACATATAGATGCTTCTGGCCGTCGATCTCGACGATTTCCTCGACCTCTTTGAGATCGGGACGCCGATTGAACAGCTCGATCAATGCAGCTTCGGATGCACTCGCCCGGTTGACCGGATTGCGCGGATTGTCGGCCGCCATTTTGTAATACAACGCCGGTCGGCCAACCTTGCCGCGCTCGTCGTTGTAGTAGTTGTGCATGTTGCGCACCATGTACGACGACGACAACAGGGTGGGGGAGTAACACGACAACGGAATCTCACCGGCATCACGCAACCGGTAAAAATCGGGGTGCGCATTCTTCTGCACGTACTGATGCACACCCTTGTGCTGCAGCAGCATGTTTTCGATATCGACGTGCGCCTTGTCCAAGACATACGCACGGGTACCGTGAAACAGGACGGCGAGAACGACGACGAACGCCAGAATGGCGCCGCCCACCGCGTAAACGCCAAAAGATCGGGACTCGCTGCCCCCGTATTGTGCGGACCCCATCACGCCTCCCAGACCGTAACCTCACACCCATCCGCAGGATACCACGGGCAGCGGCGGGTTGCACACCCACCATCGCGTGTTTTCCAGCGGCAGCCCTCCCGACGACCCTGGTCAGGTCTGGGCCGTCGTCGGAAACTTGAATGGGCGGTCGGCAACCGCGAGCTCGCCCCTGACATACAGAAGCGAGTCGGGATCAGGGCGCACGCGATCGAACCGCATCCCGGGACCCTCCGGCGAAAAGTAGAGCACGGCCGTGCGGATGGTGGCATCGGACAGGGTGCGCGCCAGCAATCGCGGCAGATCAGTCACCGGCCCTGGGGTGATGATGTCCCAGACGTGCAGGGTGCCGGCCTCTTCACTGGCCACCACGATGGCGTCATCGGCCGGAAGAAATACAATGTATTTCGAAAACAGGTTGATCAGGTGCCACTGGGTGATGAACCCGTAGTCGAGGGCACCAAACGTCTGCGACAGCACCGCGCGCCGGGCCATCAGATCATTGATCAGCGTCCGATCGCCGGTATCGTCGAGGCGCAATCGGCGGACCCCGTCGGCCGGTCCGACCGCACCTGCCGGAGCGTCCCCTGTGGTCGGCGCCGGCGCCGGCAGATCGAGTTCGTAGACTACCTCCGGCACCCGGCGAAATCCCCCCCGCGGGTAGAAATCGGTGACCGTTTCGTTGGCAAACAAGAAGACCAGATCGCAGATGCCTGCGTA
>CAZADH010000133.1:10206-16017 GCA_964483805.1 uncultured bacterium
ATTTGGCCACCACATGGTCCATCAATCGCGCGGCCAGCCCCTGGCCGCGGCACGACGGCCGCGTCGCCACGGTGCCGATCTGCACGCCGCGAAGCTCACGGCCATCCACGAGCAAGCGCATCGTCGAAGCCGACACATTGGCCACGACCTCGCCGTCACGCACGATCGAATGCGGCACGTAGGCGTCGGTCCAATGGCCGTAGTCATACCAGGTGGCAAAACCGGGTTTGCGAAACGCGGCCTCGACAAAGTGAAAGAACGCCATGCGAAGCGCCGGATCGTTGCGATAATTTTCGACGATCGGTTCGTTGGTCATGCGGACCCGCTACGGCCGCAACCGCTTGCCGCACCCCGGGCAGAACCGCGCCGCACCGACCTGACGCCCGCAGGTCGAGCAGGTCGAATCGGTGTCGTCACCGTCGCTGTCTTCCTCGCCGTCGTCGAAGCTGGCGGCCTCGCTGTCATCTTCACTCGCCGCCCGGGTGTCGGTCACGGTATACGATCCGTGGTCGACCAGCGGCCGTCCGCGCTCGTCATGCTCGTGCGGTTCGGCGCCGGCCTCGACACCGATGACCGTGATTTCGTGCGAACTGCCGACATCGGGCCACCAGGGTATATCGATATTGGCACTGACCCGATAATCGTAGTGACTGCTGAGGGTCGTCGGCAGATTGCCCGGTTCGATGACGAACTCACCCTCGGTGCGGAACTGCCCGGACGGCAGACGACAGGCCTTGGCCGGCGTATTGGTCAGGTGCAGGAACTCGCGACTGTGCGACTGGCGGCTCTTGCCGGAACCGGTGGTCCAGTGCTCCTTGCCGACGAGGTCGATCGTCACCTCGTTGACGTCGAAACTGGTGCGGGTGCGAAACGTCAATACATAGTGAATAGGCTGCCCGAACATCACCTTTTCTTTGGGGCTAATGTCAAAGGTGAACGACGACACCCGCATCGCCTTCATGAACCACCAGATGAGCACGAACGGCCCGAGAATCACCGCAAAGAAGATCATGTGCGGAATGAACAGGCAGAGGAACAGACACAGGAGAATCGTGCCGGCCGACGCAGCCAGGGTCTGCCCCAGGCCCTGTTGCGTCACCTCGGCGGGAACGCGCACCGGACGCTCGAACTGCGGGCGCGGCTCGACCTTGAACGGCACCTTGTGGGTCGGATCGAACGCCCACGGCACATCGAGGTACGCCTCGCAGTGCCACGACAAGGAGACCTCGGAGCCGAAGTAACTGACCGGGGCGTCTTCAGGAACGTGCAGGCGAAACGAGAAGGTCTGCTCGGTGGCTTGCGCGGTGAAGCGGTTGGCGAGAATGCCGCTGGTCACCTCGTGAAATGACCCGTGCCGCGTGGCTTCCCAGCCGATGCGGATCACCAGCTTCTCGGCCTTGCTGCAGTCACCCCGCACGAACACCTGCCCCGACAGGGTCTGCCCGCAGTGCACCCGTGGACTGTCGAGTTCAACGCGAATATCCACTTGGACCTCCTCCTCTACCAACCCCGTGTGTCGACAAAACCCGGCGGCGACCAGGAAACATCAATACAACTTATTGCTTCTCTGCCACCATGCCCGACCGGCGTTTCTTCACCAGGCACACGCAGTTGCCATCGCCGAGGAAACTGACTTCATCGAACTGAAACCGCGCCAGGATGATCCCGCGACCGTGCAGCACCACGAGGGCCGAATCGCTCTGGGGGTTCGGCAGAGACCGCCAATCAAAACCGCGGCCTTCGTCGGTGATCGTCCAGGTGCAGGCGTGCTCGTCGAGCGCCACCTCGACCACCACCTTGCGCCCGGCAAAACGGGGTTCCCGCTGCCGCGCCACGAGCAGGTCGAAGTAGTCGAGGTCTTTGTTGTCGTTGAGCAGGGCCGTCTTGTCGTCGTAGCTGATCTCGAGATTGCCGTGCTCCATCGCATTGAGAAGCATCTCGCTCAGACCGAGGCGAACCTCGAGCCGTGCCGCCGGATCCAGGCCGCCGGCCGCCTCCTGCAACAGCACGTCGGACATCTTCGGCACGTGCTCGACCCGGGTCTCGAACTGGTAGACCACATGGCGCGACACGACCTTGCCCGTGATCTCTCGTTCGATCGTCCGCCCCTCGATCACCCGGGCGTAACGATCGAGAAGCTGCCGCAGGTCGGCCAGATTGATCGGCTTGTTGAGATAATTGTTCGCCCGCAGACGCAACGCCTGCAATGCGTAACTCTCAGACCCGGCCCCGGTCATCATGACCACGATGGTGTCGGCACTCTCGGCGCGAATCGCTTCGAGCATTTGCAGGCCGTTCATCTTTGGCATCTCGATGTCGCTGACCACGATATCGGGACGATCGCGACGAAACACCTGCAACGCTTCGGCGCCGTCGGCCGCGACCAGCGATCGATAGCCATCGCGCTTGGCGACGATATCGAAACACTGCCGCACCACCGGATCGTCATCGACGATCAGCACTTTCATCGGCACCCCACCACCCTGCGTCACGCCGACCTCCCCCCGTCGACCGGTCCGGGACCACTACACCTCGGTGGCCATCTCGAGTTCGCGCTCGCACTGCTCGGTCAGGGTGCGCAGGTTTTCGGCCTCGACACCGGTGGGCGACACTTCGAGGTAGCGGCGCGCCGACACGATTGCTTCTTTGAACTGGCGCTTGCGCGCGTAGATGACCGCCAGGTTGTAATGCACCTGTTGGAACTTCGGATCGATCTCGAGCACCTTCTGGTACGCGGCAATCGCCTCGGTGATACGACCCTTCTCGAACTCCTCGGTGCCGATGTTGTAGAACGCGACGGCATCTTTCGGGTTGAGCTCGATCGCCTTCTTCCACAACTCGATCGCCTGGTCGTAGAGCCCCTTGTTGTAGTACGCGATGCCCAGCTTGTTGCGGGCCTCGGCATCTTGCGGGCTGTATTTGATCACGCGCTTCCAGATCTCGATGGCCTTGTCATACAATTCGCGATTGTGGTAGGCCGTCGCCAGATTCGAGAGAATGTCGCTGTCTTCGGGCTTGTATTTGAGCGCCTTTTCCCAGCACTCGACGGCTTTGTCGAACAGGTCCATCTTGATGTAGCCGATGCCCAGCTTGTTGTACAGTTCGCCGTTCTCGGGCGTGATCTTCGACGCTTCGAGCCACTCGGCCACGGCTTTGTCGAACAGGTTCTTCTGGAAGTAGGCGATGCCCAGGTTGTTGTGAGCATCGACATCGTTGGGCGACAACTCGGTCACCCGCTTCCACGACAGGATCGCCTCGTCGATCAACCCCTTCTCGTCGTAGGCGTTGCCGAGCACGAAATGAATGTTCGGGTTGTTCGGCTCGAGATCGAGCGAGCGGCGCCAACACGCGATCGCCTCATCCAGCCGCCGCTTCTGGCGGTAGGAATGCCCGAGTTTGAAGAAGATGTCGGGATCGTTGTCGTTGATCGTGCGGGATTTTTCCCATTCGCGGATGGCGTCGTCGAAACGCTGCAAATTGTAATACGCAATACCCAGGTTGTGATGCGCCTCGAAATGGTTCGGATCGAGGTCGACGGCCTTCTGCCACTGGAAAATCGCATCCTGCGTCTTGTTCAGTTTCGAGTAGGCGATGCCCAGCTTGTGATGCAGTTGCGCATCTTCGGGCATGTATGAACTGGCTTTGTTCCAGTATTTCGCCGCCTCGGCGAAATCCTCGAGGCCACAGCACGCGTTGCCGATCTTGTCGCAGATGTCCGCGTCTTCGCTGCGTTTCTCGCGCACGGTGTTCCAGAAATCGATCGCCTTCTTGAAGTTGCCACTGTTGTAGAAGGCCACGCCGAGGTTGTAGTGGGCCTCGATGTCGCTCGGGTTGATGGCGATGCATTGCTTCCAGGCTTCGATGGCCTTATCGAGATCGTCGAGTTTGCCGAAGGCGGAACCGAGCTTGAAATAGACCTCGCTGTTGTTGGGCGTGATCTCGAGGATCTTCTGCCACGCCTCGATGGCGTCACGGTGCTGATTGAGCTTGCTGAACGCGTTGCCGAGGTTGTTGTAGATGTCGGGTTGGCGGGGCGTGAGCGCCAGCGCCTTCTTCCAACTGTCGATCGCCTGCTGGAACATCTCGAGGCGGTAATAGACGATGGCGAGGTTGTTGTGCGCCTCGGGATTCTTCGGGTTGAACTCGATCGACTTGGTGAACGCCATGACGCTCTTGTCGTCGAGACCCTTGTTGTAGTACGCCACGCCGAGCCGGAAATGGGTGTCGGCATCTTCAGGGTTCAACTCGGCGGCGCGCTCCCACAATTGGATGGCACGATCTTCACTGCCCTGGTTGTAGCAGGCGATGCCAAGCTTGAAGTGAATCTCGTGGTCTTGCGGCCGGATCTCGAGACACTGTTCCCAGTTCTCGATGGCGCGGCCGTCATCGCCCTTGTTGTAATACGCGATGCCTAAATTGTGCAGCACCTCGAAGTTACGCGGATCGAGCTGGATCGCGATCTCCCACTCTTTCAGTGCCTCATCGATGCGGTTGAGCTGGTAATACGCCACACCGAGCTTGAAGCGGGCTTCGGCGTTCTGCGGATTCTTGAGCAGCGACTGGATCCATTCGGAAATGGCCATCTCATACTGGCCCTTGGTGTAATACGCGATGCCCAGGTTGTAGTGGGTATTGGCCTCATCCTGCAGAAACGTCCGCTTCATTTATCGGTGTCCTCCTGTTGGGGGTGTGGTTTTTCCTGGTTGTTCGCGCCCGGGGAAACCGGCGGGAACCGCCCCGGTCGCGGTGGCGCCGACCGCTGCCGGCGACGCTGGGCCGGCGCTCGGCCCCAGCCGCTCTTTGATGTGATCGAGACTCGTCTGAATGCCCTTCAACAACATATCGATCCGCCGACTGACGGCCACGCGGAACGAGTGAACGCGCCCCCTGGCAATCGTCGGCAACGGGAAAGTGCGCACGCTCGACAATCGACACCGAGACAACACCGGCATGCGACAGGTAAATCTAGTCGCCGCGTGGGTCGCCGTCAAGCGCCGATGGAGGCCGGCCGTCATCGGCATGGGCCGCCGCAAACGACGCCCCTGGATCGTGGCCAGACTAGATTTCATGAAGCCCAGGAACGACTCGAACGAGTTTTCGATGATCGTCAACTGCAACGGCCGCCCACCGAGATAGCGGGTGGCCACATGGGCCAACGAGACGAAGGGCAGGGGGCAACTGCGCGGGGTCGGCACGGCGTGCCAGAACACCCGGGCGGGGGGCAACCGTTCGACCCCGGGCAACACCGGCCAGTCGGCGGCAAACGCGCCGCGCGGCTGCCCGGCCTGGGCCACGGGGCGGTTGATGACGCGGGGCAATGCCGGCAACCGCCGGGCTTCGACCCGCCGGTCGCGTCGCTCGGCAGTCGGCGGCCGGCGCGGCTCCCCGATGGTCAGCGGCCGGGGCAGGCGCCGCCGGCTCTGCTCGTCACGATCGATCCATTGCCAGCGAAAGGCGTTCGCGGTCACCGCCGTTTCGAGCGGCTTGAGCCGTTGTGCCATGAAAACCGCCGGGGAACCCGGGGACGCCACGTCGGGGGTCGGCGCGGCGACCGCCGCCACCCCGATTGTCACGGCCTCGCTCAATGCTGCAACCACAGCACCGGGCCGGTCCCCGCTCTCGGCGCCGTTTCCCGGTCGGGGTTCAGCCACATCTGTCGCGGTCGGCACAGAAGCAATATCTTGTATGATGTTTTCGCCTGACCCGACCGGCGGAGAAAGAATACTTTGTATTTCTATCTCGCTCACCCCGGCAGCGACCGCCCGCGGGGTAACCGGCACGGGTACCGCGTTGTCGGCCAGGCGGACTTCG
>CAZADH010000134.1:0-15540 GCA_964483805.1 uncultured bacterium
CGTCGGGGGCGAGCAACCGCAGGTAGATTTCGGCCGAGCGCGGCTTGGTCAGTGGCGGCGCGCCGGGCGGCAGCTTGAGCGGGGCAATCGGTTTGGGTGCCGCTGTCGGTGTGGTGGGCGTCGCTGGCGCGGCCGGGGCGGCCGGTGCTGCCGTCGCGGGTGACGCAGGAACCGCCGGTTTGACCGGGGGCGACGCGACCGGACGAGGCGTCGCCGGTGCCGCTGTGGGTGGCACGGGGCGAGGCGGCGCGGCCACGGGTTTGGGCGCGACCGGGGCGGCGGTCGGCGGCACCGGTTTGGGTGGCGGTGCCGGCGGCGTTGCGGGCCGGGTCGGTGCTGCCGCCGGTGCAGTGGGTGTCGGGGTGTCGCCCAGGTCGCTCATGTCGGGGAGCGCGATCTCGTTGCCGCTCGGCACCGCGGGAGCGACAGCACGAGCAGGGGCCGCCGGCGGGGTGGGAGCGGGGACGGGTGCCGCGGGCCGGGGTGGGATCGGCGGTGCTGCGGTCGGCACGGGTGCACCCGCCGCAGGCGCTGCCGGGCGTGGAGCCGCGGGAGGGGCAGCCAGAGGGCGGGGTGGCGTGTCTTTGATTTTTTCCCACAGACCGCGGGCCACTTGCGCCACGACCGGGTCGCCGTCGTTGCAACTGTTTTGCAGCGTCTCGCGCGCGATCGAGTTGTTGATTTTGGTCAAGGCCTTCAACACACTCAGGCGAATGCCCTGGTTCGGATCTTTCAGGGCGCCCTTGAGCAGTGTCAGTGACGACTGATCGCCGATCTCGCCGAGCGCGAAGATGACGCAATCACGCAGCCAGACGTCTTGCGAACCCAGCATGGTGCGCAGCGTCATGAACGCTTGTTTGTTGCCCGACTTCACCAGGTATTTGGCCGCATTGACCTTAACGCGGTTCTCGGGGTCGGCCAGGAGCGGGACCACGTCGGGTTCACACTCCCGCAGGTTGAGCTCCTCCATGACCTCGATCGTGTTGGCGCGCACGCGTGGGTCGGTGTCGGACAGGCAGAGACGGTAGAAATCGCCGCCGTTCTGGCGAGCCAGTCGCGCATACACTTTGATGAGGCGCGACTTGATGATCACATCTTTTTCAGCGGCCAGCAGTTGTTCGATCTGCGCCAGGTCGAGCTCGACCGGAACCTCGGCGAGAATCTTCATGGCCAGGAAGCGCCGCTGCGAGGAAAGTCCCGGCTGTGACAGCATCGGCAGCACGTGCTCGGGAACTGCCGGCGAGCGGAGCTGCGACATCGCTTCGAGCGCGGTGAGGGCGACCTCTTCATGAACGTCGCCGGCCAGTTGCAGCAACCGCTTGATGAACCCGGCCGGTTTCTTGGTCTTCATCAGGTTGATCTGGTCGAGGCGTTGGGGTATCTGCGGCAGTTTGGCCAGGTCGGGCAACGACGGATCGTCGCCGAACGCGTGGGCAAGGTCTTCGGCGGTGGCGCGAACCAACCCCAGGTCTCCCGAGGCCATGACCGTGGCTGCGCGTGGACCCGCTGTCGGCGCGGTACCTGCCGGCGTTCCCGTGCCGGTTCGCGGCGTGGCCGCCGGTGTGGGCGTCGCACCTGGCGCGACACTGGCGCTCGTCGGCGGTGCAGGCACCGCAACGGGCGCGGGGGGGGCCGTCTCGACGGTGGTCTCCGGCGGGGTTTCGGACGCCGCCTCTCCTGGCGGTTCACCTGGGGTGGGGTCCGGCACCGATGCAACCGGCGGCGCTGCCGGCGTCGGCACACTGGCGCCCAGCTTGGCGAGCAAACCCTGCGCCGTTTTGCGCACGCTCTCTTCGCTGTCGCCCAGCGCTTTGGTGAGGATCTGCTGTTTCTGCTCCGGGGTAATGGGCAGATTCATCATCTGCTGCAGGCTGCGCTCGCGCACGGCCGCCATAATGGAGTCGACGTTCTTGAGAATCAGTTCCTGCTGCTTGTTGAGGGCCATTGTTGTTGTTGCCTCGTCGCCTGTACGCTGTTCAAGCCCCGCCCATCGGCACATCGAACAGCGCCAACAGCATAGCAAGATTGGCTTCGGTTAGGCAACGCTTTCGTGCAAGCTGATACGCATCCGCGTACCGATCGCTGGTCAACAACGCTCGCGCATTGGCAGAAAACACCGCTTCAGGAAGTCGGTCGGCGGGCAAGGGAAGGGCGATCGCCTCGAGGCGTCGGGCCCGTGTGCGCGCGTCGTCTTCACGTTGTCTGTATCCCCGGGTGGCCAGCAACGACGCCAACAGTTCCCGTTGCTCGGCGGCCAATGGCGCTTCGGGACGCGCGGGACACAGTAGCGGGATGTCGGCCGGCGTCATCCCCGGCCGTTCGAGCAGCGTCGCCAGATCGACGCGTTTGCCCAGGCCACCGGTGCCGCGCGCCGCGAGCAAGGCGAGAATCTCGGGGGTGGGCGTCACCGGGGTGCGTGCGAGATCGGCGATCTCATCGGCGATGGCCTGCCACCAGTGCATGATCGTGTCGTGGCGCGCCGCGTCGATCAAGCCCAGAGCGTGACCTTGTCCGATGAGGCGGATCTCGGCGGTGTCTTCACGGAGACTCAAGCGGAACTCGGCATGGGCCGGAACCATCCGGTACGGTTCGGCGTGGTCCCACAGACTCAGATCGTCGAGCAATACACCCAGATACGAGTCGGTTCGTGAAAACCGCGCCGGCGCCAGTCCTTGCACGTAACGCGCCGCGTTCAACCCCGCGACGAGGCCCTGGGCTGCGGCCTCTTCGTAACCGCTCGTGCCATTGATCTGGCCGGCGGTGAACAGGCCTTTGACCTGACGGTGCGCCAGGGTTCGCTGAAAGGTTCCGGTCGCCAACGCGTCGTACTCGATGGCATAGCCGTAACGCAGAATGTGGGCGTGCTCGAGGCCGGGCAGGGTGCGGACGAGTTCGTCCTGGACCGCAGCCGGCATGCTCGTCGTGAGGCCTTGCAGGTAGATCTCGGGCCCCGCACGCGCGACGGGTTCGAGGAAAACGTGGTGTTCGGCCATGGTGGGAAACCGCATCACCTTGCGGTCGATCGACGGGCAATGCTTGGGGCCGTCGTCGACGATGTTGCCGATCTTCAGCGGGCTCTGATGCAGGTTGCGTTGCACGCACGCGATCGTGGCCGCGGTGGTGTGGGTCAGGTGGCACGGAATCTGCTCGGCCAACAAGCGTGTGCGATGTTCCCATAGGAAACCGCCCGCGTGTGGGTCGCCGGGCAGTTCGCGGGTGCGTGCGAAGTCGATGGTGTCGCAACGGATCCGCGGCGGGGTCGCGGTCTGCAACCGCCGCAACGGGATGCCGATACCGGCGAGTTGCCGCGCCAGGTCGGTCGCGCCGCGTTGATTGTGGGGACCGCCTTCTCGCGACTGGGTGCCGACGATGATGCGCGCAGCCAGATAGGTGCCGGTGGCCAGCACCACGGTGGGAGCCGCGAACTGCAAGCCGGTCTCGGTCCGTACGCCGGTCACCGCACCGCCCTGCACCAGCAGTTCGGTCACCATCGCCTGGCGCACCTGCAGACGCTCGGTCCGGCACAGCGCCGAAAACAGCAACTCTTTGTATTGCTCCCGATCGATCTGGGCCCGCCGCGCTCGCACCGACGGCCCGCGCGAGGTGTTGAGCCATTTCAGTTGCAGCAGGGTCGCATCCGCGATCGTCGGCATCACCCCGCCCAATGCGCCGATCTCCCGCACCAGATGACCTTTGCCGGGGCCGCCCAACGAGGGGTTGCACGGCATCAGGCCGACCGTGTCGAGATTGAGCGACAACAGCAGGGTGCGTGCTCCGAGACGGGCCGCGGTGAAGGCGGCCTCGCTGCCGGCATGCCCGGCGCCGACGACGATGACATCAAAAGTATTGCTCATTTGCCGATGCAGAACCGGGCGAATACCCGGTCGAGAATCTCGTCGTCGACCGCGTCGCCGGTGACGATGCCGAGTTCTGTCAGAGCATCGCGCAGGTGCACGAGCAGGAGGTCGAGCGACAGGTGGGCGCCGTTCTCGCGGGCAATGTGCAGCGCCGTTACCGCGCGTTCGAGTGCGGTGAGCTGATCGGCACCGAGCAGCAGCGCATTGTGCCAGTCGCCCGTGGTCGCCCGCACGTGCTCGCTCAGGCAGCGGCGCAGCGCATCCAGACCGGCGCCGGTCACCGCCGACACCGGCACGACCGTTGATTGCAGCCGCTCGGGCACGGCAAGCACGGTTGGCAGGTCGCACTTGTTGGTCACCCAGACGAGATCACGCTGTTCGTTGGTCATGCGATCGACCAGACGGGCGGAATCGGCATCGAGCGGGCGGGAACCATCGAGGACGACGATGAGCAACTGGGCGGCGGCCATCGCGGCCTCGGTGCGGTCCACGCCGATCGCCTCGATCGGATCGCTGGTGGTGCGCAGTCCGGCGGTGTCGATGAGCCGAAGTTCGACATCGCCGAGCGTCAGGGTCTCGTCGAGCGTGTCGCGCGTGGTTCCCGGAATCGGCGTGACGATGGCGCGGTCGCGCCCGAGCAATGCGTTGAGCAGGCTCGACTTGCCGACGTTCGGCGCGCCGATCAATACCGCGTTGATGCCGGCGGTCACCCGCATGCCCTGGCGTGCTTGCACGGTCAGGACAACCAGGTCGTCGTGCAGGTGCGCGATGCGGCGCGCCAACACCACGGGGTCGGGGTCGTCGGCAACATCTTCGGGAAAGTCGATCGTGGCTTCGAGTTCCGCCACCAGATCGAGAAGCGTGTGGCGCAGGCGGGCGAGGGCCTGGCCGGGAACACCTTCGAGTTGGTGCAAGGCTGCCTGCGCCTGCAAGCCGGTGCGGGCAGCAAACAACCGGGCGGTGGCCTCGACTTCGAGCAGGCCGACCTTGCCGTGCAGCCAGGCGCGGCGGGTGAACTCGCCGGGTTCGGCGGCACGGGCACCGGCCTCGAGAACGGCCTGCATGACTCCGAGCAATACAACAGGATTACCATGACACGTCAGTTCGAGCGTGTCTTCGCCGGTGTAGGAGCGGGGTCGGCAGTACCACGTGGCCATCGCTTGGTCGAGCAGTCGGCCTGACCGCGGGTGGACGACCTCGACGCGACAGGATGCCCGTTCGCCAAGCGTTGCGCTCGCACCGCCCGGTCGGCGGATCACTCGCTCGACGATCGTTGCGGTGGCCGGTCCCGAGATGCGCACGATGCCGAGCGCAGCCGTGCCCGGTGCGGTAGCCACGGCTGCGATGGTGTCGAGTTCGAGGGGGTTGGGGCGCATCATCCCGTCTGATGAGAATCAAACACCGGGAACCACGCGCGTTGGGCGCGGTCCCCGGTGTGGTTCAGAGCGCGCCGCAGAGGCGGCGCGGGAACAGTCGATCAGTCGTCCTCGTCACCGAACATCGGGGCGGAGCGGCTTGGTGCCGGGGCCGGGGCGGCCGGAGCCTGGCGCGGCCGGCGACCGCGTGGCGCCGGTTTCTCGCCCGCCGGTTTCTCGGCGGTGGCGCGGGGAGCGGCGGCGGCCGGTGCCTCTTCTGTGGCGACGGTTTCGCCCTGGCCGGCGCGCAACGGCATGATCACGACCTTGCGCATCGGTTCGATGCCTTTCGACAGGGTGCTGACCGTACCCAACTCTTTGAGTGCCAGGTGCACGGTGCGGCGATCCATGGTCGACATCGGTTCGAGTTCGACCGGGCGGCCCGAATCTGTGGCTTTGCGCGCCATGCGGATCGCCAGTTCGAGCAACGCGTGGTTGCGTTGCGCACGATAGCCGGCCACATCGAGAACGATGCGTTGGCGGTCGGCGGCGCCACGGTTGAAGATGATATTGCACAGATACTCGAGAGCATCGATGGTCTTGCCGTGCTTGCCGATGAGATCTTCGGCGTCATCGCCCTTGATATCGATGAGCAGACGCTCGCTCTCGCTCTTGGGCGTGAAGGTTACGTCGCCGAGGCCCAGGGCATCACACACGGGCTTGAGCAGCTCGAGCAGACTCGCGGTGCGGTCGGGCCCAAGAGTGAAGCGGGCGTTGATCTGGTCACCGCCGGCGCTGCCAAAGAGCCCTTTCGTGGCGGCTTTGACCGTCTCTTCGCCGAGGATCGCTTCGCCTTCGAGCAACTGTTTGCGGGCGAGCTTGCGGGCCTCTTCGATCGTGGGGGCCGAGATTTCGATGGTGCGTTTCATGAGGGATGCTCCTCCTTGATGGTCCGCGTGATTTTCTCCGCCTGGAACTGCTGGAAGAGTCCGATGATGCTGCTGGTCAACCAGTAGATCAGCACGCCGGCGGGGAGGGACCAGGTGATTACAAACATGAACATGGGCATCATGTTCATCATCTGTTGCTGAGCGGGATCGACCTTCATCGTGCTCTGTTGATAATACATCAAAGCGACGATGGCGACCGGAAGAATCATATACGGGTCAGCTTTGGAAAGATCGGTCATCCAGAGAAAGTGAACCTTGCGCAACTCGACCGCCGCATTGATCGTGTTGTAGAGCGCGATCAACACTGGCAACTGCAACAGCATCGGCAGGCAGCCGCCGACCGGGTTGACGTTGTGACGCTGGTACAGCTTCAGCATCTCTTCGTTCATTTTTTGCGGATTGTTCGCGTAACGATCGCGCAGATCTTGCACCAGCGGCTGCAGTTTCTGCATCTCCGCCATCGACTTGGTTTGCTGCAGCGTCAGCGGATACAGCACAAGGCGGACCAATAGAGTGAGCATGATGATGGCCATGCCGTAGTTCGGAAACACCCAGTGGAACCCCTGCAGAACCCGCAACATCATGGTCGAGAGGGCGCCGTAACTGGTGATCCGTTCGCGTTTGATGGGCGCCAGTTCGTCGAGCATTTTGGGCCCGATGAAGATGCGCAGTCTGACCGTCTTGCTGGCCTCGGGAGCCATGATGAACGGGCGGAAACCCACCGCCACCACGCTGCCGTCGAACGTGCGTTTGCGCGCGTCGTCGCTGGCGAACTGGAACGAGCGGGCCAGCGGCGCGATGGGTTCACCGGCGTCGAGCAAGGCGCAGAAGTAGTTGGTGGCCAGGCCGACACCGACGATATTGGTGTAGGCCGGTGCCGAAGCCAACTCCGCGGCCGTCGTGTACTGTTGATTGCCGTCGGCCATCAGCGCCTCGAACATGTTCGCGTCGAACGGGTCGAGGAAGATGCCGGGGCCAAAGCCGCACGACAGGCCAGGTTGGCGATTTTGATCGGACCCGAACGCCAACGGTTGCTTGCTGACGTTGGTCAGCGTGATCTCGGCATCGAAATGGTAGGCGTCGGGATGGAACGTGAACTGCTTGGTCAGCGTGAATAGCGGTCCGCTCGCTTTCGGGGCCGCAGGGTCGATGGCCAATGAGGCGATGGTCGCCGTCGCGACGAGCGTGGTGCCGGACCCGGCGGTTGGGGCGACGAGCGGCGAACCCGACCCGATCGGGAGCGATAGCGAGGCCAACGCGGCTGGACCGATTGGGGCCAATGGCGGTGGGACGGTGGTTGTCAGGGGTGCGGCGCTGACGACGGTGACGACGGGCTCACCCTGTGCATTGGTTGTATGCGAAATAGAATACGGCACCACGCGATCGGTAACCGACGCGGCCGCCATGTTCGGCGCCCCCGGCAGTTGCGGAAACGCGGTGACGCCAAGAAACTCGAGCGTGTCGGGGGGGAACCGGTACCCGTGGTCGAGGAGCAGCGGTGGAACGATGTTCTCGTCGAACTGCCGGCCCTTCAGGTAGAACTCGGCGAGCCGACCGGTCGAACTGAGCAACCGGGCGCGGTACCGCGTTGTGTCGATGGTGAAGTCGGTGCGTCCGTCGGCATCGCAATCGGCCATGCTGATCGAAGCCACGCCCGTTGCACCGGCCGGGGTCACGACAAACGCGACTGCCGCGAGCACGACGGCGATGAGCATCGCCATGGTGCGTGTCACGACAGGAGAGCCGGGGCGACAGAGTGCAGTTCCGCCTGAAATCGTCTTCAACGTGGCCTCATCGATTGCCTGTGCATAAATTGTATGTCAATCACGGGGTCCGGACCTACGGGACTGGATCGTGGCCGCCCCGATTGAACGGGTTGCAGCGCAGTATTCGGTAGCACCCCATGATCCACCCACGCCAGAAACCATAGCGAGAGATGGCTTCGTAGGTGTATTTCGAACAACTCGGTTGGAAACGGCATCCGCGGCCGATGAACGGCGATAACGTGGCCTGGTACAACCGGATGAACCCGAGACTGCACCATGCGGCCCACCCAGGAGCGGAAGGGCGGTTCTCTCGGCTTCGGTCTGGACCTGCCGACTCATGGCCATCATGAGCCATGCGCGGCGAGGGCCGAAGGCGGAAGCCGCCGCGCGGCGCCCTTGCTCATCGCATTCACGGGTGCGAACCGGCTGGGCTGGTGCGCCCACCATGGTGAGCGCCGACAGCCAGGCGCGGTGCAGCCCAGTGAATGACATTGCGAATCATCGGGAAACTGAAGGTGTCGCAGGGCCGGTACAGACCAATGACCACATCAACCGCCGAAGGCAGCTCCGGGTGAAGCCGGAGGCACTCGCGTATCCAGCGACGCACGCGATTGCGCGCGACCGCTTTGCCGAAGCGTTTCGGAGCCGACATGGCAAACCGAAACCACCCGGGTCGACCGGTGGCGAGATAGAAACACAGCCCCTGTCGCGAGAACCGTCGCCCCGAAGCGAAAACTGCGGCAATGTCCTGTCGGCGTTTGAGTGTGGTCAGTCCCAGAACGGCCCGGGAAAATCAGACCGAGAGGCGCTTGCGGCCCCGCTGACGGCGGAGCTTCAGAACCTTGCGACCGGACCGTGTGGCCATGCGCTTGCGAAAACCGTGGGTCTTCTGGCGCTTGCGTTTGTTGGGATTGTAAGTGAAACTCATGGTAACTCTCCGTTGGCTATCGCCTTTTCAGGCGGTTCGAGATGACGTGGAAACTCAACTATAACGTACTCACGAATCCTTGTCAATCGCGCAGTTTGCCGGTTTGCCGGTCTCGTGTCGAGGCGCGGCGTTTGCCACCGGTTCCGGCCGACCAGGCTTTCGCCACGCCGCTCGCACATTCACTGCCCCTCAGTGTGGCAGCACCCGGTTGAAATAGGCCTCGAGGTCGGGCTCGCCCTCGACCGACAGCGGTTGGTTTGCCAGCCAGCGCCGCGCTTTCTCGGCGGCGCCGCGCCACTCGTCGGCGACCGCCGCGGCATGGCGTGACAGGAGAACCAGGACCACGATTGTGATCACCGCGTCACGCACTGTGTCGGGCGATGCCGTGAACTCGCCGATACGGTCGGCCATGAACTTCTGCAGAGTTGGGTTCAGCCATTCGGGCGGGATGGCGGCCTCGGCAAAACTGCCATCGAACCGTTGCGTCATCATCGCCTGCAGATGCCACCCATCGTTGGACCCGGAAGTGTCGCATTTCTTGCGTTTCGCCGATTTGTTGGGTGCTGCCGCGGGAGCGGGTGAGACCGGTGCAGTGGGTGCGCCACCGTCGCGCATGTCCGCCTCGCTCGCTTCCTGGCAATGGTGCATCAGGCGGCGTTCCGGTTGCGAAAATAGGTGGCTTTGCAGATCGCTCACACTCTCGGCGAGGCGGCACAGCAGCCCCCCGGATTTCTTCTGCATTGGGGCTGGTGCTCCCGCAGGCATGGATGTCATGAACGCGCCGGTCGCGAATCCGGCACCGCCGCCCAGCGCGCCGCCGCCCCAGCCGCGCGTGATCGCTACCGGGACCTGGCGCAGTTCGGCCGGTCCCTTGGCTTTGTCTTGTTCGTCGCGCTCCTCGACAGCGATGAAGCTGGTCTCGCTCGACATCAGTTCGTAGGCAAGTGCGAGTTCGAGTGCTCGTGATTTCTTCTTGGCGCCGGACCTTTTCTGTTGCGAACCTGCGGCCGTCGTCGGGCCACCGCTCGTGGCGCCGTGAGCGGTCTCGGCCGAGCGAATGGCGTCGCGAGCCCAGCTCAGACAGACCGCGCGGGTTGCCGTGGTGGTCCGGCGGACCCGCGCCGTCCAGGTGCGGTGGCCTTGCGGCGTGCCTGCTTCGAGCGTGATCGTCGCGCCATCGTTGAGGTGTTCGCCGCTGGCGAGCCGGGCGCGCGCGATGAGTGGTTGCCCGTGAAACACCGGCGGTACCTCCGCGGTCGCCGGTTCGACGGTGAGACCGGCCCAGTCAATGCGTACCCCCGTCAGTATTGGGGTGTCGATCCGTGCGAACTGCCGCAGAACTTTACTCTCGATGCGCTCGCCGGGCGCAATGAACTCGGCTTCGCCCCTCGTTTTGCGGGCCAGTTCGCGCACCAGCATCTCGCTCGCGCCGGCGCCGATGCCGAACGAGAAGATCCGGTTGCGCTCGGCATGCTGGGTCACGAGGTCGATAACCTGCGCTTCGTTCGCGACCTGGCCGTCGGTCAATACGATCACATCGGTGGTCTTGATGCCGGCCGGTGGCAGTGTGGTCACGATCAGTTCGAGAACTGTGTGGATCTCGGTGCCGCCCATGTCGGCGGCGATGTTGCGCACCAGGGCAATCGCCCGATCGAGCGACTCCTGGCTGTAATCCTGCGTCTTCTCGAAAAGGAAACGATGGGTCGAGCCGAACACGCCGATCTGGAACCGGTCGCCGGGACGCATCTGCCGCAGGCAGAGTTCAACGGCCCGTCGGGCCTCTTCGATCGAGGTTCCGTTCATCGACCCGGAACAGTCGACGAGAAATACAATGTGCCGCGGATGTGTTGCTGTCTCCCGTGGGACATCGGGGTACAGTTCGACCTGGACGTGGTCGTGCCCCTGCATTTCGGCGACGGTGGCCACAGCCTGTCGTGGCTCGGTGGTCTCGATCAGGATGACGAGGTCGCGGTCTATCTCGGTGGTTTCCTGGCCGAGCGAAACCGAGGCGCTCTGCCCGTCGATGCGCACCGACAGCGGGTGAGAAGGTGAGCTGACCCCCCGGATCGTCGAACCCATCTCGACGTCGAGAGTGAACTTGAACCCATAGGGAACATGTGCCGCATAGGGTGGGGTGGTGCGCTCGATCTCGCGCCGGTCGGCAGCGCTCAACTGGGCCGGGGTATAGCGAGGCGAGATGGTCGTGGGCACGAGCAGACGCACGCCACGTTCCTCGGGGGCCGCTGTAAATATGGTGTCAATACTGACTACGGCTTCTTCGCCCGGCAGCAGATTGCCGACGCTGAGGTGAAAGACGTTCGGGCGTTCCTGGTCGAGCAGGAAGGCACCGTCGCCGCTGCTCATCGCCTCGTCGTAGCGCGCGAACGCCTCTTCGCGTTCGGCAATGGCCGACCGGATGGTGCGTGACCCGACGGTGATGCTCAACCCGGTCACCGCGGCCGTCTCGGGCAGGGGGAACAGATAGGTGACTTCGAGCGGCTTCTTTTCGGTGTTGCGAAAACGTTGCGCTGTGGTCATCTCGACGGCAAACCCGGCGAGACGGGCGCAACACTCGACACCGAGCAGCGGGATGGGCGTTCCCTCGGTCGTTAACAAACCGGACGATGGTCGTGCGGGTTCAGTGATTGACATTGTATTGCTCTCTTTCCGGGCTTTGGGCCCACCTCTCGTCGGTATTCTCAGTGTCGGTGGTTGCTGGCTTGCCTTGGCACGGCACGTGGGCGTTCTCTGTATGCTTTGCGTCTTGGCGGGGGCTATGCGCTGGACTCAGAGGTTGTCGGTGTCGGCCGGTGACTCGGGAAGCGCCAGGATCGCCCGGGCCGCGTGGCGCAACTGGTCGAGTCGCGCCGGTGATGGGCGTGTGCGGCCGGCCTCGAGATGCAGTTCGAGCCCAGGCAGGATCGGGATTCGTAACCACAACCCGGGCACGTGTTCAGTGAGCCCGGGGTCGTCGGTGGCACAGACGCCGACGGTGGCGCCGGGCGTGTTCAGGGTCGGCGGGGTGGTCGATTCACGTCGATGCAGGCTGCGGGCAATGGCATCGAGCGACAGGCCGTGCGCCTGACCATCGAGCACGTGCCGCAACTGGGCGACGTGGGCGTCGGTGTAATAGTGCCCGCGCCCGGCGCCACAAGGGGCGTCGAGCAACCCGCGCTGTACGTAGAACCGGATGGTGCGCCGTGACACCCCGGTCAGCGCTTCGATCTCGACAATGTTGTATCTCTTTGTTTCTTTCATCCATCGTTATAATACGACAGTAACTGTCATAATGTCAACTGTCGCATTAATCGGTGGCCGGGCGCTCAGGTTGTGTCGGGAAGGGCCTCGCGCCGGCGGTTGAACTCGCGATACAGTTCCTGCTGGCGTTGCCGGATGCGCTCCATCTCGGCATCGATTTTTTCGACCAGCGCGCGCGAATCCTGATCGGCCACCGAGCGGGTGGCCGGCGTCTCGCTGGCCAGAATCGCCCGCTTCTCATGCAGGTTCAGCAGCGTGCGGCCGAGTTGGCGGTGTTCTTCGCGCAGGTCGTCGGTGGTGCGTTCGGTCAGATCGTTCATGCGGTTCCTCGCTTTGCGGTTGTCGTTGGCCGGTTGACCAACATGATCTCAGCGTTGTTCGCGACCTCGGGCTGCCGCGGCCAGAGCGCCGCAGCCGGTCAGGGCGGCGGCGACGGTGAAGGCGGCGGCGAGGGCCGGCATGTGGGTGGCCATGGCGAATTCACCGCCCTGACCGTGGGTATTGACGATCGCACCGGCGAGGGCGACGCCCAGCACCATGCCGAGATTGCGGGCCGTGGCCATGATCGCGCCGGCGATGCCCTGGCGGTGACGGGGTGCGGCGCCCATCAAGGCGCTGTTGTTGGGAGCGATGAAGGTGCCGTTGCCGATACCGGTGAACGCCAGGATGGCGACGAGGGTTGGCGTTGTTGTGGTCCCGTCGCTGCGGGCGAGTGCCAGCAAACCGGCGGTCTGGATCGCCAGGCCGACGAAGCCGAGAGCCCGCGTGCCGAACCGGTCCGACCAGCGGCCGCTCAGGGATGCCATCAGGGCCATGGCCACTGGCAGTGCGGTCAGCATGGTGCCTGCCTCGCCAACGGTGAACTGGCGCAGGCGGATGAGATAGAACGGCATGAGAAACAATACGGTGAACAGGCCGATGTAGTTGAGAACAGCG
This sequence comes from uncultured bacterium, assembly GCA_964483805.1. Classification (GTDB taxonomy): domain Bacteria; phylum Muiribacteriota; class Ozemobacteria; order Ozemobacterales; family Ozemobacteraceae; genus CAZADH01. Next base: position 13,051 of record CAZADH010000134.1, read on the forward strand.
GCAATCACCGCCGATGTAAATACGCGATGTTGCAATAGGCTCACATCCAGCACCGGATGGGTCGTGCGCCCCTCGCGCCATGCAAAAGCGGCGAGCAGGAACGCGGCGGTTGCGAGCAGCAGGGTGATTTCGCGGCTCGCCCATCCCCAGGCCGGCCCACGATTGAGGCCGGCGATCAGCGCCCCCAGGCCTGCGAGCCACAACAGTGCGCCGGGCAGATCGAACGGCTCGGTCTGCGCTGGGGCCAGGTCATCGGGAACGTATCGCCACGCGAGAACCATGGCGAGCACGCCGATCGGAATGTTCACCAGAAACACGGAGCGCCACCCGAACTGGTCGGTCAACCACCCGCCGAGTGCGGGTCCGCACGACAGCCCCAGGTAGGTCATGGTGGCCTGGGTGCCCAGAGCCCGCCCTCGGTACGAAGCCGGGAACGCTCGCGTCAAGATGGCCGGAGAACTGGCGAATAAAAAGGCGGCCCCAAAGGCCTGGACCAGGCGAAAACCGATGAGAGCCTCAATGGTCTGGGCCAGGCCGCAAGCCGCCGACGCGCCCACGAAAACGAGATAACCGAACAGGTAGAGGCGACGCTGCCCCCAGAGGTCGCCCAGCCGCCCGACCGAGAGCATCAGGCCGCTGACCACCAAAAGAAACCCGCTGATCACCCACTCGCCGGTGCCCAGGTTTGCAGCCAACGCGCGGAGAATTTCCGGCAACACGGCATTCAGTTTGCTGCCGTCGAGGGCCGAGAGAAAGGTGCCGGTGCCTACAGCAATCAATACCTGTCGCGCGCGTTGCAGGTCGGCGGCGTTGGCAACGTGGGGTGTCGGTGCCTCGTCAGCCATCTCTCGACATGAAATACATGGCCACCAGGATGGCGCCGCAGGCGAGAGACATGTTCACCGAGCTGTCGTCGATCATGTATGACGTAAATACGATCGCAATACCGCCCAGTGCGGGCACCAGTTCGCTGCGTTTCTTGCCGTATGACAGCAAGATCAGGCCGACGCCGCCCCAGACACACTGGGCCACAAACGCATAGGGGTCGGTGGGAACGATGCTCTTGGCCACGTCTTTGCCCACTTCCATGGACATCAGACCGTCATTGAGTGATTTGGTCGAGGGAATCAGATTGCCGCCCTTGGGCATGCCCGGCCTCCTTGGTCGCCCGTCATCGACGGGCTGACTCATCGGGGTCATTATGCGCCCGGCCGGATCAAACGGCAAGACATGGCGGCAAACGCCCCCCCCTCAATAGAAGTCAAGAAACTGCCGATATCTATCGTAAGGGCCAAAAAAGGCCCACCGGCGTACGCACGGTCAATATCGTTGGCGACCGGCGACGCCACAGGAGGCAACCCATGCGTGCTACCTTTTTCGGTCTCGAATTGGGCAAACGGGCGTTGTTGGCCACGCGCACCGGCATGGATGTCACGTCGCAAAACATCGCCAACGCCAACACCGAGGGCTACACCCGCCAACGCGCGGTGATGAATGCCACCGACCCGTGGGCCGTTCCCGGGTTCAATTCGCCCTGGGGTGCGCAGCAACTGGGGACCGGCGTCGAGGTCAGCAAGATCGAGCGCATGCGCGACCAGTTTGTCGATGCGCGTATTCGCAAAGAGACGACGACCCTCGAGCAGAACACCGTTGCCGACGACCTGCTCAAAGAGATCGAGGCGATCTTCAACGAACCGAACTCGGCGACCTTTCGCGAGCAGCTCGACAAGTTCTGGTCGTCGTGGCAGGACCTGTCGGTCAACCCCAATCGTATGGAACTGCGGGCCAACCTGAAGGAAGAGACCGATGCGTTGACCGCCATGTTTCGCGATCTGGACACCAAGCTGCGCCGGCTCCAGGGTGCCGCCGACCATTCGTTCCAGGGCAGCATCAACGACCAGATCGAGGAGTCGGTCAACCAGATCAACAGTTTCGCGCACCAGATCGCGCAACTGAACATCGACATCGAGAAGGTCGAAACGGCCAACGCCAATGCCAACGATCTGCGCGACCGGCGCGACAAGCTGATCGAGGATCTCGGCAAACAGGTCAATATCGATGTGTCGTTCGACAGCAAGGGCCTGGTCACCATTCGCAACGGCATCCACACCCTGGTGCAGCATGACCGGGTGCGGGAGCTGCACATTGTAAAGAAAAATTCCGAGGACCCCGGTTCGATCGCCGGCGAGGAGAGCTATCCGGAGTTCTCCGACAACCCCGCGGTTGCCAGCGGCGTCATCACCCACACCGCCGATCAGCAGAACATCACCATGACCGTGGAACAGACGGCCCAGGCCCACCGGATGTACTCGTTCCTGTCGTTCCACCCGCTGACCGGGCCGTTGAAGAACTTCGGGGTCACCGACGGCACCTTTACCGTGAACGGCCGCGAGTTCGTCATCGACGCCGCCAATATGACGATGGACAACCTCGCCAAGACGATCAACGATGCCAATCTCGGCATCAAGGCGACGATCAACGAATCGGGTC
>CAZADH010000135.1:0-10362 GCA_964483805.1 uncultured bacterium
CACTGACACTCGGCACCGCCGACGCCCGTCCGGCCACGACCGCCCTCGCCAATGACGACACGCCGCTGGCCAAGGGCATCATGGTCTGCCATCCGCTGACCGTGCAGGGGAACTTCCTGACCAACGTGGTCGGCAAACTGGCCAACCTGCCCAAAACCGTGAAGATTCAAGAGATCGGCTATCTCATCACGGCGCTCTCCATGGACGCATTCCAAGCCAAGGTTTCCACCGACGGCATGCAGGTCAAAGAGGCGCTGCCCTACCTCAACGCCAGCAAAGAGATGACCGATTCGCTCAAGCTGCGCCGTGCGGCCCGCACCATCAAGTACCAACTGTTCTCGAAAATGGTGCAGCAAGCCAAAGACCTCAACGACGAGCAAAAGAAGGGTCTGCTCGAGTATCTCGCCGCCCAGGTCAACGCGCCGCTGGTCATGTTCGACAAGTCGCCGCTGCCCGCCACGATGCCCGACCCGGGTCCGTGCATGATCCCGATGGGTGTCGAGGTCGTCGATGACGCCGGCAAGCGCCTGGTGCTCGAGACGCAGGTCATCTGCCTGATGGACATCAAGGCCGGCAAAGAGACGATCTTCTCGGTCAAAGATGCAATCGACAACGACACGCTCGATCTCGTCATCGCCCATGAGAACGCGCATGCCATCATGGTCGACGCCATGGGCAAGTCGTTCGCCGAGATGAAGCGCCCATCGACCAACGGCCACGACACGCCGATCATCACCGATCTGGGCATGGCGTATTCCGAGGGTTGGGCCGAGGCGTTCGAAGCGGTGTATGGCCCCGCCAATCCGAAGCTGGCCGAGAAAGACCGCAAGAAATACAACATTTCCGAGTTCCTCTATTCGCGGCAGGATCCGATTCGCCGTGACCGCTACATCTGGATGCACGTCGGTGGCAAGAAGACCGGCGAAATGAAAAACGGCCTGCAGTTGATGTGCACCGAAGGCGTCATCGCCGGTCAGCTCTACGACATCCTGACCAGCCGCTCGATCAACGCAGCCTTCGAGAAGTGCGTGTCGACGATGCTCCTGGCGCAGCCCAAGAGCTATCCGGAGTTCATCAACGCCTTCGTGAAGATCTTCCCCGACGACAAGAAGACGGTCCGCCGCATCGTTCTGGAAGGCATGAACTACGTGCCGATGAGCAACGACGCCCACAAGTTGTATCAAGCGTATTACCAGGCCAAGCTCGCCTACGTTCAGAAGAAGATGAGCAAGGAAGAGTTCACCAAGGCCCGGCAGGCGTACATCAGCTTCAAAGAAGACCTGTTCGCCAAGATCAACGACGACACCAACATCTTCGCGAACGTCGGTCCGGAGATGTGGTTCTCGGGCAAGTTGATCATCGAAGAAGAAGTGGCCCCCCAGAAGGGCTTCTTCGGCAAGATGTTCGGCAACAAGGCGAAACCCAAGGAGTTCCCGTTCAACCTCGACCTCAACACCATCGGCCGCAAGACCCTGGCGCGCCTCGGCTGCGATGAAGCCGATGCCGACAAGATCATCAGCGCCCGCGAGAAAACGGGCTTCTTCACCGGCGACCCGCTCAAGGTTCTGGCCCAGCACCTCGGCGCCGAGAAGTTCGCTGCCTTCAAGAGCAAGTGCAGTCCCACGCCGTATGTCGACAAGACCGCGCGCACTCCCGAGAAAGCCTCGGCTGCCCTGTGGCCCGAAGATTTCCAGCACTTCAGTCAGTAATACGGACACCGTCGTCGAGCAATACAACGTAACGACGACATGAAGACAGCGGCCGCGACATTCCGTGTCGCGGCCGCTGTCCTTTGCGGTGTCGGTCCCCGCCCTGACGAAGCAGAGCGCTGCACGAGACCGTATCGGCTCCGTCGCTCACAGCCCACCCCCGAACTCGCCTGCGCACGATGCACGCAGCGTGCGTTTACTGCCAGGAAAAACCTCAACGTGTAAGGACATTGCCATGACACAACAACCGTATCGCGTTTGCGTGTTCTGTGCGGCAAGCTCGACCGTATCACCGGCCATCAAGAACGCCGGCGCCGCTCTCGGCCGCGGCATCGCCGAAGCCGGCATGCATCTCACCTACGGCGGCACCACTTGCGGTCTCATGCTCATCGTCGCCGACGCCCATCGCACGGCGGGCGGGCATGTCACCGGCGTCGTCCCGCGGTTCATGGTCGACAACGGCATCGCCAATCCTGGCTGCCATACGTTGGTGCCCGCCGATGATCTGCGCGACCGCAAGGCCCGCATGCACGACCACGCTGACGCGTTCGCCATCCTCCCCGGCGGGGTCGGCACCCTCGACGAGTTCTTCGAGACGTTTGCGCTCAAACAGTTGGGCATGCACCACAAGCCGATCGTTCTCGTCGATGTCGACGGCTTCTTCCAGCCCCTGATCGCGTTGATCGAGCACGGGATCGCCCACAACACCATCAAGCCCGAACACCGCGACTATTTCAAGGTGGCGACAACCGCCAGCGAGGCAGTGAAGCTGCTGCGACCGTAACATTCGGAGACACAACCGCACCCGCTGTGCGTCATACCCGGTTGCCCAATCGACGAGGGCGCGAAACACCAGTCTCGTGCAGCACGGCGGCGCGGGACGAGCGGACGGGTTTCCGGGCCGCGCTGGCCGGCTTACGGCAAGGCGGCCAGCTCGGTCGGACCCAGGGTCGAGAGTTTTCGCGGAGTATAACCGCGGCTCATCAGATCGTCGAGAATGGTCGGCAGCGCCCGCGCGCCGTTCTTGCTGCCGCAGTGCATCAGTACGACCGCCATCGGTTTGATGCGTCGGCGCACCTTGTCGACGATCGACGCCACCGGCGGTTCCTTCCAGTCGAGGGTGTCGATATCCCAGTACACCGGGTGATAACCGAGGCTGGCGACAATCGCTTCGACCCGGCGGTTCTGGGCGCCGAACGGGAACCGGAAGAACGGCACCGGCGGCCGGCCCAGCACACGCACCATGGTGTCGGCGGCGTCTTTCAGGTTCGCCGCGATGCGTTCCGCATCCCACGAACTCATGTTCGGGTGCGTCATGCTGTGGTTGGCTATCTCATGGCCGCGCGCCTGGATGTCGCGTGCCAGGTCCGGATAGTTTTTCACGAACTTACCGGTCAGAAAGAACGTCACGGTCAATCCACGCGCCTGCAGCGCCGCGAGAATGGCGGGGATGCCGTCGGCATCGGCCCCGCCGTCGAACGTGAGAAACACCGGACCCCCGACCGCACTGCCACCGCTCGACGAGAGAACTGCTTGCGGGGGCCGCACTGGCGCGCCCCCCGTGCCATCGTGAGCGCCGACCTCTCCGGCCGTGACGTCACCACCGACGTGCTCAGCTTTTTGGCGTCTTTTCGGTTTTCTGGTCGACGCCGGCGGTTGCTCGGGCAATGGCGCCTGCGCGACCTGAACACCGTCACCCAGCACCTGGTTGGCCGTGCCCATCTCGCCGCTCCCCGCGACCGCTGTGCCACCGGCCGCATCGCCGCTGGTCAGGTCCCGTCGCGGCATGGTTTCGGCCCGCGCAGTGCCGGTCACCGGCGGCATCGGCAGCGCCGCGAGTGCGGCGGCCGGCGCCTGCCCCGGCTGCAACGCGCGCAACCGGGCGCGGGCATCGGCGTACTCGGGGTGCAGCGCCAATGCCGCCTGGTAGGCGCGCACGGCCTGATCGAACTGCCGTTGCTCTTCGTAGAGCAGGCCGACGTTGTACCAGGTAAAGAAGGCGGGCATCAGCCGCAGACTGGCTTCGTACCAGGCAAGCGCATACCGGGGCTGGCCGAGACGCCGCAGGGCACTTCCTATATTGTTGTAAAAGTGGACGTAGCGCGGGTTCCAGTTGAGTGCCTGGCGCCAGGTGCGCACCGCACCCCAGACATCGCCGCGCCGGGCCTGCTCGATGCCGTAGGCGTTCCAGGCCCGCGCATCATAGGGATCGCGCTGGATGCGCATCATCAGGTGCATCGGGTCGACACCGCCACCCGCGGCACCCTGCGCCCAAGCACAGGCCGCGGCCCCAACCACCACGAGGGTGGCCAGAACCGCGGCCGTCAGACAGCGCGAGCGCGAACCGGTCACGGACAGATCAGCGGCCCAACGGCAACCGCGCCACCAGATCGAAGCGCCAGCAACCGACGCCATTGAATTGCGTGCGGTTCATGTTGAGCAGAAACACTTCTTTGAAGCCACCGCTGCCAAGAAGATCGCGGCCGAAGCGGGTGACATCGACCGGATGCAGTCCGAACCCGGTCATCTGCACACGCCCATCGGCGTCGACGCTCAGGTTCGACAGCTTGATGCGCGGTTCACGACCGGCCTGGCCCGGGGCGATCGGCCCATCGCCGAAGGTCGCGTGTTTCGCCAACCGGCGCATCGCCGCCGCCAGGGCTGCAGCACTGTCGCAGAAGTCGATCGGGGTGCGGGCATCGAAAAACAGTGCCCGCAGCGTCACGTTGGCGCTGAGCACGTCGTCGATCTTGGGGTCTTCACTCCCGAGCGAGGACAGCACGAAGTTGCCGACCTCCAGACGCCCACCGCGCAGACCAAACATCTTGAGCCGATCGAGGAATCTGGGCAATGCCGCCTCGCGGCCTTTCACGCCAATCTCGATCGGATACTCGAACCACTTGTCGGCCCGGATGACCGGTGACACGCGAACATCCTCGATGATGACACCGCCATCAATGGCGACCCCGAACAGGAAATCGATCGTCCCCTGCAACTCGGCATAACGCGCCACGTCGTTGACCGGCGCCCCCACCGCGGGCGCCTTCGCCGCCCAGACCGTCGTCGCCATCAGCAGACACAGCGCGAAAACCACCACCGCTCGTTTCATCGCTTCGCTCCTTCTTTGTATGTGTAGATGCAGACCAAGGCCCCGTCGCTCGGCGCAGGCCACTTGCCGACAGATCAAGACACTGTATTTCTCATGTATTGCATGACCACAGGCAGGCATCGCCCGGCGGCACCGTCTATATTTTATCACGGTCTTGGCCCGCCCATCGGCACACCTGCGTGATCACGGCGACCCTGCGGGCGGATTCGCCTCGATGAGGGCAACGGCCTCGGGCACGACGGTCACCGACGCCACGCGCCAGTAGGGAACGACCCGCGCCGCATCGACGATGAGCCATGCTGCTGAGGCCCCATACAAGTGGGGCGGGGCGACGAGTTGCACGGTCGATCGCGAGCGATAATCGTAGACGGCCCCCAGGACGACCGGCCCCGATGCCATCCAGGACAGAACATCGGCCAGTGCATGTTGCGCCGGTGCGTAGGCAAGGTACTGTTTCACGGCGGCCGGCGAGACCACGGGCAACGCCCCGCCCCCAAGTGGCTGATCCCCCAAACGCGCCCCCTGAACCCACGTTCCCGTATTGATCACGAACCGTCCGTATGGCAACACCCGGTGGTCGCGTCGCTCCCGCCAGGCCGGCGGCGTCGAGCTGCGCCAGAGTATGGGTCCAGCCACGGCACCGCCAGCCACCAGAACGATGAGGGCCACCGCGGCAATGTCTCCGCGTCGGGCCAACTCACGGTCGGTGCCGAACCGCACCGGGCGGCACACCACCAGACCGGCCGCTGTTGCGGCCACCAAAGCAAAACCGGGGGCCATGACCCGCCAGGCACCGTCGCCGTAGACAAACGCGGCCGATGCGAGCACACCGAGCCAGGCAAGCCCGAGCATCGCGGCATCATGGCCCCTCACGACAGAACGCAAGCGAATCAACGCCACGAACAGGACAACCCACCCGACCACAGTGCGCGCCGGCAATACCGCCAACCAGGCGGTCAACCACGCCGGCACCACCGGGGCGATCAAGTTCTCGGGAGAACTCGTCGCGCAGAACGCCAGGTTGCGCCAGAGTCCCCTGAAAAGACGCAGCGGCTCGTCACGAAACGCCACCCACGCTTGCGCATAGAGCAGACGAGCTTGCTCCTCCTGGGTCGTCAGCTTCTGCAAATGCGGGAGAAAGGTCCGATAGGCCTCCGACCAGTCGGTGCCCCGTGCCAGACCGCACAGTGTGTGGGCGAAGTTGGCGTTCGCCTGAACGCGCGATGGGAAATACAACGTATTCAGGAGATCGGACCAGCCATGTGCCATCAGGACCACGAAAGCCATGGCCAGCCCGCGGCGCGCGATGGCCGACACGCCTCCACCGCCGATGAGAGCCACTCCGAGCCCGACGGCCGGTGCCACCAACTGCAGCCCGGCCCGGGCGGCACAGGCCAGCCCAAACGCGCCCACGGCGGCGATTTGCCACCGCAACGCACCTGGTGCGACGGCCCGCGACAGCAACAGACCGGTGGCGAGTGCGCCGAGAACCGCACCGAGGCTCTCGCTGAGAAAAGTGCCCAGATATAGACTGTGCGCACCCATGAGCAGCGCCCAGCCGGCCAATCCCGCGCACCAACCGAACCGCCGACCGATGCGATCGGCGAAATACCAACTCGACCACCCGACCAAGGCGGTCATCAGCACCATTGCCCAGCCGTGATCGCCCCCCGTTGCCCAGGTGCGACCCGCGAGAAAGCAGGCATTGATGGGTCGCCGGGTGTTCCACTCATCGAGCCAGCCTGAATGCATCAGGCTTTCGGCACCGGAATAGTACCCATGAGCATCGGCAAATGGCAGATACCCCACCACCGTGTTGGTGAACGCATGGTCGTTGCAGACCGACGGCCCAGGAACTGCCGCCCAACAACGGGCGAGCAGGAGAACCGCCATCGCAAGACTAAGCCATACCCCGTATTTACTCACTGTTGCGCCGGTTTCATACCATGTGCTTCGCGCCCGGGCCGAGGCCGCAGGGAATCGCCCCCGGCATTGGCGGGCTTGCGCCACCGCATGAACCATCGCTGCCACGACGGCCATGGCCAGAGCGACCGCCAGCACCGCGGTACTCTCATGCAGGCCAACGCGGCACATCTCGGGCCACGCCGACACCGTCGCGGCCGGCGACCGCCCCCGGGCCAACCCATGCAGCAACCACGAACCGAACACCAGGCCGCCGGCACCGCCGACGACCGCCAGGCCGAACCGAGTCAACCAACGCCACAACCGGCAACCATCGCGCAGCAGCAACCAGAGGGCCAGCGCGCTCCCGGCCACGGCCCAGGCCATCTGCGCCGGCGTCGCCGTCGTCAGCCGCAACACGTAGGTCCGCCCGTTCGTGCGGGGATCGGTGTGGTCGGAGGTCGAAAAATAGAGCACGCTGCCCCAATGCGAGAACCTCCCGCCACCGAGGGCGCGGATGTCGTCGTGCATCTGGTGGCCGGGTCCGATCTGGCCACCGTTCTCCCAAAGAGTGGCTCCCGAACGCTTGGGCGCCGACGGGCAATCGCCCAGCGGCATGGCCTCACGCGGGGCCCAGACAAAGCAGTGCCCGTTCTCGGCCCGTGTTTCGCTTGGCATACATTGTATGTCAATACGAGCCGGCTCGGTTCGCCAACAATGGACCCAGCACAGGACGCACAAAAGCAGCACCCCGGCGAACAATCCGACGCCGGGCTGGGCGACACTCTCCCGCGTCGGTCGGTGCGCGTTCACCGCTTCTTTGGCACCGGCCGCAGCGCGTCGAACCCGTGCAACAACGCCAGCACGGTGCGCACTCCGAGCAGGCGCGGGCCGGCCCAGCGCATCACCTCACGCATCGTTGCTCGTTCCGTGGGCCGGTAGCAGTGGATCGGACAGCGCGCGCACGTCGGCTTGTGCCGGCCGAACGGGCAGCGCGCAAGGCGCATCTGCGCGTAGGCGAGCAACCCGGCGCAGTCGGCACACAGTGGCCCGGCCCCCGAGCCGTGGCGATGCGCGCAGAACAACCGCACCATCGCCCGCACCGTCCGCCACTCGCGGCGACGCCGCGCATCGGTCACCGTCAGCGTCACGCCGCTGCCCACCACCGGTTCAGCGCCCGCCACGCCCGTCGTTCTCGATCGACAAGCCGAACGGCGCCAGGGCTTGCGTCAATACACCGTGCAGATGCGAGATCAGCACGCCGTAGTTGGTGATCGGCACGCCGGCCTGCCGACACGCGGCAATCCGATCGAGCACCGCCCGACGGTTGACCATGCAGGCACCACACTGCACCACGAGATGGATGCCGCTCAGGTCGCGGGGGAAGTCCTGCCCCTGGGAAAACTTGAACTGGATGCCGCCCCCATACGTCTGGCGCAACCAACGTGGAATCTTGACCCGGCCGATGTCGTCGGCGACCTGATGATGCGTGCACGATTCGGCAATCAGGATGGTGGCATCGCTCGGCAGCGTCGCCAGCGCCCGAATGCCGTCGACATACGTCGCCAGATCGCCACGGTAACGGGCAAACAGGACCGAGAACGTGGTGAACGGAACCCCACGCGGCAGGTCACCCACCACCTTGTTGACCGCCTGCGAATCGGTGATGACCAGCGCCGGCGGCTGTTTGAGGGCCGCAATGGTGGCGGCCAGCTCCCGTTCTTTACATACGAGAGCAATACAATCGGCGTCGAGCAGATCGCGGATCGTCTGCACCTGCGGCAGGATCAGGCGGCCCTTGGGCGCAGCCAGATCGATGGGGCAGACCAGGACCACGGTGTCGCCCGGCTTGACCAGGTCACCGAGAATGGTCCCCGCGTCGAAATCTTTGAGCCGGTCTTGCATGGGTCCGGCGCGCAACTCGACCACCCCCGTGCCCCGTTGGGCGCTGACCGGGTAGGCCTTCGCGCCAAAAGTGGCCAGCTCGGCCACCAGGCTCGCCGGCGGCTCACCGGTGTCGACCTTGTTGATGATCGCGAGAAACGGCGTCCGCCCCTGTTTCAGCCGCTCGAACAGCTCGCGTTCGCACGGGTCGAGCGCGGGCGCCGGGTTGAGGATCACCAGGGCCAGATCGGTCTTGCGCAGCACCTGCAGGCTCGCCTCGACCCGCATCCGCCCCAGGTCGCCGACGTCGTCGAGCCCGGCCGTGTCGATGAGCACGACCGGCCCGTACGGCAGCAACTCCATGTTCTTGAACACCGGGTCGGTCGTCGTTCCAGGTGTGTCACTGACCAATGCGATCTTCTGGCCCGTCAGGGCATTGATCAGCGACGACTTGCCGACGTTCCGGCGGCCGAACAGCGCAATGTGCGGGCGGATTCCACGTGGGGCTGCATCCATGAGCGTGTGTCCTTCGCGAGGTCAGTGTCGTGCAGACCGGTCGAACCGGCGCACGCGGTGCTTCCCAGATGATAGGCCGCGACCGGCCAGAGTCAACTGCGGCCCAGCATCTTCACCGCTCATCGTCGCGCACCCGGCGAACCGGCACGCCCCGCCGCGCGGCGATGGCCCGTCGCGACTCGAACTCGAGCGTGTCGGTGGTCGTCCCGTCGAGATCGACGACGCGCTTGCCCGGAAACGGGCCTTCCGGCGTATTCATCTCGATGCCCTTGCGTTCGAGGACCGAGCGCAGCACATACTGGCGCCGCACGCCGAGCGTCGGCAGTTCGGCGAAAATCGCTGCCTCGAGTTCGTCGACCGCCTCGGGACGGGCCATCACCGTGAGCAGGTGCGCCGGGCGCCCCTTCTTCATCAACATCGGGGTCAAGGTCACATCGAGCGCGCCGCGCGCCATCAACCGGTCGACCGCGTGCCCGAGCAACTCGCCGGTGACGTTGTCGAGATTGGTTTCGAGCACCGCCACCGTCTCGAGTCGGCGCCCGGTCGCGGTGTTCTCGCCCACGAAAACGCGCAAGGTGTTGGGCATCGGGAACACCATCGTTCCGTGGCCAAAGCCGATGTTCCGCGTGGTGAAGCCCGGCGGCAAGCCGGGCTTGGCGTCGAGTCCCCGCAGAACGGCCGCACCCGTCGGCGTGGTCAACTCACCCACCACGCCGGGCAGGCAGAAGATTGGCAGCCCCGTCAGCAGCAAGGCCGTCGCCGGAGCCGGAATTGGCAATACACCGTGTTGACATTTCACGAACCCCGACCCGACATGCACCGGCGCGGTGAACACGGAACTCACCCCGAGGTCGTCGAGGCAGACGGCGGCCCCGACCAGGTCGGCGATGCTGTCGCGCGCGCCGACTTCGTGGAACTTAACCTCGTCGACCGTCGAGCCGTGCACCCGCGCTTCGGCCTCGGCCAGCGCCAGAAAAAGCCGTTCGGCCAAGGTCCGCGCACTCTTGCGCACGTCACTTTTCTTCAGCAACTCGCGAATCTCGACCATGCCACGGTGCGCGTGCGCATGATCGTGATGATGATCGTGCGTGTGCTCGTGATCGCCATGATCGTGGTCGTGGCCGTGGCCATGATCGTGATCGTGGTCGTGGTCGTGCGGATGCTCGTGGGTGTGATGCAACCCGTGCACGTGTTCAGTTGCCGCCGCGCGGTTGCGCCGCTTTCCCGCGCCCCCACCCGTCT
>CAZADH010000135.1:10372-15513 GCA_964483805.1 uncultured bacterium
GCCTTTCGCGTCGGCAAACCCGACTGCACCGCACCGTCGTGCCCGTATCCCGGGTTCGGCCCGCTTTCGTGGTCCTCGACGGTGTTGAAATACATCCCGCTGATGCCCTTGTTGATGCGCCGTTCGCAGATCAGCCCCAGCGGCCCTTCCGGGAAGGGGATCGAGGTCAGCGCCCGCCGCAACCGTTCGGCATCGGCCCCGGCATCGAGCAGCGCCGCCCCCACCATGTTGCCGGCAATTCCCGAGAACGGATCGAAATACAGCGTGGTCATGGGTTTCTCCGCTTGAGGATTCGCACTGCGGCCACGGCCGCACCAAAACCGTTGTCGATGTTCACCACCGGAATGCCTGCCGCACACGAGTTGAGCATGGCGAGCAACGCGGTCAATCCAGCGAAACTTGCCCCGTAACCGACGCTGGTCGGCACCGCGACGATGGGGGCCCCGATGAGGCCGCCAACGACGCTGGGCAACGCGCCTTCCATGCCGGCCACCACAATGACAACTTCGGCCGTGCGAATCGCGTCGAGCCGCCCCAGCAAGCGATGGATGCCGGCCACGCCGACATCGTAAATGCGTTCGACCGTCGCTCCGCCAAACTCGGCCGTCAACGCCGCTTCCTCGGCCACCGGCAGGTCGCTGGTGCCGGCCGCCAGGACCGCGACCCGCCCCAGTGGCGTGGGCGGTGTCCCGATCGCCCAGACGACTCGCGCCTGCTCGTGCACGTTGGCCTGGCCAAACTCCTGGCGCAGGGCCGCGATGCTCTCGGGAGCGCACCGGGTCGCCAGCGCGCGACCATTCTCGCCGAGCAACCCGCGAAAGGCCCGCACGACTTGTTCGCAGGTCTTGCCCGCCGCATAGATCGCCTCGGGAAAGCCCAGGCGCTCGTGCCGATCGGTGTCGAGCACCAGATCGCCCGTCGGGCCGGTTGCACTGGGCGAGACTGGTGTTTCAGTGGGCTCTGCTGACGACCAACGCCCACCATGCGTATCGTGCCCCGCCAGCAAGCGGCCGCAGGCCTCGTCGACCCCCAATGCTCCCGTTTTCACGTCGGCGAGAAGCCGCAACAGATCGGTCTGATTCATGGACGGTTCATCGACCCGCGCCGATAACCGGCCAGATCGAGGCTCACATGGCGATAGCCAAGTTCGGTCAAGCGTGTCACCACCAGTTCGCGAGATTGCAATACAACGTCAATATCTTCGTGGGCCACCTCGATGCGCGCCAGCTCGCCGTGGTCGCGCACACGCAGGTGCGTCAGTCCCAGATCGGCCAATGCCTCTTCGGCGGCGATCACCCGGGCGACCCCGGCCTCGCTCAGCGGTGTGTGGGCGGCGAACCGGGTGGCGACGCAGGGACGGGCCGGCGCGATCAGCTCGGCCGCACCCCAGTGACGCAATACTTCAGCAATACGCTCTTTCGTGAAGCCGGCCGCCAGGAGCGGGCTGGTTATACCCGCCTCTTCGAGGGCCTTGCGGCCGGGTCGGTAATCGCCGACATCGTCGGCCTGCGAACCCTCGGCCACCGTCCAGCCGGGGGGCACGGCCTGAGCGAGCGCCCGCAGGATCACGCGCTTGCACCAGTAGCAGCGATCCGGGGGGTTGCTGCGCACCTGCACGTCGGTCAACAACGACAACTGCGCGACGCGGAGCGTGAGGCCGAACCGGGCCGCCAACGTGTGCGCCCGCTCACGGTCGAACCCGGCCAACAATTCGTGATCGGCAAAGATCGCCACCGTTTTCTCGGGTGCGATGCGGTGGGCAGCCAGCGCGAGAAAACCGCTGTCCATGCCGCCCGAAAAGGCGACGGCCACTCCCGGCTGCCGACGGAGCCAATCCTCGAGCTGCGCCAGGGCCGCTGCCGTCGCCGCCGCCAACCCTGCGGACTTCGGGGCGGGTTTCCGACGCGATGCGGTCATGCCGGTCACTCGAGCTCGGCCCGCGTGACGCGGTAGTCGTCGATCGCCGCTTCCAACTCGCTCTCGGTGACCAGGCCACCGTCGACGAGCAGACGGTTCACCGGCATGCCGGTCTCGACGTGGCGGCGATACACCTCGGCCACGCTCTGGTGCCCGAGTTTCTTGGCCAGAACCGTGAGAATGCCCAGACTGCCGCGCAGATTCTCGCGACACCGCTGCACATTCGCGCGCAGCCCGACCAGGCAGCGGTCGGCAAACAGGGCGATGCCGCGCCGCAACAACGAGAAGCTGTCGAGCAGCGCGTCCATGATCGCCGGCAAAAAGGCGTTGAGCTCGAGTTGCCCACCGGCCGCGGCCTGCGCGATGATCACGTCGTTGCCCTGCACACGAAAGGCAATCTGGTTGAGCATTTCGCACATGACCGGATTCACCTTGCCCGGCATGATGCTGCTGCCTTCCTGAACCGCCGGCAGAATGAGTTCGCCGATCCCCGAATGGGGCCCGCTGGCCAGCAACCGGATATCGGAAGCCATCTTCGCCAGGTTCACGGCCAGCGGTTTGAGCAGCCCCGACGCCTCGACAAACACGTCGGCGTTTTGCGTCGCCTCGACGAGGTTGTCGGCGCGTGACAGACCGGTACCGGTCTCGTCGCGCAAAGCGCCAATCAGTTCGAACTGAAACCGGCGCCCGGCGTTGATCCCGGTGCCAACCGCCGTGCCGCCGATGTTCACCACCCGCAACCGTTCCTCGACGCGATACAGGCGCCAGCGGTCGCGCGAAATGGCCTCGGCGTAGGCGGAAAACTCCGCCCCGAGGGTCACGGGCACCGCGTCCTGCAACTGCGTGCGCCCGATTTTGAGGATGTCGGCAAACTCGATCTCTTTTTTCTGCAGAGTCTCCTGCAACCGGGCGACCTCATCGACCAGCTCGCGCAACTGCCATATCGCCGCAATACGCACCGCGGTCGGAAACACGTCGTTGGTGCTCTGGCCGCGGTTGACGTGATCGAGCGGGTTGATCGGGGCGTAGGAGCCCAGCGGCTTGCCGAGAATCTCGTTGGCGCGATTGGCCACCACCTCGTTGGCATTCATGTTGGTCGCCGTGCCGGCCCCACCTTGCAGCGGATCGACGATGAACTCTCCGTCGAAGCGCCCCTGGTAGACCTCATCGGCCGCCTGCACCATCGCCCCCGCGAGATCGTCGGGCAACTCGCCCACCCGCTGATTCGCCAGTGCCGCCGCCTTTTTGATCAAGGCCAACGCGCGGATCATGTCGCGCGGGATGTGGCGACCGCCCAAGGCAAAGTTCTCGGCCGCGCGCAGCGCATGCACGCCATAGTAGGCGCCGGCCGGCACCTCGCGTTCGCCCAGGAAATCTCGTTCGGTTCGCATTGCTTTCATTGGCCGAAGTATAGGGGTTTGCCGCCTCGAAATAAAGCGCCCCGTTACACACTCTCGAAACAAAATCGTCGCCAAGATCGTTGACGTTTTGGTGCAACGTGCCGACAAACGGTGTACAATCTTGTCGGGATGGACGACGCCCCAACGCGATGGCGTCGCCACGAGCGACCTGCGCCAGAGGGAGACAAGGCATGGCCGACACCAAAGGTCCCAAGGGAACCGCCGCGGCCGGCATCAAGTGTCCTACCTGCAAGGCCGACAATACGGCCGGAGCAGCCACCTGCGCCAAATGTGGCGATATACTGCCCAAGCGGGCGAAAAAGGCCAAAGGGGAGTTCGACGATTACGACGGTACCGTCGGCACCATGAGCCCGGCCTGTGTCGCCGTACCCATCGCGCTTCTCGTCATCTTCGTCGCCATCCTGTTTTTCACGATGCGCGGCCCCCGCGAGGGCACCTGCGCTGCGGTCCGCGTCAAGATCGGCGCCGCAATCGCCCGCTACGACAAAGCGCATCCGAACAACAAGATGGCCACGATCAACATCGACGAACTGATGAAGCCCGATACCAAAGGGCATCCGTATCTGAAAGACCGGCCGACCTGCCCGATCGACCCGTCGGCCCGCTACGATTTCGACAGCAATGGCAACATCAGTTGCAGCAAGTGCGGCCGCAAGTAGAGGCACGCGCTGATCAGAACTGGTTGCGGCGGATGTGCCCGTGCCCGAGCGCCGGCTCTCGCCCCAACCGCCGGATGATGCCTTCGCTGCACGCGCGGCACGCGTCGGGGCGATCGTTGATACAAATCTTGTTGGGGTAAAGCTGATACAGCGCCCGCGTCGCCATCGGCGACACATTCGGCATCATCACGTTGGCCCCGGCCTGCAGCGCCTTCTGCCGCCCTTGCGGGTCGATCGACCCCATCGCCGTCGTCGCCGGCATGTACGCGTCGGGTAGGTAGATGCGCACCAGCGCCAGCAGCGTCAGCGTATCCGGCAACGAACCGCCCGGAGCCTCGCTGAGCGGGGTGTCTGGATGCGGAATGAACGGCCCGAGACCGACCATGTCGGGTTGCAGATCGATGAGATAATTGAGATCGCGCACGAGTGTCGCGCCATCTTGACCGGGTAGACCGACCAGCACCCCGGAACCCACCTGGTATCCCAATTCCTTCAGATCGCGCAGACAACGGTCGCGGGTCTCCCAGTCGGCATCCGGATGCAGGCGCCGGTACAACTCGGGATCGCTGGTCTCGATGCGCAACAGGTAGCGATCGGCACCCGCCGCCCGCCATACTTCGTAAGCGTCGTGCGGCCACTCGCCGATGCTCAACGTCACTGCGGCGTCGAGTTCTTTGATGCCCCGCACCATCGCGGCAATGTCTTCGACGGCATAGGTGCGGTCTTCGCCCGACTGCAACACAAAAGACCGGTAACCAAGGGCCACCGCCGCCCCGGCCGTCGCGATGACTTCATCGACGGTGAGGCGGTACCGATCGACCTTCGGGCTGGTCGCGTTGATGCCGCAATATGCGCAACGACGCCAACAGTAATTCGAAAACTCGATGAGCCCGCGCATCCAGACCTGGTCGCCGACATTCTGTTGCCGGACTTTGTCGGCGGCGGCCAGAAGCCGCGGCCGCTCGGCGTCGAACTGCGGCGAGAAGATCAACCGCCCATCGTCGTCATCGAGACGCCGCCGGGCCGCAATCTTGTCGAGCAATGGCGCATTGGGCGAAACCATCGAAATGTCGTCGCTCATGGGTCCCTGCCGGGGTAAAAATCGTTGGGGAGGGGGGCGGTGCCGAGCAGCGGCGCCAAGACC
>CAZADH010000136.1:0-15325 GCA_964483805.1 uncultured bacterium
GCGAGGGCGCGCAGGTCATCACGGCCCTCGACCGCGGTCAGGATCTCGTCGGCGCGGCCGGTGAGAAGTAATACGGTGTATTTATCATCGTCGGTGGATCCGGGGTCATTGGTGGTGATCGCGTCGGGACTGGCCTGACTTCCCGCCCCATCAGGCACTGGCGTCTGCCCGGCCGGGTCGCTTCCCGTGGTTTGCGGCCCATCGCTGCCGCGCAAGTTGTTTACTTTCAGCGAGACCCCGGTGTCTTTTTCTTTTGGTGGTTGGTCGGGGCCACCGCCGTAGATGATCTTTTCGCCGACGGTGAGGTGGGCGGCCTGGCCCGCGGCCAGATGCGGTGACGAGAGGGTTCCGATCATGATCAAGCCGATGACGTACTTGGCGATGTCCATGCACTCATGGTCGCGCAGGCCCTGGCCGGGTGTCAATGGCAGGGCTCTTTGCGGTCGAGCAACAACCAGGCTTCGACCTCGTGGGTGGTCTGGTATAATAGATGCGCAGCACCCCAGAGGGGTGATCAGGAGGCATAACAATGACATCGGTGCGTGCAAACACAGGTGTAGCGTGGTTGTTGCTGGCGGCCTTGTCGATCCTGCCGGGCTCGCCGGTTGGCGCCGCCCAGGATCCCTATGCAGCCGCGACGGTCAAGGTGGTTGCCGCCACCGCCGCCAATGGGGCCGTCGATCCGGCCAAGACGGCGACTGCGAAGAAGCCCGGGTTGCTCTCGGGGTACTCCGTTCCCTACGATTTGCGCGGCATGGTCAGTATCCATGACCAGTCGGTGATCCTGAACACCCCCGACGGACGGGTGTTCCAGTTGTGGCTCGATGCCAACAAGGCCCGCCTGTACCAAGGCCGCCAGGTGCGGGTCGAGGGGTTGGCGCGTCAGGCCGATGACGTCACCTGCATCAAGGTCAAGAAGATCGCCTTGATCGATCCCAAGGCGCCCGAGGTGGTGCTGCCGCCGTACAAAGCCGCGCAAAGGCCGCCGTCGTTGCTGCGCAGCGACAACGGGGCTCTGGTGATCAAGGATTTCCGCTGGTCGTACGGTCCGGTCAAGGGCGACGACAACCGGCGCGAATACGTCTGGGATACCGTCACCCTCCGCCCCGATCTGGTCGAAAACGTCTATTTCGTGAAAAAACCGTTCGCGCCCGAGTGGTTGGCGGCGCACTCGTTGCTGCTGTACACCTTCAAACCGGGTGGGCTTGTCAACAGCAAGGGTGAAGAGTCACGCGCTTTCGTGCTCAGCATCGAAGCGTATCAGCGCACCGATCAGAAATACGATCTCGTGGCGGGCCTGAAAAAGACCTTCGGTTGCGTCTGGATCCTGGCGACCTGGCAGGACTACCTTGACACCTGTTGTAAATACGCTGACGAGAAACTCATTGCCTACAAATGCATTCTCGACCACGCCCAGAAAGAGAAACTGGTGCGGGAGACGGTGCGCCTGTCGGTGGTGAACCGCCAGGGCGAGTATTACCACACGATTACCAACAACTGCACCAACAATCTGGTGGTGTTGCTCAATCATGTGCTCGAAAAGAAACGCCAGGTGAAGATGTGGTGGTTGCCCAGCATGATCTACAATTTCCGGGCCACGATGCCGGTTATCGTGCCACCGATGCTGATCAAACGCGGAATCGTCGGCAAGGAGTTGCCCGAGATCAACAAGGGTTCCTATGACGGCGAGGCCAACATCGTACCCTGACCTGGCCCGCGAAGTCCCGGTGTGCCGTGGTTTTCCGGGCACTGAGACGAAATGCGCGATGAATGTTGCAATTTGGAAAAGAATCAGGTAGACTTCTGATTGTCTGGTCTGGCGCCGATTACTGATGCGAATAACGCCCCCGGTATTCATGCGCAGGCATGGGTTCCTGGGGGTTTGTTTTTGTTAGGTGGTTGGGTTTGCTGGTCCCGATGTTGATCGTGGG
Organism: uncultured bacterium; assembly: GCA_964483805.1. Lineage (GTDB taxonomy): Bacteria > Muiribacteriota > Ozemobacteria > Ozemobacterales > Ozemobacteraceae > CAZADH01. The sequence continues at coordinate 1,932 of CAZADH010000136.1, forward strand.
TGGGCGCGAGTTCACCGGCGGTCTGGTTTGCAAGGAGGGCAGTTTCGTAGGGTAGATTTTGGCATCAATGATTTTTTTCCCTTTCCGTTTCCGTTTTGTTCCACGTTCCGGCTCGAACCCGTATTGGTGTTGCAGCCATCGACAAGTCTGAGGAGACCTAGTTACATGAACATTTACGTTGGCAACCTTTCGTACAAGACCACTGAAGAAGATCTGAAGAAGGCCTTTGAGGCTTATGGTCAGGTCGACGCCGTCCGCATCATCACCGACAAGATGAGCGGTCGTTCCAAGGGTTTCGGCTTCGTTGAGATGCCCGATTCCACGGCGGCGAACACTGCTATTCAGAGCATGAATGGCAAAGAGTTCGGTGGTCGGCAACTGAAGGTCAACGAGTCCCAGCCCCGTCCTGACGGCGGTGGCAGCCGTGGCGGTGGCCGCGGTGGCTACGGTGGCGGCGGCGGTCGCGGCGGTTACGATCGCGGTTACTAATCCGTAAAAACCACGTAGGGGCGCGGGTAACCGCGCCCCTACGTCATTTAACGCGCTTGGCGCGCGGGTCGTTTGCTGCCATGGATGGCGGCCGCTACTTGCCGGCCACGAATTCGAGGACGAGGGCGCCATCGGGAGCGGCCAGGTCGCCGCTCAGTTCGATCTCGAGTTGGGCTCCCGCCGGTACCTCGAACGCATGTGTTACCGGGAAAGCTGTGAAGTCGCCGGGCTTCTCTTCGCGGCACGATTGGGCGTCGGCCTTGCCTTCGACGCTGAGCAGACCCGGATCTTTGTCATTGGCACGTTGCCACGACAACCACGGGATCCGTTTGCCGTCGCCGGTCACGACGCTGACCTCGAGCGCCGCGCCTTGATAGGTCATCAAGCACGCGGTCGCGTGCACGGTGCCTGCGGCCGGAACCTTCATCGTGTGTTTGCCTGCCCCGAATTTCTGGGCCTTGCCGCCGCCGGTCCCCAGAACATCGTCGAGCCCGCCCGGACGCCCCGAACCTGAACCGGTCGCCACGGTGCTGCCGCCGGGTTCGCCCGTGCTGCCTGCCCCCGCACCGCCATCGGTGATTGTCGCACCCGAAGAGGTGAGGCGCACGGCATCGACCGAGGCCGACATGCCGCCGTCGCTGACCATGGCCACGACCGCCTCGGCGTCGAACTCGAAGACGCCCAGGTCGGCCCAATTGCTCGAGCCGCGCTGGTTCACGACCTTGCGCGCTTTGCCGCCTTTGTGCGTGACCTCATAGGTGACCTTCGGTGAGCGGTTTTCACTGGCACGAAATCCGGCCTCGACGCGATAACGACCGGGTTTGGGCACCTTGACCCGGTAGGTTGCCCGCTCTTTGCCAGTGCGCCGGTACGCACCGTGGGAACTGGTGTAGTGATAGTTGCCGCCAATGCAGCCGGCCGACGAGAAGTTCTTGCCCTCGGGATTCTTGCCAAGGTTGTCGGCCCAGCGCCCCGTGAGTTCGCAACCTGCCGAAAAATCGTCGACGACGATCGGGGCCGCCGCCACCGGTGTGGCCAAGGACAGTGAAACATAAAGTATTGCACATCCCCAGAGGTTTCTGTTCATGCGATTCTCTCCATGTCTGACCGAGTCGGCTGAGATGCCAGGGAAGGAAGGAGACTGGGGAAACCGGTTATTGTGGCAGCGGAGGTGGCAGTGGCGGCGGGGTCATGGTGGCGAACCGTGTGCGCCCAAGAATCTTGTTGAGCTCTCCCGCGTCGACCCACTTCAAGAACTCGGAACCCCGCATCACCGTCCAGGGATGCGACATGCCGGCCGAGGTCAGCCACTTGAGCACCAGATCGAGGGTCGAGTCGTCGAGATCGTCGAAGGCCCGTGCCTGTGCTTCGAACTCGGCCGTGACTGCCGCGTTGTGATACTTCGCCGGCAGCCCGGCCGCCTTCATCAAGGCCCGGGAACCCGCGCTCGCATCCTGGCAGGCCAGACACCCGGCACGATCGGCGGTGAACTCCGACATGCGGTGCCACTTGAGCAAGGCCAGTTCGAGGCCCGTGCCGATCAGGCTTCCCAGCCCGAGGGTCATCGAGCCGATGATCTTGCCGATGATCGGGATCGCGATGGCCATCTGGTGATACAGCACATGGTTGCTCTTGATGTGGCCCAGTTCGTGACCGAGCACGAAGCGCAGTTCGGTCTCGTCGAGAAGGTCGATGCACCCGGAGTCGAGCACGATGAGGGGCCGTTCGACGCCGGCGGTGAACGCGTTGACGCCGTAATCCCAGCGGATGTAGAGGTCGGGCACCCGCGCGATGTCGAGAATGCCGCACAGTTCGTGCAACATGGCATCGAGATCGGGGAAGTTGCGCGGGGTAACCTTGAGATTGCTGCCGGTGAATGAAATGCGGAACAGTCGTTCGAGACCGTACTCGTTGAATTTCCGCACCAGGGTCTCGAGTCCGGGGGTGCCGGTCAGGGCCTCGAGGGCGCGCCGGTCGAAGGGATGCTCGTACTCTCGCGAATCCAGTCCGGTCAGTTTGACGCGGGCCATGGCGGACTCCTTGCTCGCTTGTGAATCTGCTCGCGGGTTCGTGTCGTGGCTGTTTCATGCTACACCACGGCCCGGATCGGCGCCACCCAGGGGCGACACCGGTCCGTCTCGATGATCAACTCGCGGGCGAGTGAGTGGCTGACGCTGCCCGCTCGGGCGGCGCCGTGGTAACATCTCGTCCATGGTGATGACACGGGGAAACATCTGCGAGCGTCGGCAGTTCGGCGTGCCGACCTGGCACAACCGATGGAAATACATAAGTTGTATTGCCATCCTGTGCATCGTCGTCGTGACCTCGGGGCGACCGGCAGCGGCCGAACCGGTGCGGCTGCGCTTCTGGGCGGTCGGCGGCGAAGCCAAGTTGCTCGAACCGATCGTGGCCTCGTTTTCGCTCGAACATCCCGACATCCGCGTGTCGGTGCAGGGGCAGTCGTGGGGCAATGCCTACGAGAAGTATGTGACCTCCGCCGTGGGTGGGATCGGCCCCGACGTGGCCCAGATCGGCACGACCTGGATGACCAAAATGCATGGTCTGCATGCGCTCCTGCCGCTCGACGATCGGCTCGCGAGTGTGGGGTTGCGCCCCGATGCGTTCTTCCCGGGGCCACTGCAGACCTGCCGGTTCGACAACCGTCTCTACGGACTGCCATGGTATGTCGACACCCGTTTGATCTTCTACATGAAGGACGCGCTCAAAGACGTTGGCTACGAGCGGTTTCCCGAGACGTGGGACGAGTTTGTCAAACTGGGTCATCTCATCAATGCGCGCAAGCGGCAACGCGGGGAACCCGGATACTTCGTTTGTTATCCGCTCGGGACGTTCGAGTTTCTGACGTTGTACTGGCAATCGGGCGGACGCATCGATCTGAGCGATCCGGGCCGGCCGGCATGGGACGAACGGGCATTTGTCGAAGCGTCCGAGTGCATGCTGGGGCTCGTTCGTGACGGCCTGACGAAAATGTTCGATGATACGGGCCGATCGTACACGACCGATTTCGTCAGCGGTTATGCCCCGGTCTGGATCTCGGGGCCGTGGATGGCGGGCGACCTGGTCAAAAAGCATCCGCAGGATTTCGACCGCTGGCAAACGGCGCCGATGCCAAAGCGCCAGACGCGCACCTCGTTCGTTGGCGGGTCCGATCTGGTGATCTTTCGCACGACGCGGTATCCGGAGCAGTCGCTGCGTTTTCTGGCCTACATGATGCGGCCCGAGGTGCAGGCAGCATTTTTCGAGGTCTCGCGGGATCTGCCTGCGGTGCGGGCGGCGTGGGATCTGCCGATACTCGCGAGCGACACGCATCTGCATGCGTTCAAGCAACAGCTCGAAGACACGTGCAGTCCGCCGGTGGAGCCGGAATGGGAGCTGATCGACGAGGAGTTTCTCCGCCAGCTCGAACGGGTGCTCCGCCTGGTGTCGACCCCGCGCGAGGCCTACAGCAAGTTGAACGACAAGGCGGCCGAGGTGCTGACACGGCGCAAAGCGAAGATGTCGCCCTGGGCGCGCCTGTTGGTTGCGGCCGGGCTGTGCGTGATTCCACTGGCGATGGTCGGGTTCTGGATCGGTGCGGGGCGTGGGCGCGCGGCGGCCTGGGCCGGCAGTTGGCGCGGGCTGACCATTCTCGCCGGGTTCCTGGGGCCGGCGTTTTTGTTGATTCTCGTGTTCCGTCTGCTGCCGATCACCGCGGCATTCGTCACCAGTCTGACCGACTTCGACGCGTACGGTCTGGGCGACTGGCGGCGGGTGCAGTTCGTCGGCCTCGAGAACTACGCCCGGCTGTTCAGCGATGCCTCGTTTCTCGCGTCGCTGCGCAACACCATCGTCTTCATTTTCCTGGGCACGCCCCTCAATATCCTGATCGCGTTGGGGTTGGCCCTGACCGTCGAGCAGTTTGGGTCACGCTGGCGACAGTTTCTGCGTCTGGGGTTCTTCCTGCCCACGGTGGTGACCGCGGTGGCCGCCGCGCTCATCTTTCGTTGGTTGCTCAGTGCCGAGAGCCCGACCGGTCATCTGCTCGCTTGGTTGGGCATCGGGCCGGTGCAGTTTCTCACCGATCCGACGTTGTCGTTGCCGTCGCTGATCGCATTCGCGGTCTGGAAGGGATTCGGCTACAACCTGGTGATCTTTCTGGCGGCGCTGCAAAATGTACCACGACAGCTTTACGAAGTAGTACAAGTTGATGGTGGCGGCTGGTGGGCGCAGTTCTGGCATGTGACCATCCCGTCGTTGCGGCGGACCATGTTCATGGTGTTTGTGGCCACCGTGGTCACCAGCAGTCACTTCTTTGTCGAACCCTACATGCTCACCGGTGGCGGGCCGCTCGATTCGAGCAATTCGCTGATGTATTACACCTACGTGCAGGGGTTCAACCGGTTCAATCTCGGTTACGCCTCGTCGGTCGTCTACGTGTTGTTCTTCGGGTTCTGTGTCTTCAACCTCTGGCAGCGGCGAGTGCGCGCCGGTCTCGAGGAGTGACGATGCGCGAGTTGCCGGGCATGCGGGTGCTCTTTGTATTGTTGGTAATGGCCACGCTCGCGGTCACGCTGCTGCCGTTCTTCTGGATGGTGGGGGCCTCGTTCGACTGCCCCCTGATCGAGACGGTGCCGGTACCGACGCCGCTCGGGCAACCCGACGGTTGGTCGTTGCGGGCGTTCCGCGAGCTATGGGCATCGACGAACATGGCTGTGCCGCTGCTCAACAGCCTGATCTATGCGACCGGCTTCACGTTGGCGGCGCTCTTCTTCAACTCACTGGCCGCCTACGCCTTTGCCCGCATTGCCTTCCCGCGCCGCGACCGCATCTTCACGCTGCTGGTGCTGACCATGATGATTCCGAGCCAGGTGACGTTGATCCCGGTGTTTCTCATTCTCAAACACCTGGGGTTGCTCAACACCTATGTCGGGCTGATCATTCCCGGGTGTGCCCACGTCATGGGTATCTTCATGGTGCGTCAGTACATTCTCGACCTGCCCGACGAGTTGTTCGAGGCGGCCCGCATCGACGGGTGCAGCGAGTGGTGGATCTTCTATTACATTGTATTGCCATTGGCGCGGCCGGTACTGGCCACCCTCGCCGTCATCAGCTTCGTCGGGGCCTGGAACGAGTTTCTCTTGCCGCTGGTGATCATGCAGGACGAAAGCGGTTATCCGCTGCCGGTGGCCTTGTCGATCTTCTCGGGTCAGAGCGACGGCACGGTGAATATGATCATGGCGGCATCGCTGATCGCCGCTCTGCCGGCAATTTTCGTCTTCTTCATCGCCCAGCGTCACTACCTGCGTGGCATTACCGCCGGCGTCGGCAAGTGAGGCCGGGGCGCATCCCTGTTCAGGAGGCACATCGATGTTCTTTTCGTACGATCGGCTCAAAGCACTCGTGAAACAGAATGTTCGTGGCGGTGTCGGCACCGTCGAGAGCCGCGATTATCTACAGGGCGCGCAGGTGACGCTGCCGTTTGCCGCACTGGGCCTCAATGAAATGGCGCCCGGCGCCACCATTCCCGAACACCGCCACGTCGACGAAGAGGAGTTCTATTTCATCACATCAGGCCGGGGGATTGCTCTGGTCGACGGCAAGCAGATCGAGGTCGGGCCGGGCGATGCCACGCACTGCTCGGCGGGATCGACCCATGGCATTCTCAACACGCTGGTGCCGGGGCAGAAGCTGACGTTCGTCTCGATCTTCTTTCGCAAGTGATATAAACATGTTGTAAAGACTGGTGGTCAGCGAGCCGCCTGCTGTTGCGCCGCATCACTGGCAAGACAGGTGTCCTGTCGTTCCCCGCCGCATAAAAGGCCTCGCCGTCGTTTCGTGCGGCGGGGCCGGTAGTTGTAAATATATTGTATTTCTTGTCTAGGCGGGCATCGGCTGCAACACGCCGTTCTTGACCAGGTAACGGTCGTGACAGGTCTTGCACTCGTGCACGGCCCCTTCGGTGAGGCCGGCCCCGCTGATGAGTTTGACGCCGCACTGGCACATCCAACCGGTGACGCGGGCCGGGTTGCCGACCATCAGGGCGAAATCGGGGACATCCTTGGTCACCACTGATCCTGCGCCAATGAAGCAGTAACGACCGAGTGTGTGGCCGCAGACCACGGTGGCGTTGGCGCCGATCGAGGCTCCTCGCTTCACCAGCGTCTGTTTGTACTCGTGTTTGCGGATCACGTGGCTGCGTGGGTTGACCACGTTGGTGAACACCATCGACGGACCACAGAACACATCGTCTTCGAGGACGACGCCGTCGTAGATCGACACGTTGTTCTGCACTTTGACATTGGTGCCGATCGTCACGTTGGGTCCGACGACCACATTCTGACCAAAACTGCACTTCTTGCCGATCTTCGTGCCCGCGAGGACGTGACAGAAATGCCAGATCTTCGTGCCTTCGCCAATGTCGCAGCCGTCGTCGACGTAGGACGATTCGTGAACGAAATACTTTGTATTTTCATTTTGCTTGCGGTCGCTCATGGTCACAGCCTCCAGACGCGGAACCCGTTGCGGTGTGCGTCGGCCTGGTCGATGACGCCTTTGACGTCGATCAGTAACGGGGCGGCATCGCTGCGACTGCACCAGGTGCGCAGTTTTGCCAGCGGCATCTTCCGATATTCGTTGTGGGAAACGGCGAGGATGATCGCATCGACCGGTGGCACGTGGTCGAGCGATTTCATCAACTCGAGACCGTACTCCTCGTGGGCTTCTTCCTGGGTGGCCAGCGGGTCATGCACCATGGCCTCGACCCCGAACTCCTTCAGTTCGGTGATGATGTCGATGACCCGGGTGTTGCGGCAGTCGGCGACGTTCTCTTTGAACGTGAACCCGAGAATCAGCACCTTGGCACCTTTTACGGTGACTCCGAGGCGGATGAGTTCTTTCACAGTGTTCTCGGCGACGAACTTACCCATGCTGTCGTTGATGCGCCGTCCGGCCAGAATCACGTCGGGGTGATAACCGAGTTCTTCGGCCTTGAAGGTCAGGTAATATGGGTCGACACCGATACAGTGGCCGCCGACCAGACCGGGGAAGAAGCGCAGGAAATTCCATTTGGTGCCGGCCGCTGCCAGCACCTCGAGGGTGTCGATGCCCATCTTGTGAAAGATCACCGACAACTCGTTCATCAAGGCGATGTTGATGTCGCGCTGCGTGTTCTCGATGACCTTTGCGGCCTCGGCAACCTTGATGCTCGAGGCGCGATGCACGCCGGCCTTGATGATGGTGCCATACACCGTGGCGACGACATCGAGTGCCTCGGTGTCGCACCCTGACACCACTTTGGTGATGGTCTCGAGCCGATGCTCTTGATCGCCAGGGTTGATGCGCTCGGGCGAGTAGCCGACCTTGAAGTCGGAGCCGTGTTTCAGCCCCGACAGCTTCTCGAGAATGGGCACGCAGACATCTTCGGTCACGCCCGGATACACGGTCGATTCAAAGACGACGATCGTGCCTTTGCTCAGGTTACGGCCGACCGACTCCGACGACTTGATCACCGGGGTGAGATCGGGGCGCTTGTTGCGATCGACCGGGGTCGGCACGGCAACGACGATGAACCGGCACTCGTGCAGGCGCTTCTCGTCGGTGGTGAAATCGATCTTCACCTCTTTGAGGCCGCCGGGCGGGACTTCACCCGTCGGATCGATGCCCTGTTTCATCAGATCGACCTTGGCCTGGTTGATGTCGAACCCGATGACGTTGAAGTGCTTGGCGAAAGCATGGGCGAGCGGCAGGCCCACGTAACCGAGGCCGACGATGCCGATGGCGGTTTTCCGTGCCTGCAGGGCGTTCATCAAGTTGTCTGGTTGTTTCACGACGGCTCCTCATTCTCTCGCCACCTATGCGAGTCGCCTGGCAGATGACCGGGCGGCGTCCCCGGACAGATTACACTTTTCTGCACACCGAAGCTCAGTGCATTACCGCGCGAGCATACCCCATTGCGGGGCTGGTCTTCAATGGCTTGTCGCAGTGCGTCTGGCGATGCGGGATCAACCGCAGTCGACGTTGCACAATTCGATCCAGCGCAGGCAGTTGAGCCACCACCAGACTTCCGATGACCAGGGCTGACGACCGGCTTTGATATCGTGCCAACGTTGGGAGACGTAAGGAAGATTCAGGGCCGGCAACCGCTGCGCCGCCTCGGCGGTCAGGATCCGATCGACCCACGGTTGAACGGCGCCCAGCCAGCGACGTTCCGGCGTGGCGAAACCGATCTTGTCGCGTCGCTGCAGAATCGCGGCCGGAACGATGCCATGCAGTGCCTGGCGCAGGACCGCCTTGCTCTGGGCGTGCAGCGACAAAAGGTGTTCTTCCGGCAGCGACAGGGCAAATTCAGCCATGGCCGGTGTGAGGAACGGTACGCGACTCTCGATCGAATGGGCCATCGAGTTGCGGTCTTCGAAACGCAGCAGCATGGGCAGACTGGTGAGTGTCAGCGTCCGCTGCAGCTCATCGCGCAGTGCATGGCCGGGACCACTCTCGGGAACGCTCGAGGGCACTGCATCCTGGGACACGTTGCGTTCGACAAACCAGCGAATGTCGAGCCAGGGCGGGATCGACGGCTTGGGGCGGAGAAGGCGCTTCAATTGTGCCGGAACGTTTTTGCCCAGGGCGGTGTGGCATAGGGTGGGGTCGCTGCCGGGCAGACGGCGGGCGTTGCGGATGAGGCGCAGCGCGTTGGCAAACTGCCGCAACTGCAACAACGAAGCAAGTCGGTGCCCGAGGTACGGCCGATAACCGGCGAACAGTTCGTCGGCACCCTGGCCGTCGAGCATGACCTTGATGCCGCGCGCGCGGGCGAGACGAAATACACTGTATTGCGCATAGATGCTTGTGCTGCCGAACGGTTCGTCATGCGTGCGGACGAGGTGGTCGAGGTCGTTGACCAGGTCTTGCTCGGTCGGGCTCGTTTTGTGCACGTGCGCGGCGGTGTGGCTGCCCACCAGATCGATCCACTTCTCTTCGCTCAGGTCCGGGTCGGGGGGCACGAAACTCAGCGCGTGGATTTCCTGGTTCGGCTCGATATGGTGGATGGCGGCGACGATTGCCGACGAGTCGATGCCTCCCGACAACGCCGAGCCGATCGGCACATCGCTGCGCAGGTGAAGCCGGACGCTGTCGAGGAACAGACGGCGCAACTCAGCGGCGTTCTCGGTCAGCGACCGGTCCGGGCGTTCGCAGGGTGAGAGTCGCCAGTAACACGTGGGTGTGACCAGGAGTGGGCGATCGATGGCGAGGGTGACCACGTGCCCGGGCATCAGTTGATGCACATCATGAAGCAGTGTCTCGTTACCGAAATCCGTCCAACCACTGCGAAGGTAGTGATAGAGTCGCGCCGGATTGGCGCGGCGTGGCAACCCAGGCAGTTGCCAGAGTGCCTTGATTTCGGAGGCGGCGGCAAGAACACCGTTGTGCAATACATAGTAAAGCGGTTTGATGCCGAACTGATCGCGGGCAAGGGTCATCGTGCGGGCGTCGAGGTCGACCAGGGCAAAGGCAAACATGCCGATGAGTCGCGCCAACGTGGCTTGACCCCACACACACCAAGCGGTCAGCAACACCTCGGTGTCGGACGTCGAGCGAAACTCATGACCCAGGGCGATCAGCTCCTGCCGCAGTTCGACGTAGTTGTAGATCTCGCCGTTGAAGACGATGTGCAGGCGGCCATCGTGTGAACTCATCGGTTGATGGCCGGTCTCGCTCAGGTCGATGATCGACAGGCGTCGGTGGCCAAGACAGACGCTGCTGCCGGCCAGTGGTCCGGTGTCGCGGGAGGTGCGGGGCCGGCCACGGCCATCCCAACCCCAGAACCCATGATCGTCGGGGCCCCGGTGGGCCAGCGCCGTGGTCATGCGGCCGATCAGGGTGACCGCATCGGTAGCCCCGGTCGAGTCAATGAGTGCAGTGATTCCGCACATGGTCAGTGACCGATCAGGTCGGCAACAACGCGGCGGACGATGGACCGGTTTGTTTCTGCCGACAACACACGTGCGGCCCGATGTGAATTGTTCTTGTATGTATTGATGGCGGTGACGTCGAGACCGGACAATGCCGTCGCCATCGTCACCGGCGAAAAGTCGGCGGCGACCACACCGCACTGGTGTTCCTTGACGATGCGTGCCATCTCCGGCGACGGTCCGATGGCCAGGGCCAGGCGTCCTTGCACGAACTCGAAGAGCTTATTGGGCAGCGCGTGCAGGTTGTTGAAATTGATCGGTCGCAGAATGTAGAGCCCGATGTCGAAACGGTTGATGAAGGCCGGGATCTCGCGCATCGGCACGGGGTCCAGGAACTTGATGCGGGCGTCGTGCCCGGCCTGCCGGCGCAGGTGACCGTAGTAGGTTCCGCCGGGATCGGGGACGAGCATCAGATGCAGTTCGAATCGATCGTCGAGGTGGCGCATCAATTCGATCATCCCTTCGATTTGTCGGGACGGGTCCGCGGCACCATGATGAACCATGCGAATCTGTGGGGGCGTGCCGTTCGACGGGCGCAGGTCAAGGTAATCGGGAGCGTTGGTCACCACGGTCGGCCGCACCCCGGTGTCGGCAGTGTAAGCGTCGGCAATGCCGCCCGAAACGGTGAGCATGCCGGCGACACGCGGAATGTAGCGTTGGCACATGGCCGCGCGGTACTGCTGAAAAAAGACCCGGAATTGCCATTGGTCTTCCAGTTCGCGGGGCGCGTATTCATGAGCGTCGAACAGTACTTTTGTGTGACGACCGGCCAGGCGAAGCGCCAACGGCAATGCCGATAGATCGTTGGCAATGACCAGGTCGGCGGCGATGCCGGGCAGCCGCCGGCAGGCCTGTTGCACCAGCTTGTTGCTCCAGTAATAATACTCGTAGCGGTGCGCCAACAGCGAAACGAGACTGAACACCTGCCCCAGTCGGCTGCGGTGTTGCTTGCCGTCAATGGCGATGAAGTTGACGCCGGGGATCCCCGGGTCGGCGAAACCCGCGGCGACGACACGGTACCGGTCAGCCAGGAAGCGGATCTGGCGATTGACCCGCGGATCCCTGGCGAGATCCGAAAAGGAAATCACGAGGACCGTTTTCATCATGGGGTCGGCCTACGCGCGGCCCTCCGGGGGAATGTGATACTCGGTGGCCTTCATCTCACCGGTTCGTTGTGCCATGAGCATGAAGCGCACGATGAGGATCGGGGTCATGAGCAACTGCCATGCCACGCTGTTTCGCCCGCCGGCGAAGAGCGCGCGCAACAACTGAGTGGGTCCGGCATTCACGAACTTCATCTGGCGGTTGACCAGAAACTGATCGACCCCCGGGCGAGTGAGCGCGAACCACGCGATGTTGAGCACGTGCCTAACGAGACTGAAGAAATCCTTGTCCTCGATGACGTGAAACACGAGGTCGTGTTTCACGGCGCCCTGACTCGCGGTGACCGGGTGCCCCGGTGCGTCGAGATCTGGGCCCACGTGTTCGAGGGTGACCGCGCCGGCAAGGCCGTCCGATGCCGGGGCCTGACCGCACAGCAGTTCGTGCAACTCGCGACGGAGACCGGCTCCGGCCGCGCCGTAGAGCAACGCGGCACGCACCTGTCGACCGCGCAGGTGGAGCTGGGCGAACTCGTCACGCAACATGCGAAAATTCGTGACAAAGCGCGGGACCACGTTGATGGGCATGTCGTTGATGGTGTTCTGCACCGCGTGTGGGTGACTGCGCTTGCGCAAGAACAGTTCGATCCAGGTCGCGCGTTGGCCAAACTCGACGCGGCTTTCGGGATCGAGAAGCAGGCGGGTGTACATGCGCACGGTATCGAGCACTGTCGGCTTCTCGTGCCGCTTGTGGAAGGCGAGCGTGGTCATCAGGGTGGCCACGCCGTTGGCATACGCCGTCAATTCGCCGATTCGCTCGTGGGAGAACGCCTCGTTGCGCATGATTGGCAGCGGGTTGCCGATGTAGTAGTCGTCCCATGCGGTCGGGCCGACCCGCAAATAATTGTTGCGTAGGGCAAATTGATAAAGGCCGGTGCCGGGGAAAGGCGTGGCCGCTCCGAAGCAGACCACCTCGCTCTCGAGATACAGGACGAGTTTCAGCGACTTCTTGTAATCGTCGAGGGTTTCGCCGGGATGACCGACCATCATCATGGTCGTCGCAAACAAGCCTTGTTTGTGAATACGTTCGTGGCCCGTGTAGATGTCGCTCAGGGTGATGCCCTTGTTGATCGACTCGAGGATGCGCGGCGAACCCGACTCGACCCCAAAATCGACGCGCATGCAGTTGGCCCGGTGCATGATCGCCAGCGTCTTGGCGTTGATGCCTTTGGCATTGACCCGGGAGTTGCACGACCAACGCAACGGCAGGCCGCTGTCGATGATCAGTTCACACAGTTTCTCGATGATCGACTCTTTGAACGTCAACACTTCGTCGACGAAAAAGAAGTCGCGGATGCCGTAGGTGGCGTGGAGGTGCCGCAACTCGGCGAAGATCTTCTCGGGCGACTTCGAGCGGTACGAGCGGCCGAACACCGAACCGGAGGCGCAGAAATTGCAGGCAAAAGGACACCCGCGCTCGGCGCAGATGGCCAGACCGGCTCCGGCGCTCGGGCGGGAAACACGTTCTGGTGTAACTACTTCGTATTTACCCAACGGGACCAGGTGCCATGCGGGCATGGGCAGCGAATCGAGCTGGGCGATCAGGGGCTGGCGTGGGTTGACCACCGGCTTGCCGTCGTCGCGACGCAGGGCGAGGCCCGGCAGATGGTCGACGGACTTGCCGTCGCGCAGGTGGTCAAGGAAAGCCTGCAGCGTCAGTTCACCTTCGCCGACGATCAGATAGTCGACTTCGGGGCAGCGCTCGAGAAAATCCTCAGGCACGATGCTGATGTGAACGCCACCCGCGATGAGGATCATCTCGGGCCGTGCCTGCTTG